>CAUVMS010000022.1:0-27606 GCA_963552815.1 uncultured Actinomyces sp. | reverse complement strand
GGCGGGATCCGATGAGGCCCGCCCCGGCCACGACGAGCAGCCCCGGGCCGCTGCGTCGGCCGGGCGGTGCTGAGGGGATGCCATGAGTGCCCATTGACCCACCCTAGGCCCTCGGCCGGCCCCTGGGCCCGCCTGGGCCTGCCCGGCCCCGCCTGTGCCCCTGGCGCTGGGGCAGGTTGGAGGGCCTTCTCTCCTCCCCGGTGAGGAGAGAAGGCCCTCCTGGCCCTATGCTCAGTCAGGTGCCCGCTCACACCACCGATCGCCGCCCCGTCCCGTCCTCCTCCGTGATGGACCTGCTGGCCCTGCGCTCCGTCACAGAGCTGCCCGTCGTACAACGTCACCTTCTGGATCCCGAGGTCCTGCGGACGGTGGCAGTGGTCGACCGGATCGGTGACCTGACGCGCTTCAATGTCGCCGAGGTGCCCGAGCTCGCCCACGTCTCCAGCCCCGAGGAGCTTCTGACGCCCGATGAGCACGGCTGGGCGCTGGGGCACGCGCTGTCCCTAGCGGTCGAGCACGGGCAGCGCCTGTGGCTGAGCGAGGTGACCCCGCAGCAGCTGGTCCGGTTGCACGCGGTTCTGGGCGAGGACCTCGTCCACGTCGCATCCCTGGACAATCCCTCCCTGGACAAGGCCTCCCTGGACGATCCCGAGAGCACCGGAGCCTCTGAGCCCGGCAGCGCCGGCAAAGGCAGCAGTGGCGGCGAAAGTAGCGGCACCGTCGTCGTCGCCGTGAGCCCGCGCCACCTGCTCGATGAGTGGGCCACCGGGACACCCGCGCAGATCAACTACCTGCGCACCGTCCTGGAGGGCACGGACCCGCTGAGGGTCTCACGGCACACCCTGGCTGCACTACGCGAGGCGGAGGTGGATCTGGTGCCCCGCGCCAGCATCGTCCGGCTGCTGCACAACCCGCGGTTCCTCGCCTACGCGACGGTATTCGTCTACTCCTCGCTGCGGGCACTGCCGGCCACCTTCGCCCCCGGCTTCCAGGGCAACCCCTGGGTGCTGTGGACCATCGACATCGTCACCGCCGTGCCCTACACGTGGGGCATCATCGCAATGGTGGCGGGCCGACGGCGTCGTATCCGCTTCGCCGGTTTCCTCGTCACCCTCATCACCTTCGTGGCGCCCTACGTGTACTTCTTCCTGGCGGGCGACGACGGCCACGGCCACGGCTACCCCCAATGGGTCGTCCTGGTGGTCATCGGCCTGGTACTGAGCACCTTCCTGCTCGAGGGCGGACGCTGGCTGCGGGACGTGGCCGTCGCCCGGGGGCTGCGTATCCCCCGCGCCCCTCGGGAGGGCTGACAAAGTCCCCACGGGAGACGCAGCGGCCAGCCGCCGCCATGGCCGAGTGGCGGCGGCGCAGTCAGGATGCCCGCTGAGGCTGTGGCCAGGAGGCGGAGCCGACGAGCTCTGTATCCGGCTCTGTATCCGGCTCTGTCTCCGGCTCGGCGCCGCGGATCGAGCGCAGGACCCCTGCGAGCAGGAACCACCCGCCGGAGACGACGATGAGGGCGACCAGGCTGAGGGGACGGTGGGGGTGGATCGCCACGAGCCAGCAGGTGGCCAGGAACCATACCGCCACTGCGGCGACGTTGAGGGCGCGGAAGCGCTTGACGCGGGCCGGGTGCGCGTAGTGCGTGGGCACGAGGGTGAGCACCACGAAGACGAGGGTGAGGATGATGTTGGCGGCTGCCGGGGTCTGGAGCACGTAGAACATGAGGGCCACGATGTTCCAGGCCGCCGGGAAGCCCACGAAGTAGTAGTCGGTGGACTTCCACTGCTTGTTGGCGTAGCAGAACATCGACGAGCTCAGGATGAGGGCCATGAGCAGACCGGCCACCAGCCTGGGCCCCATCGGCAGGGCCACGTACATGAAGACCGCCGGGATGAAGGTCCAGGTGAGGTAGTCGACAACGATGTCGACGATGCCGCCGTCGAACCAGGGGATGATCTCGGAGACCTTGGCGCGCCGGGCCAGGGTGCCGTCCACACCGTCGACGACGAGGGCGACGAGGAGCCAGAACCACATCCAGGCGAACTCCCGGTGGGGGTGGATGGTGGCCAGCATGGCCAGGCTGGCCCACACCAGTCCCGACATGGTCAGGATGTGCACTGCCCAGGCGGCGACACGGGCCCGTGCCGGGTACTGCGCCGTCGACACAAATATCCCCTCTCGGTGGATGAACTCATCGCGGGAAGTCTATGCGGTTCACAGCCCGAGCACATATCCGCGCCGGTCATTCTCCCCATGAACGCGTAGGAGCCTCCCAGCGCCCCGAGCCGAGCACGCCGTTGCCCTGAACCGGCGTGTCCCCGCACCTGCTGGTACGGGGACACACGGGGCCGTGAGCGCCCGCGGGCGCTCACGGGAGATGACTCACATGCTCACGTGGCGGAAGTCGAAGGGGTAGATCCCCATCGGGTTCCAGTGAGCGACGAGCCGTGCTCCGGTGGCCGCGCCGTGAGCCCACAGCTCGCTGGCGATGACGACGCCGCCGCCCTCCAGCTCGCTCAGGCTCAGGCGGTGGTGGCCGTCAACGTAGTCGTCGGCCTGCTCCACCGGGTAGAGGGCCAGGTCGGAGGCGGGTGCGGAGAGCCCGGCCAGCTGGTCGTCGAGTCCGGCCAGGTCGTTGCCGGAGATCCCGTAGCGGCTCGCCAACTCGTTGACGTCACGGCGCGCAATGGCGGCGACGAACTCCTGGACCTCGGTGTAGATCCGACGGCGCAGCTCCTCGTCCCCCCAGGGGGCCGGGACCGGCTCGGCGGGTGCGCCCGCGATGCCGGCGTCGGGCTCGGCGGGAGCGGTCTCCTCCGCACGGCCCTCAAGCTGGTCCTCGAGAGTCGAGGCGGTCGGCGCGGAGGCGGGCTCGGAGTCGAAGGCGCCTCGAGCCTCAGGGGCCGCTGCGTCAGCCGCGGGCGGCACCGCGCCCTCGACGGAGGCGGCGTACCAGGGAACCTCCGTCTGCACCGGCTCACCGGGCTCCTCGGGGGCATCCGTGGTGGTCTGCTCACCAACGTGGCCGACGGCGTCGGCAGGGGTCCGTGCGGAGACCGCCACGTGCTCCCAGGCCTCGCCGGAGGAGGCCGTCGGCTGCCGCACAGGGACGGCGGGGGTACCCTCCCGGCCCAGCTCGGGCTGGTCGGGGTGAGCGACGGTCTCACCGGTGGGCGCGGCCACGGGCTCGCCGCCGGCGTGCTCGACGACAGGAACCGCCACCGGCTCATAGGCAGACTCGGCCGTTCCGGAGGGAGCGACCTGTGCGGACGCAGCCGCGTCCGATGCCACCGCGGGGGTCTCCACGGCAGCCGCCTCCGTGCCCGATTCAGGCGGGGTCTGGGCGGTGGCGGCCGCATGCCGGGCCCTGCGCGCGGCAGCGGCCGATCCTGTCTGCGGCGCCGGGGAGGTAGGCGTCCCGACGGCGCTCTCTGGGGCGGCCTCAGCAGTGGACTCAGCTCCGGCCTCGGTGGGGCCCGGAGCCTCCGGCGCCTCGGCACCGGCCTCGCTGGCGACCGGGGCCGTGACAGGGGCAGCGGGCGTCTCGGTCATTGACGGCGTCGTCACGGCGGGCACCGTCACCTCGCCGTCCACGAGGCCCTGGTCGACGGGGAAGGGCTGGACGAGCAGGGTCTCACCCGTCGGCGCGGCGACCGGCTCGGTCTCGACCTGCTCGGCGCCGTGCTCCAGGACCTGCTCAGCCGGCTGCTCGGCGGCCGGTACGGCCTCGTCCGGCGTGTAGGCGGTGGGGGCGCCGCGCCGGGCCTGCCTGGCAGCGGCCGCGTCCTCCGCCTCGGGAGCAGAGGCGGGGGTGATGATCGCAGCCTCGTCGGGGGCCTCAGTCTTACCGGAGGCGGGCTCGCCCGCCTCTGCGACGGGTTCCGCTACGGCCTCGGCAGCAGTGTCCTGAGAGGTGCCGTCAGTGTCCGAGGGGGCCACCGCCAAGCCCTCCTCCACGTCGGCTGACGCGGCGGAGCCCGACGACACGGACGCGTCAGAGGACGACGGAGTCGCCGGCTGCTCGCTGGACTCCGCGGACTCGGATTCAGTGGGCTCAGCAGGCTCGGCGGTCTCGGCGGGTTCTCCGCCCTCGGGCGCCTGAGGCGCCTCAGCGGCCTCTTCGGGCTCCTCCGCAACCGCCCCAGAGGGGACATGGGGCACCGGGTTCGGATCGATGTACTGGCGCCGCTCCACGCCCACCCGGGTGAGCTGGCCGGCGAGGATCTCGGGACGGCCGAGGTAGTCCCAGACCTCGCCGGGCCCCGAGCGCAGGCTCAGGGAGGGGGCGTCGAGGATGGCGACCCCGCCGTCGGGCAGGAAGCACAGGAACAGGCCGGTCATCTCGCCGGTGGTGGCGTCCCACAGGCGCGCGGTGCCGTCCTCGGACCCGGTGAGGATCCGGGTGCCGTCGGGGCTCCACTGGGCGTCGGTGACGCCGAAGCGGTGGCCGGCCAGGGACAGGACGACCTTGCCGGAGACCTCGTCCCACACGCGCACGACGCCATCGTCGAAGCCGGCCAGGACCCGGGTGCCGTCGGGGCTCCACGCGTAGGAGCGGACCATGGCGTCCTCGTCGCGCAGCGTCACGAGCTCACCGGAGGTGATGACGTCCCAGACGTGGGCGGCGCCGTCGGCGCTGCCGGTGACGACCCGTGGGCCGCCCTGGGTCCACACGACGTCGCGCACCCAGTTGCCGGTGTAGGTGTGGACGACCTCGCCGGTGGTGGCATCCCAGATGCGGGCAGTCCCGTCCTGAGAGCCGGTCAGCACGCGCTGACCGTTGGGACTCCAGGCCACCGAGGTGATCATGTCGCGGTGGCCCTCGAGCGTGACGAGGCGCTCGCCGGTGGCGGCGTCCCAGATCGCGGCGAGGTCCTCACCCAGGCCGGAGAGAATGCGCTCGCTGTCCGGGCTCCAGGCGACGTCGTTGACGTCGTCCTCGCCGGCGGTCAGGGCCTGGACGACCTCGCCGGTGGCGGCGTCGAGGATAAGGACACGCGGTGAGAGGTAGGAGGAGGTGGCCAGGCGGGCGCCGTTAGGGCTCCAGACGACCTCGTTCAGCTCACGGGCGCCGTTGTCCACCGTCAGCCGCGGCTCGCCGGTGGCGACGTCCCAGATGCGGTTGCCGCCGATCTTGGCACCGACGGTGATCCTCGAACCGTCGGGGCTCCAGGAGACGGTCTCGACGGCATTGCCGGCTCCCAGGACCAGCTGGGTCTGGCCGGTGGCGGCGTCCCAGACGCGCACGGTGTCGTCGTGCGAGCCGGTGGCCACGCGACGCGAGTCCGGGCTCCAGGCCAGGGAGCAGGCCCACTGGGTGTGACCGCGCAGGCTGAACAGCTCCTCGCCGGTGGCGGCGTCCCAGATGTGGGCGGTGGTGCCGGAGATGTCATCGGTGACGATGCGGCTGCCGTCGGGGCTCCAGGAGACCACGCTCACCCAGCGGCGTTCGCGCCCGTGAAGGCCGAGGACCTCCTCGCCGGTGGCGGCGTCCCAGACCCTGGGCTCGGCCGAGTCGAAGGCGGTGACGATGCGGCGCGAGTCCGGGCTCCACGACAGCCCGGTCATCGGCTCGATCGGGCCGACGTGAGTCGGCGTGCCGTCGGGGCCCACCGCTCCACCACGGCCCACGAAGGCCATGGGGCCCACGCGCAGCAGCTCGGTGCCGGTGGTGACGTCCCAGACCCGGGCGGTGCCGTCGTCGGAGGCGGTGGCCACGCGGGTCCCGTCGGGGCTCCAGGCCACCGCGGTGAGGTGGTCGGTGTGTCCGGACAGGGTGCGCACCACCTGGCCGCTGGAGGCGTCCCAGATGCGGGCCGAGGCGTCGTCGAAGCTGGTGAGGATGCGAGTGGAGTCGGGGCTCCAGGCCACCGCCCCGCCGACACCGGAACCACCGACACCCAGGGTCAGCAGGTCGGCGCCGGTGGTCGCGTCCCAGACACGCACGCTGTGATCCTCCGCCGCGGTGAGGAGGCGCGTGCCGTCGGGGCTCCAGGCCACCGCACTGATAGACAGACTGGGGCCCGCGAGCGCGAACAGCTCGATGCCGCTGTTCGCGTCCCATACACGGGCCGTGCCGTCATGCGATCCGGACAGGAGCCGCGTACCGTCGGGGCTCCAGGCCACACCCCACAGTGCGTCGAAGTGGCCGGCATACAGTGATACCTCGCGAGGGTCGATCGTCCCCGAGGTCTCTGAAGGCACAGTCATGGTTGAAGTCTAGAGATCTCTGCGAGATATCTGCGACATCTTGAGCCGATGGCGAGCAGTTACCTGAGTGATATCTGGCAATTCCGGGGCTGAGAGGGCGCCACGCCGGGCGCGCGACACGCGGTAGCGGCCTCTTTGGCACCGTGCCGAGCCACCCCCGGGGCGAGCTCGGCACCGAAACGAAACGGCCGACGCGGACCAACGCCTCGGCCGTTTCGATATCTCCTCGAGACACCCGGACGCTCATCGGCGGGCGCCGCCAAGGGCGTCGTCGTGGGCGCCGTCGACGGAGGGAGGCCGACGGAGGGAGGCCGACGGCGACAGTGAGGCCGCGAGCAGGCTCAGTCGCCGGTGCCGTGGAAGACGGCCTCGAGGTTGTTGCCGTCGGGGTCGAGAACGAAGGCCCCGTAGTAGCCGGGGTGGTAGTGCGGGCGCTCGCCGGGACCGCCGTTGTCGGTACCGCCCGCCGCCAGGGCCGCCTCATGGAAGGCCTCCACCTGCGCTGTCGACGACGCCGTCACGGCAACATGGCAGGGCGTCGGGCTCTTGGTCGGTGCCAGCCATAGATCCGGGGGCACCGGGGCGTCCTCCGGAGCCCCGGGGACAGGGGATCCCAACCCGGTGACGGGCCCGAACTCCATGACGACGCGGTAGCCCAGCGGCGCAAGCGCCGCCTCGTAGAAGGCCTTCGAAGCCTCCGGATCGCTGACATTCACAGAGATGTGATCGATCATGCACCCAGGCTAGCGGTGCGCACCCGGGACGCATAAGACCCAGCTGCCCCTTTCTGAACCTCCCAGGCGTCGAGCCGGGCATTCTTCGCGTAGCCCTACGGTTTTTCTGTAGGGCTACGCGAAAAATGCCCGGCTCGGTGTGGAGTGGAGGGGCGGGCTCAGAACAGCGCCGGCAGGACGCCCTCGACGTCGCCCTTGAGCTCGGCCAGGTCCAGGACGAGGGGACGCCCGGCACCGCCGTCGGAGAGCAGATCGCTGCCGGTCACGACGAGCAGGTCACCGCCGGTGGTCCCCAGACGCGCCACGGCGACATCCTCGGACTCGGCAGCCGCGGTCACGGCGGGCACGAGCTCCTCGCGCACAGCGACGATCGCGCGGGCCCCGGACTCGGAGAACAGGGCGGCGAAGTCGTCCACGCCCTCGCCCTGGATGGCGCTCAAGTCCACGCTGGCGCCGACGCCGCAGCGCAGGCAGGAGTCCACGAGGGTCTGGATGAGACCACCGGTCGAGCAGTCGTGGGCGGCACGCACCAGCGACTCGCCGCCGGGCCCCTCCGCCTCGCTCAGGGCCAGCAGCACCCGCCCGAGCGCCATCTCCGCCTCGAGGTCGACGCGCGGGGGCAGCCCGCCAAGGTGATCGTGAACCACGCGGGACCAGGCCGAACCGTCGAGCTCGTCGGCGGTGGTGCCCAGGGCCATGACGGCCAGGCCCTCCTCGTGCCAGCCCGAGGGGTTGGCACGGCGCACGTCGTCCATGACGCCCAGGACGCCGACGACGGGCGTGGGGTTGATCGAGGAGTCGATCTGCCCCTTGACCTTGCCGTGGGAGTTGTAGAGGGAGACGTTGCCTCCGGTGACCGGCACCCCCATGGCGGCGCAGGCGTCGGCCAGGCCGGTGATGGCCTCGACGAGCTGCCACATGGCATCGGGGTCCTCCGGCGAGCCGAAGTTGAGGCAGTCGGTGACGGCCAGGGGCCGGGCGCCCACGGTGCACACGTTGCGGTAGGACTCGGCCAGGGCCTGGGCGGCGCCGGTGGCAGGGTCGAGCTTGGTGAAGCGGCCATTGGCGTCGGTGGAGATGGCCACGCCGCGGCCAGTGACCTCGTCGACGCGGATGACGCCGGCGTCGTCGGGCTGGCACAGGGCGGTGTCGCCGCGCACGAAACGGTCGTACTGGTTGGTGATCCAGGCGACGGAGGCCTGGTTGGGGCTGGCCACGACGGCGCGCACCTGCTCAGCGAGCTCGGTGGCGGACTCGGGGCGGGCCAGGCGCTCAGTGGTGTCGGCGTTGAGCTCGTCCTGCCAGGCGGGGCGGGCGTAGGGGCGCTCGTAGGTGGGGCCCTCGTGGGCCACGGTGCGCGGGTCGACGTCGACGATCCGCTCCCCGAAGTGGTCGATGGTCAGGCGGCCCGATCCGTTGACCTCGCCGATGACGGCGGCCTCGACATCCCACTTGTCGATGACGGCCATGAACTCCTCGAGCTTGTCGGGCGCGACGACGGCCATCATGCGCTCCTGGGACTCGCTCATGAGGATCTCGCCGGCGGTCAGGGCGGGGTCGCGCAGCAGCACCTTCTCCAGGTCGACGTGCATGCCGCCGTCGCCGTTAGAGGCCAGCTCGGAGGTCGCGCAGGAGATGCCGGCGGCGCCCAGGTCCTGGATGCCGAGCACCAGACCAGCCCTGAACAGGTCCAGGCAGCACTCGATGAGGACCTTCTCCATGAAGGGGTCACCCACCTGGACGCTGGGCCGCTTGGAGGGCATGCCGTCCTCGAAGGACTCTGACGCCAGGATGGAGGCACCACCGATCCCGTCGCCACCGGTGCGCGCCCCGAAGAGCACCACCTTGTTGCCAGCACCCGTGGCGTTGGCCAGGTGGATGTCCTCGTGGCGCAGCACGCCCACGCACAGGGCGTTGACCAGCGGGTTCTCCTGGTAGGAGGAGTCGAACTCGGTCTCGCCGCCGATGTTGGGCAGTCCCAAGGAGTTGCCGTAGGTGCCCACGCCGGCCACGACACCGTGGACGACGCGCGCAGTGTCGGGGTGGTCGACGGCGCCGAAGCGCAGCTGGTCCATGACGGCCACAGGCCTCGCCCCCATGGAGATGATGTCGCGCACGATGCCGCCCACACCGGTGGCGGCCCCCTGGTAGGGCTCGACGTAGCTGGGGTGGTTGTGGGACTCGACCTTGTAGGTCACGGCCCAGCCGTCACCGATGTCGACGACGCCGGCGTTCTCCCCCATCCCGACCAGGAGGTGCTCGCGCATCTCGGGCGTGGTCTTGGCGCCGAACTGGCGCAGGTGGATCTTGGAGGACTTGTAGGAGCAGTGCTCGGACCACATGACCGAGTACATGGCCAGCTCGGCGTTGGTGGGGCGCCGGCCCAGGAGCTCACGGATGGACTCGTACTCGTCGGCTTTGAGGCCCAGGTCCTTCCAGGGCATCTCCCGCTCGGGGGTCGCTGCGGCGTCGGCAACGGTGTCGGGGTGGGCGGCTGGGATCGCGGGCTCGGGCGCCATGGGTGCTCCTGGTCGAAGAGGGAGTGCGGCCGGACCAAGCCTACCCGCGCCCCGCGGCGCCCTCATATCACCAGCGCACCGGTCCCGCGCTCCCTGTGGCTTTCTTCATGGTCCCTGGATTACAGCCGAGAAATATGCCGAAACGGCAACGAGACGCCACGCCCACTCTCAAAGTGCTGCGACTCACACGATTTAGGGGGAAGATCGTGGCATGAGAGATATCGACGTCGCCCCGCTGCCCCTGTCGCATCTGGAGAGCCACCTGGACGAGGTGGCCGTCAGACGGTTGCGCACGAGCCTGGCGGGGGCCGAGGCCCTGCTGGAGGGACGCACCGTGTGGACGGTGACTCCGTCAGCTGCCGCTGGCTCGGGGCCGGCGGAGACGGTCGCCCCGCTCGTGGGATACGCCCTGGGCGCCGGACTCGACGTGCGCTGGCTGACTCTGGACGCGCCCGAGGAGTTCACCCAGATCGCAGACCGGCTGCACGCAGGCATCCACGGCGACTTCGGCGACGGCGGCAAGCTCGGGGACAAGCAGCGCGACATCTACGAGCACGTCCTGTCCTCCAATGCGGAGAACATCGTTGACGAGGTCCGTCCCGACGACGTCGTCATCCTCCACGACCCGCCCACAGCGGGCCTGACCAAGGCCCTCAAGGCCGTGGGCGCCACGGTCATCTGGCGCTGCCACGCCGGGGCTGAGGGCGCGGGCGAGGCCGCCGACTACGCCTGGGCCTTCCTGGACCGTTACCTGGAGGACGTGGACCTGGTGGTCGTCTCCCGCCCCGAGTACCGGCCCCCGTACATCGAGGCCGAGCACTGCGCGGTCCTGGCCCCCTCGATCGACGCCGACTCCCCCAAGAACCGGGTCCTGGACCTGGACGAGTCCTGGTCGGTGGCGCGCCTGTCCGGGATCTTCGCCGGCGAGCCGCCCTTCGAGGCCGTGCCCTTCGTGCGTCACGACGGGCGCGCCGACGCCTTCCGCGGCCTGGCCGATGACCCGGTCCTGGCCGGTGGCCCGGTGCCGCTGGGCGCCAGGGTCGTCACCCAGGTCAACCGCTGGGACCGTCTCAAGGGCGGTCTGGAGCTGGTGGAGGCCTTCGCGGAGAACATCGCCCTGCTGCCCGGGGACGCCCACCTGCTGCTGGTCGGCCCTTCCCCGGACGGGCCCGAGTCGCAGGCAACCCTGAACCAGATCGTGGAGCGCTGCTCAGTGCTGCCCGACTCGGTCGCCTCGCGGATCCATGTGGCCGCGGTGAGCATGGAGGACCGAGAGGTCAACGCCACCGTCGTCAACGCTGTCCAGCGGGTCAGCTCGGTGGTCACCCAGCGCTCCCTGGTCGAGGCCTTCGGGCTGACCGTCGCCGAGGCCATGTGGAAGAAGGCCCCGGTGGTCGCCTCCGCGGTAGGCGGCATCCGCGACCAGATCGACGACGGCGTCGACGGCGTCCTGATCGACCCGGCCAACGGCGTCGCCTGGGCCGAGGCCGTGCGCGACCTGCTGCTCTTCCCCGAGCGGGCCCGGGAGATGGGGCTGGCCGCGCACGAGTCCGTGCGCCGGGAGTTCCTGTCCAACCGGCACCTGCAGGACGTCCTGCAGATCGTGGCCGACCTGGTGGGCTGACGAGCCATCATCGAGACACTCGGCGGTCGGTCGCTCCGAGGAGCGGCCGACCGCCGTTGTCGGAAACGCCCCGGAAGAACCGGCCAGGGACCGTCTCGTCATGCCTCGGCACTCGTCCGGCGCGCCGTTTGCCGCCTGAACCCCGATCAGACCGGCTGCTGCGCGAGGTCAGGGTGAAATGACCATCTGAGGTGCTCGCTCCGGAGGGAGTCCGGGGGCACAGGGCTGGTTGTCCTGGAGGCGACGGAGGGCCGAGGGAAAAGCTACATGTGCCCTGCCCGACTCCTGTCCGGTTCCTGTCCTGCGTCCCGGTGGCACCGACACAGCACCACCCCGGCCCACCCCGCCTCGGGTCGGTCTACTCCACGAGGGTGGGGATCTACTGGCCAGGGGTTGTGTGTACTGCACGAAGGCCCGACCTACGTGGAGTACCCCCGACCCTCCTCCAGTAGCACCCCACCCTCGTGCAGTACACGCCGGACGCTGTGAGAGCAGCCCAACGCGCCCCTTCCAGTGAGATGACCGGCGAGTCTCACGCCTGGACGAACCTCTCGATCCGACTCCGGCCCGGTCCTGCCGCCCAGCGGATCGGGAGGATCCGCCACAACACGGTTCACCGCACGCGGGTTTCACCCACCAACACACAAATACCCATGAGTACAAACCACCATTTGTGTTAGGGTGAGGTCGTCGTCCCGAGGAGGAGTGTGTGAGAGCAGCAGAGGCGATTGATGTCGATATGACGCTGCGGGCGCTGGCCGACGGGAACCGTCGGGCGATCCTGCGGGTGATCCGCTCAGGACCGCAGCCCGTCGGTGCCGTTGCGCAAGCGGTTGGATTGTCGCAGCAGACCACCTCACATCATCTCCGAACTCTTCAGAAGGCGGGTCTTGCGACCGTCAGCACCGATCACACACGCCGCTTGTACGCGCTCAACACGGATGGACTCGCGGCGGTGCGCTCCTACCTCGACGACTTCTGGCCCGAGAGGCTGGCGGCCCTCAAGTCCGCCGTCGAGCAGCGAGAGGAGAGGCAGCGTGGCTGAGTTCCGGGACTCCATTGAGATCGAGGCACCCCCGCAGGCGGTGTTCAAGTACCTCACCACCAACGAGGGCATGACGGCGTGGATGGGGCAGTACGCCGATCTCGACCCGCTGCCAGGCGGCCGGTTCGCAGTCGACATCGCCGGTTACCCCGTACGGGGTGAGTACCTCGTGGTCGAGCCCTTTCAGCGTGTGGTGGTCTCGTGGGGATTCGCCGGCAGTGAGGAGCTGCCCGCAGGAACTTCCAGGGTCGAGTTCCTCCTGACCCCGATCACTGACGGCACGCGTGTGGACCTGCGCCACGTCGATCTGCCCGAGCCCGAGATCCGTGGGCACGCGCACGGCTGGGCCCACTTCATGCCCCGCCTCGCGATTGCCGGCGCAGGCGGGGACGCCGGTCCGAACCACTGGCAGCCCTTGACCGAGTGATCGCCGATGGGAGGCGAAGCCATGGCAGCATTGACGCCCGAGCAGCATCACCTCGTTCAGCGCGTCCGCGCGCTGGTCGATGACGAACCGGACGTGCGCGAGGTCTCCATGTTCGGAGGCCGCGCGATCATGGTCAATGACAAGATGATCGTCAGCGCCGGAAAGACCGGGGACCTCCTGGTGCGCGTCACCGCCGAGCGTCATGAGGCGCTTCTTGCCGAGCCGGGTGCCGCGCAGGCTCAGATGGGGGCCGGGCGAGGCATGGGGCCCGGCTGGCTCACCGTCGCTCCTGAGGCCGTCGCCGACGACGAGCGCCTCACCTTCTGGGTCGACGTCGCCAGGGACCACAACCACACCCTCACCGGCGGGGAATCGCGAATCGAGGGGCCCAAGAGATCATGAGGGCTTTAGTCCCACCCCCACTGGGAGCACAGCCCGGCTCAAGCCACGCAGCTCACGAGCTCGGGGAGGGCTTCGACGCATCACGAGCGGAGTTATCCACAGGTCGTGTCCACAGGCTTGTGCAGGGGTGTGTGGGTTCTTGGGATGTCGCCACTCTCCCTGTGTACAAGGCCCGTTCGAGACCTCCAACCCGGGTGAGCGATCCTGCTGGAAGCTTCCCACAAATACCGCCACACACCTTGAGGCAACATCGCCATAGACAGAGTTTTGCCTGAAAATGCGGGAAAACCGTCCGATCAGTCAAGCCTGAACCGCGTGCTTTCAGTGGCACCGAACCCAGCAGGGGCGACAGCATATTCTTCATCCTCACGCAACTCGATCGTGACCGCCGCACAACGGTCCAGGCAGTGAATCGCCCCACCCTCTTCACAGTTCTACACAGACCCTCGGCGATCCTGTGGATAACTCGGAGGAGGGTGGGGCGAGGCGGTTCCCAGCGCTGACGGCCATCAGGGAGCGGTACAGGCGGCAGTGCCCCGGCGCGGGACGAGGGTCGGAGCCGGAGGGGGCGGCGTCGTCAGGCGGCCAGCAGCGAGTCGATGGCGGAGCGGAAGATTCCCAGACCGTCGGTACCGGTGCGCGGACCGGCAGCCGATCCGGGGCCGAAGCCGGGCTCGACGGCATGCTCGGGGTGGGGCATGAGGCCGACGACGTTGCCGCGCTCGTTGCGCACGCCGGCGATGTCGCGGGCTGAGCCGTTGGGGTTGCCCACGTAGCGGAAGACGACGAGGCCCTCGCCCTCGAGGCGGTCGAGCTCCTCGGGCGAGGCGATGAAGTTGCCCTCCCCGTTCTTCATGGGGACGACGATCTCCTCCCCGACCGTGAACCGGTTGGTCCAGGCGGTCTGCGCGTTCTCGATGCGCAGGCGCTGCTCGATGCAGATGAAGCGCTGGTTCGCGTTGCGCAGGAGCGCCCCGGGCAGGAGGTGGGCCTCGGCGAGGATCTGGAAGCCGTTGCAGATGCCGAGTACCGGCATGCCGCGCTCGGCGGCGGCCACGACCTCGCCCATGACGGGGGCGAAGCGGGCGATGGCGCCGCAGCGCAGATAGTCGCCGTAGGAGAAGCCTCCGGGCACGATGACGGCGTCAACCCCGCGTAAGTCGGCGTCCTTGTGCCACAGGCTCATTGGCTCGGCACCGGCCAGGCGCACGGCGCGGGCGGCGTCGACGTCGTCGAGGGTGCCGGGGAAGGTGATGACGCCGATACGGGCGGTAGGAGAGTCACTCACGGCTCAGGCCTCCTCGTCGGCGGCCACGGAGACGACGTCCTCGATGATCGGGTTGGACAGGAGCGTGGCGGCGGCCTCGCGGGCGGCGGCCAGGTGCTCCTCGGTGACGGGGCCGTCCACGGTCAGCTCGAAGCGGCGCCCCTGGCGCACACCGGTGAACTGGTCGAATCCAAGGCGGGGAAGGCTGCCGACGACGGCCTTACCCTGGGGGTCAAGGATCTCGGGCTTGGGCATGACCTCGACGACGATGCGTCCCATGGGGGCTCCTCAGATAAGGCGGGATGAGTTGCGCAGCCAAGACTACCCGGACTTGACCGGGAGCATTCGTCTGGCGGAGCGGCGGGCGAGCCCGGGGAGGGTCTCGCAACAGCGTCGAAGCGGTTCCCATACGGTCCCGGCCGGCCCCGGTCGGCTCAGACCTGGCCAAGCCACTCGCCGGCCAGGCGGATCGCGACGATCCCGCCCAGGGTCAGGGCTGCGGTGGCGATGAGCCAGCCGGGGCCCAGGATGAGGGCGACGACGGCGCAGACCACCGCGCTGGCCAGCATGAAGCCGCCCACGGCCCCGGCCACCCCCGCAGGGGCGCGGAGCGACTGGTCGACGGTGGAGGTTCCCATGACCGGCCTGGGGCCGGAGTCCACGGTGGGGGCCGTCTCGTCGGCGCGCTCGGAGGAGCCCAGCAGGAGCGGTCCGCGAGCGCGGGCCACCAGCCGGGCGGGGTCGTGCACCTTGACGGTCCCGGTCGTCAGGCCCGCGGCAGCGTCGAGCACGCCGGGCTTCCAGCGCTCGGCCTCGCGGCGCAGGGGCGTTCCCCCGGCCCAGGCCAGGTAGCCGGCTGCGGCCACCAGCCCGGCGCCGCCCAGGACGGCGACGAGCCACGGCGGGATCCACAGGTGCCCGGCCTCGGCGTTGCGGGCCAGGTTCATGGCGGAGACGGTGGCCAGGACCAGGCCCATGAGGGCGAAGGCCACACCGGCCAGGCGCTGCCTGCGCACCGCTGCGGGCCAGGGGGAGCGGGTGCGGTTGGTACTGGATCCCTTGGCGGGGCCTCGCCCGACGCCCCAGTCGGTGCTGGAGGAGGGCCGGCGGGGGCCGCGCCCCTTGGCCGGTCCGTGTCCCACGCCCCAGTCGGTGCCACTGCCCTGAGCCTTGATCTCCTCGGTGTCGAGGGCGTTGGTGGCCGCCTCCCAGGCGCTGGACTCGGCCAGGATGCCGGTGTCCTCCTCGGGGGCGGCTGCGGCTGCCGTGCCTGAAGGCATGTGCGCCGACATGCTGGTGGTCGCGGCAGCGGCCTGGGAGGCCGCCTTGGGGGCGGCGCCGGATGAGGCGCTGGGTCGCGCCTGGTAGCCGTAGCCGCCGGCGGACGGCCTTCCGGCGTTGGGAGCCGGGGCGGAGGTGTCGCTGGACACGGCGGTGGGCCTGCCCTGGGAGATGGTGAAGACACGGGTGGTCGTCGTGGCGGCCGGGGTTGTGCTGTGTCCCTCGACAGCGGTGGGCCGTATGACGGGTCGGGAACGGTTCTCACTGGCGCTGGCTGAGCTGTTGTCGGCGGGCGTGACTGCGGCCGCCGCCGGGACGGGCCCGCCGTGCTCCTGAGACTCGTCAACCGGGCCGCCGGTGTCATCGGCGTCGTCGCTGTCCACACCATCATCGGCCGCGTCGGCCAAGTCGATGGCGATGGCGGCATCAACGGCGTCGGCGGTGCCCGAGGCGATGGCCTGGGCTGCCGCAGAGCGCATGTCCTCCTCCGTCATAACCGCCGCCCTACCGGCGCTGCCGACGCTGCTGGCGCCGCCGTCGGCCGAGCCTGCGGCGGATGCGGCAGAGGCGGATGAGCCGAGGGGAGTCGGGTTATTGCCTGGGCGGACGACCTCGAGCCTCCCGCTGCCTCCGGGCCGGGCTGAGGTGTTCTTCACCCGAGGGGTCTTCTTGGGCACGATGCCCCAGTTGACGGGGCCCCGCTCGTTGTCGGGACGTCGGTCACGGGGAGTCATGAGATCACCTGTCCCAGGATGGAGGCGAGCCCCAGGGCCACGAGCACGAAGCCGGTGGCGCCGAGCAGGAGCTGGCCGACGCGGATAAGGGTCTCGCCGGTGGAGGTCCCGGCCAGGCGCTCGTCGGCCGCACGCCCGAGTGACGTCGCGGCCAGCGCGGTGGTGACCGGGCCGGAGACCACGTCGAGGGTGGTCAGCTCGCGTCGCCCGGTCGACTCGGGAACCAGCACCTTGGTTCCCGGCACGGTGAGCGTCACCAGATCGGTCCCGGGCTGGGGTGCTCCGACGCCGTCGGGCCCCGAGCCCCGCAGCGAGGACTGGGAGCCCTTGCCCGCCCTGCCCTTGGTGTTCCTGCCGTTCGAGGCGCTTGCAGCCTTCTTGGCGGCCTTAGCCTCGGCCTGCCGGCGGGCCTGGGCCGCGCGGACCCGGTTGCGCTCCAGGCGCAGGCGGGGGGCGTTGACCACCAGGGAGCGGGCGGAGACCCGCAGGGAGGAGAGCATGCCCAGCCCCACGAGGATGAGGGCGGTGCCGCCCAGGATTCGGGAGGTGCCGGTGACCCCGAGGGCGGAGGTGATGGCTGCCGACAGCGCCAGGACGATGGTCAGGACGATCAGACAGATGAGGATGTAGAAGCCCGGGCCCGGTTTGAAGGCGCGGGCCGCGCTCACGTCAGAGGCATCGGAGGCTGCCGACGAGCCGTACGAGCCGGCCGAGGGCCTTCCTGGGTCAGCCGACCGGGGGGCGGAGGAGGGCGAGATCGGGGTCATGGCAGCTCCAGGGGACGGCCGGTCAGTCGCTCGTAGGCATCGAGGTAACGCGCCCGGGTCCGCTCGACGACGTCGTCGGGCAGGGCGGGGGGCTCCTGGTCGCCGTCGCGGTCCCATCCGGAGGCCGGCGACGTGAGCCAGTCGCGCACGTACTGCTTGTCGAAGGAGGGGGTGACCCGGCCGGGCTCCCAGGCGTCGGCGGGCCAGAAGCGGGAGGAGTCGGGGGTGAGGACCTCATCGCCCAGGACCAGATTGCCGCTGGTATCGGTGCCGAACTCGAACTTGGTGTCGGCCAGGATGATGCCGCGGTCGCGGGCGATCTCGGCGGCCCGGCCGTAGAGGGCCAGGGTGGTCTCACGCAGGGCGGTGGCGGCCGGCTCCCCCACCATCCGGGCGACGCGCTCGAAGGTGACGTTCTCGTCGTGCTCGCCGACCTCGGCCTTGGCGGCCGGGGTGAAGATCGGCTCGGGCAGGCGGGAGGCCTCGGTCAGGCCCTCGGGCAGGGGCACGCCGCACACGGCTCGGCTCTGCTGGTACTCGGCCAGGCCCGAGCCGGTGAGGTAGCCGCGGGCCACGCACTCCACCGGGTGCATCTCCAGGCGCCGGCAGATCATGGCGCGCCCGGCGACCTGGTCGGGGACGTCGAGGGAGACGAGGTGGTTCGGGACGACGTCGGCGAGCTGCTCGAACCACCAGGCGCTCAGGGCGGTGAGGACCCTGCCCTTGTCCGGGATCGGGGTGGACAGGATGTGGTCGTAGGCGCTGATGCGGTCCGAGGTGACCACGAGGAGCACGTCCTGTCCGCTCCAGGGACCCTCGGCGACGGGAGCATAGACGTCTCTCACCTTGCCGCTGGAGCGGTGCTCCCAGCCTGGGATGGTGGGGGCCTGGGACGCGGGTGCTGAGGCTCCGAGGCTGACGGAGGCGGAGCTCGCGGTCTGAGTCATACCCCCATCCTGCCATCGGCGGGTGCCGCATGTCCGGTTCCGAGCGGCGGCGTCGTCTACGTGAGTCACCGCTTCCCTCCTCTTCGTATACCGCGCCATCACGCCATTTCACTCGGGTCGCCTCGGGAACGGTCCCGAGTGCCGGCCAGAGCGATTCCGACCGGCAGGAAGGAGATGAATCGGGCAAACGGGAGGCCTCGGACGGCCGACCCGGACGCTGATATGGGTCAACACCGACGCCGGTGCGCACGCTGCGCGCTGCCGGCGACACCGCGAGAAAGTATCACGAATGGGTAACGAATATATGCTTGGTCTCAGAAGAAGTCCGGGCGATCGGACGCCGCGACCCTCGCGGCCGCACTACTTGGCACTGCCTGCGCCGTCGGCGCCGGCCGCGCGGGCGATGTCGGTGCGGTATCGGGCACCCTCCAGCTCGATGCGCTTGACGGCCTCGTAGGCGCGCACCCGCGCGTCCTCCACACTGGGGCCCAGGGCGACGACGGACAGCACGCGCCCGCCGGTGGACACCAGCTCTCCGCGCTCGGTGGTGCCGGTGCCGGCGTGCAGGACGTGGACGTCGTCGAGCTCCTCGGCGGCCTCGATCCCGGAGACGGCGCCACCGGTCGTCACGGCGCCGGGGTAGCCGGGGGCGGCGATGACGACGTCGACGGCGCACTGCTCGGACCAGGTGGGTTCGGGGACGTCGGCCAGGGTGCCGGTGGCGGCGGCGTGAAGCAGCTCGGACAGGGAGGAGGTCAGGCGGGCCAGGACGGCCTGGGTCTCGGGGTCACCGAAGCGGACGTTGAACTCGATAACGCGCAGTCCGCGGCGGGTCAGGGCCAGGCCGCAGTAGAGCAGGCCGATGAAGCTGGTGCCGCGACGAGCCATCTCGTCGACGACGGGCTGGGCGACCTCGCGCACCACCTGCTCGGCCAGGTCGGCCGGCGCCCAGGGAAGGGGCGAGTAGGCGCCCATGCCGCCGGTGTTGGGGCCGGCGTCCTCGTTGAGGAGCCGCTTGAAGTCCTGGGCGGGGGCCAGGGGGCGGACGGTGGCGCCGTCGCACACGCAGAACACGGAGGCCTCGGGGCCGTCGAGGTAGTCCTCGACGACGACGCGGCCGCCGCGGCTCAGGCAGGCGCGTCCGTGGGCCAGGGCGACGGGGAGCTCGTCGGTGACGACGACGCCCTTGCCTGCGGCCAGGCCGTCCTCCTTGACGACGTAGGGGCTGCCGAAGCGCTCCAGCGCGGCGGCCAGCTCAGCCTCGGTGGTGCACACGGCGGCCTCGGCGGTAGGCACGCCGGCGGCGGCCATGACCTCCTTGGCGAAGGCCTTGGAGCCCTCCAGGCGGGCGGCCTCGCCGCCGGGGCCGAAGCAGGGGATCCCGGCGTCGCGCACGGCGTCTGCGACACCGGCCACCAGGGGCGCCTCGGGGCCGACGACGACGAGGTCGGCCCCCATCTGGGTGGCCAGGGCGACGACCTCCTCGGGGGCGCAGGGGTCGATGCTGAAGTTCGTGGCGATGGCCGAGGTCCCCGGGTTGCCGGGGGCAACGACGAGCTCGGTGGTCTGCGGGTCACGGGCGAGGGCATGGGCCAGGGCGTGCTCGCGCGCGCCGGAGCCGAGGAGCAGGATCTTCACGGCCTCAGCCTAGATGATGGAGGCCACATCACGCCGAATCGTAGGCGCCGCGCAACCTGGCACCGGTGTGTTGTCTCATGGCTTCGGAGGGTTTCGGGGGTCAGGGCATCTGAGACACAGGTGGGGAGGGCTGCCTGGGGGTGAGAGTCGTCGGTCCATCCTGCCGGAAAGGTGGCGGGCATGGTTGCTCTGGTGGCGTTCGGCGCGTACTGCACGAGGGTGGGGTGCTACTGGCCGACATTCGGGGGTACTCCACGGGGGTCGGAGTCTCGTGCAGTACGGACAACCCCTGACCAGTACAACCCCACCCTCGTGCAGTAGCCGACCTACAGGCGCCCCGGTGGCCAGGGCGGCGATGTCCGCTCTGCCGGGGCATCACAGAGCTCCGACCTACCGGCGCCCCAGCAGTGGAACCGGGCATCGGTCAGGTCTCGTCCCCCCGGGCGGCCCGCCCTGCCCTCGCCTCAGAAGCCATGACACTCACACGTCTCTGAGGTGAGGAGACACAACAGAGGGTCAAAAGGTGGTGAGCAGGAAGCGCGCCCCGTGCGGGTCGGCCACCTCCACCATGCGCCCGAACGTGAAGTCGAAGGGCTCGACGATGACGTTTCCCCCGAGCTCGCGCACCCGCCGGGCGGCGGCGTACGCGTCCTTAACCCCGAAGTAGATGCGCCAGCATGAGGGGACCTCCTCACCCCCGAAGTAGCCGGCCCGGCCGACGCCGCTCACGGATCTGCCCCCGACGACGCTCGTGTAGAAGGCCTGCTCCTGGTCGGCAATGGTCAGCCGGCGGGTGGGCCACCCGGCGGCCTCCCGGTAGAAGCGCTCGGCCCGCTCCAGGTCGCTGGCCAGGACGTCGAACCACACCGGCATCCCGGCCTGGTAGGGGTAGGGCCCCTCGAAGTCCTCATCCTCCAGGAGCCCGACGACGTTACCGTCGGGATCGGAGGCGAGGGCGTAGGCCATGGTCTCAGTGACGCAAGTGGGCTCCACAACGACACTCCCACCGGCTCCCTTGGCGGCTCCGGCTGCGGCACGGACGTCGTCGACCATGAAACTGACCCGCCAGCCGGGGTCACCGGGCGCGTCCTCGACCGGCTCGAAGGAGCCAACGAGCCGGCCTCCGTGATGCACCTCGGTGGTCAGCGGCTCGCCCGGTTCGGCGCGGGTGATCTCCCAGCCGAGAAGGTCCCGGTAGAACGCGGCCGAGGCGTCGATATCCGGGGTGTACAGCTCGATCCAGCAGGGAAAGCCGGTAAGGCGCTCGGCGGGCTGGGCGTTGGCTGTGGTGTCGGTCATCAGTGGCTCCTTACGTATCCAGCTACGTGTCGAGGGACGTTGTGACGCTCCACGACGGTAGACCGGCCGGCACTCCGAAGACGACTCCGATCCTGCTCTCTTGAGCGGCGCCCCTTTCAGACCACCATCGCCGCCAGGGCCACGAGGACCGCGGGGTCCCAGGGGAGGGCGGCACGCACCGGCAGGGTGACGGCACCGATGACGGGCGCCTCGGGGATACGGAGCCGCGCGACGAGAGGGCTTGTGGGGGCCAGGTGCTCGTGGACGCTGGCGCCGTCGGGAAGGATGGTGGCGAGGATCCAGGGGGCGCCTGCAACCACGGGCAGCTCCACGTCGTCAATACCGCGACGCAGCGTCCCGGTGGCCGGCAGCCCGCTGGGAACGGGGCGGGGAAAGGTGCCGATCCACTGATAGGGGGCGGGTCCGAGCGCGCGGCGCATCTCCTCAGGGACGTCCGGGCGGACACGGATCCTCCCCGCCGCCGGCACCAGGAGGCTCACGGCAGGCAGGGTTCGCTCGGCGACCCGGTCGGCGATGCGACGCAGGGCGCCGGGCGGGGTTCCGACGTCGCGCAGGAAGCGCCGGCTGAAGGTGCCCACCGAGGTGTAGCCGACTTCGTGACAGGTCTCGACCACTCCCATCCGGTGGGCGACGAGGAGGTGCTTGGCCTCGTGCAGTCGCCAGGCAGCCAGGTAGTCCATGGGCGAGGTTCCGACGGCGGCTGTGAAGACCCGGGTGAGGTGGGAGGGGCTGTAGGCGAGGTGCGCCGAGAGGTCCCTGATGGTGACCCGATCGCGGAAATGGTTGCGCAGGTACCGGGTGGCTCGTAGCGCCAGGTCGGCGGCGGTCTCGTCGAGCAGCTGACCCACCTGGGCGCCGTCGGCGGCCGGAACCACGTGGGAGGAGCCTGGCGATATGCGACCGTCAGGTGAGTACTCGCGCATGACGTCACGTTACACAGCGGTGACCTCCGGGACGAGGACTCGCTCCCCCAAGCACCGACGGGCGGCTGGCCGAGGGCCCGCCCAGCGCGGTGCATGCGGGCCATGGTCGGACACCCGGCTCACGCTCGCATCCGTCGTCTTGGGTCCGGCTATCACGTCTTGAACGAGATAGGTTCCCAGCCGCTCGTGACGGAGGATCTGGGTCTCCTATGTCGAGGACTCCAACGGCTGGTAGGCCGAAATAGGCCGCCCCTTCAGAAAACCGGACTTGCTATGCTACGACGTCAACTGAAGCACACCCAGAAAACAGATCGATGTCGACTCCCCAGAATCAACCCCCGTACCAGCAGCCGAACCAGCCTCCTTACCAGGCTGTGCCCCCGTACGGACAGCAGCGCCCCCGCTCGACTCACGTCGGAAAGCTGGTCGTGGCGATCATCCTGTTCATCATCGGCCCGTTGATGGGACTGCTCATCGGGGGCATCGGTTCCGCCATCGTCGCCGCCAGCATCGCCACCAGTGGAGACGTCGTCACCAACGGGCAGCAGGTCACTCTGAGCAGCAATGACGAACGCGCCCTTTACGTTCCGAGGGCCGCCATCGTCAACAGCTGCACCGTCGTTGCCCCTGACGGCGAGGAGGTCCCCACCTCCCGCAGCGCCGGGATGAACCTCTCCAACAACAACGGCGATTTCAGCTCGGTTCTCACATTCAAAGCTGACAAGGCGGGAGATTACCGGGTCTCATGCGAGGGCCTGGATGACACCGACGCGGTCCTCGTAGGCCCCACCCTCACGTTCAGCAAGTTCACGGTGCCCTTCGTCGCTGGCCTGGCCACTGGGGCGATCTGCTGGATCATCGCCATCATTCTCCTCGTTCGACGCCACCGGGCCCTGGCCGCACAGAATCAAATGGGCTGACCCCGATGAGGAACCACTAAACCGATCCCGCGTTCGAGGATCTCGCGCTCTTGCTACATGCCCGCATCCGGAACGGCGACGTACCTGCCGGTCTCTCAAGTGGCGCCGCAGGCGACGCCCCAGAGCCAGATCGCCTCGCAGCGTCCTCCACTATTTCCCATGACCAGCGCTCCGGGATACGTGGGGTGAGAGACGACGTCGTCACAGACTGGTGGGCTCTTGCAGGCAAAACAGGTCGCTTCCGGACCAGCTACTCCACGGTGGTCGGGTGGTACTGGCTGGGAGAAGGGCGTACTCCACGGGGTTCGGAGTCCCGTGCAGTGCGCACAACCCTTGGCCAGTACACCCCCACCCTCGTGCAGTATCAGCGGAGCACCGCAGTCCCACTTCGCTCAAAGCGCGTAGTAACGGCAACGAAGAACGAACGGGGGTCCCACCGGTTCACCACCGGTGGGACCCCCGTCAGCACCCTTCGTGAGGAAGGGCCTTAGTCGCTATCAGGCCTTCTTGGCCTCATCGATGCGCGCACGGAACTTGGCGAGCTGTTCCTTGATGGCCTCGGGCAGCTTGTCACCGAACTGCTTGTAGTACTCCTCGGTGTCGTCCATCTCGGCGGCCCAGGCCTCGGGGTCGATGTCGTACATCTTGGCCCACTCCTCCTCGCCCAGGTCGAGGCCCTCGAGGTTGAAGTCCTCGAACTTGGGGTAGCGGCCGGTCACGCCGTCGATCGCCTCGACCTCACCGGAGGCGCGGCGCACGATCCAGTCGAGCACGCGGGAGTTCTCGCCGTAGCCGGGCCAGATGAACTTGCCGTTCTCGTCCTTGCGGAACCAGTTGACCTGGTAGACCTTGGGGAACTTGTCGCCCAGCTTGTCCTGCATCTCCAGCCAGTGCGACCAGTAGTCGGCCATGTGGTAGCCGCAGAAGGGCAGCATGGCCATCGGGTCGTGGCGCAGCGAGCCGACCTTGGCGTCCAGGGCGGCGGCGGTGACCTCGGAGGCCACAGCGGAGCCGATGAACACGCCGTGGGCGTTCTCGTACTGCTCGGCGACCAGCGGCACGTTGGTGGCGCGGCGGCCGCCGAAGAGGATGGCGTCGACGGCCACACCCTCGGGAGCCTCCCAGTCGGGGCAGATGATCGGGCACTGCGAGGCCGGGGTGGTGAAGCGGCTGTTGGGGTGGGCGGCCTTCTTGCCCTCGGCGGCGTCGGCCGGGGTGAAGTCGTTGCCCTGCCAGTCGATGAGGTGCTCCGGCAGCGGGGCGTCGATACCCTCCCACCACACGTCACCGTCGTCGGTCAGCGCGACGTTGGTGAAGATGGTGTTGGCCTTCATGGTGTCCATGGCCATCGGGTTGGTGTCGTAGGAGGTGCCGGGGGCGACGCCGAAGAAGCCGGCCTCGGGGTTGATGGCGCGCAGGCGGCCGTCGGGACCGGGGCGCATCCAGGCGATGTCGTCACCAACGGTCTCGACCTTGTAGCCCGGGATGGTGGGCTGGAGCATGGCGAGGTTGGTCTTGCCGCAGGCGCTCGGGAAGGCGGCGGTGACGTGGTACTGCTTGCCGGTCTTCTCGTCGGTCAGGCGCAGGATGAGCATGTGCTCGGCCATCCAGCCGTCGCGACGGGCCATCGTCGAGGCGATGCGCAGCGCGTAGCACTTCTTGCCCAGCAGGGCGTTGCCGCCGTAGCCGGAGCCGAAGGACCAGATCTCGTTGGTCTCCGGGAAGTGGGTGATGTACTTCTCGTCGTTGCAGGGCCAGGCGGTGTCCTTCTCGTGCTCGGCCAGCGGCGCACCCACGGAGTGGACGGCCGGGACCCAGGGACGGCCCTCGGCGATGAGGTCCATTGCGGCCGAGCCCATGCGGGTCATGATCCGCATGTTGACCACCACGTAGGGGGAGTCGGTCAGCTCGATGCCGAGCTGGGAGATGGGGCCGCCCAGGGGGCCCATGGAGAAGGGGATGACGTAGAGGGTCCGGCCGCGCATGGCGCCGTCGAACTTCTCGTGGAGGATCTTCTTCATCTCAACCGGGTCGTACCAGTTGTTGGTCGGGCCTGCATCCTCCTCCTTCTCGGAGCAGATGTAGGTCCTGGACTCCACGCGGGCGACGTCGCTGGGCAGGGAACGCGCGAGGAAGGAGTTAGGGCGCTTGTCAGGGTTGAGGCGGGTGAACATGCCCGACTCGACCATCTCACTAGTCAGGCGGTCCCACTCCTCCTGCGAACCGTCCGCGAAGTAGACGTTCTCGGGCTTGGCCAGCTCGGCGATACGCGTGACGAATTCGATGACATCCTCAGGGGCGTTAGCCGGCGCGGCAGCGCGGACGTCCTTCTCAGACACAGTCATGCGAGTCCCTTCCTTAGGGGTGTTGATCCGGTGAGCGCGCCGTTGCCGACCCGCTCGGTCAAGGGCAATACTCCCCTACCTGGCGCCCGAGGTCACATCGCCGAAGGTCCCAACTCGACCTCTTCGCCCGGTCAGAGCGGCATGCGATCGGCCACATTCGGGAGGATGACGGCTTTTAGCATCTTTAAAACAGCATCGTTCCGCCCTCAGTGAAGGTCCAGTGCAAACGTGTAGCGTGCCCGCATGTCCGTCGCGCCAGATCCCGCGCCCAGCCCCGCACGCCCCTTGATGCGCCCCCGGCTCCGTCTGCCCACACGCCCGGCCCTGGTGGCTGCCGCCTGCCTGGCGCTGACCGCCTGCACCGCCCACATGGACATGACCATCAGCTCCCGGGGCAACTACGACGTCGCCCTGGAGATGCGGGACACGACCGGCACCGTCTTCCCTCAGGGCACGACCCCCGACTGTTCCGCCTACTCCGACCCCACCACCCTGGGCGTGCCCGCGGGCACCACGATCAAGGCCGAGCCGCTCACCGGCGACGACGGCCCCGGCTGCCAGGTGAGCATCAGCGGGGTCAAGGTCCCCCAGGCCTCGCAGGCCGAGCCGAACACCATCGTCGTGCGCGACGGCGACGTCTACAAGGTGACGATCCACCCCCTCGCCTCCGATCCCTCTCAGGACTCGAGCGGAGCCGACGGCGCAGCGGGCACCGCACCGGAGGCGTCCGTCGCCCCGTCAGGCGACCAGGGCGAGCCACAGTCGGACAGCACCTCCTTCAAGGGCGTGGTCGACACCAAGGTCTCAGTCACCTTCCCCGGTGCGGTGACGCAGTCCGGCGGCGGGAAGGTCTCAGGCACCACGGTCACCTGGGACGACCCCGACACGGTGGCCAAGGGCGTCAGCGCCTCGGGCTACGCCCAGGACTCCCGGGGCGTGTCCTGGTGGACCCGGTCCAGCACCTGGCTGACCGGCGCCCTGGTGCTGCTCGGGGGAATCCTGGCAGTAGCCGTCCTGCGGCGGCGAGCATGGCTGACGGCACGACGCCTGCCGTGGAGGCGACGCTCACGCAAGGAGTAGCCACCTGTCGACGCCGAGGCGACACCACCACATGCCGCCGCTGGGCTGCGTCCGCCGCCGCGGCGGTGAACCGCTTGGCGCGTACCCGTGTCCGCACACGCCCGCGCACAGCGGATCCGGAGGCTGCCCCGTGCCGTCATGCTCCCGATTTAGACTCGACGCATGAATCATGCCTCCCGCACTGTTCCACGGCCTGTGGTCGCGGCGGTTCTGGCCGGTCTCGTGCTGCTCCTGGCCGGTTGCGGAGTCCGCTATGACTTCGTCATCCACAAGAACGAGACCGTCGATCTGACCTACATCATGTGGGACTCCTCCGGCCTGCGACTCATCAACGACGAGAACTGCAGCGAGAAGGAGCTGAGGAGTTCAAGCCCTCTCCCCGACGACGTCGAGGCAACCTACACCTTCACGTCCCACAACAGTCACCCGGCCTGCAAGGTCACCGCCAAGGCGGTCCCGCTCAGCAAGCTGCAGACTGACGTATGGACGATCAAGCACGAGGGCGGGCAGTACGTCTTCGATCTGTCCCCCGGCTCGTTGAGCACGCCCAGCTCGGAGAACTCGCAGCCCTCGAATCAGGACCTCGCCAGAAGCGCCAAGATCTCCGTATCGGTGACCTTCCCCGGCGAGGTGACGAAGTCCAATGGGAGGAATGACGGGAACAAGGTCACCTGGGACGATGCCCTGGAGATCTCCGACGATCTTCATGCCGAGGGCGAGGACGGCCAGTTCCACCTGCGTTGGTGGATGACCGCCGTGGCCGTCGGCGTCGTTCTCCTCATTGTCGCGGGCGTCGTGCTCTATCTCCTGAGGGTTCGTCGCAGCCAGCAGATGGTTCCCGTCGCCCCGTACGGAGAGGCCCCCGAGCACGTCGGAGCCGCCGGCTTCATTCCCCCGGACGTCTACATCAGCGGCCCGCACCAGTCACCTCTGCCCGGCGTCCAGCAGCCAACGTCGGTGCCCACCCAGCCCTACCCTGTTGCCGATCTTCAGACCGGCTACTCCCCGTACGTCGAGCCGGGCGCAGGTGCTGGCATCTTCCCATCTCAGGACCCCGGCTATGCCGGTCACCCAGCCGGTTCCAGCATCTACGGACCCCCGGATGGCAATGGGATCCCCTCCCCCGGGCCGGGGTACACACAGATTCCCTACCAGGAGGGAAACGGGCACGCGGACTTCCGCCCCCCGCAGGAGCGAAGCGACGGTCAGCACTACCCGCCGTTCCAGGGCGGGTAGCACGGGTAGTACGGGTGGTACTGCACTCGAGCAGCCGACGCCGCCCCTCCCCCTCTGGGATCGGCAACGGCACCTCCCCACTCTTCCCCGCACAGGCGCCCCAGCAGCACGGCCAGTGGCCCCCGCCGACGCAGCCTCAGTAACAGCCCGGCCGGGGAGCGGTCCCCACGAAGATCTGGTTACA
>CAUVMS010000021.1:0-28248 GCA_963552815.1 uncultured Actinomyces sp. | reverse complement strand
CGCAGCCTCAGTAACAGCCCGGCCGGGGAGCGGTCCCCACGAAGATCTGGTTACAACCAAGCATCGGAACCGCTACTGTGGGCCCATGACACCTGCCGCCGCTCGCCGCATCCCTGCGCCCTTTTCCGCGTTGACAGCTCTTGTCGTCCTTGTCGTGTCCGCCGCCCTGGCCCTGGCTGGGGCACCCGGGCACGCCGCACCTCAAGTTGACATGGACGTCAAGGTCTCCATGGACGTCAACCTCGTCATCAAGTCCAACGACTCGTTCACCTTCAAGATGGAGATGGTCGACTCCTCAACCGGCATCGAGGCCATCTCCGAAGACACCTGTACCGCAGACACCTTCAACGACGTCAGCTCTGATGACTACTACAAGAACGCCAAGTTCACCTTCAAGGAAGACGGCGACACCCGCACCTGCACCATCGAGGGATCCGGGAAGATCGATGACGCCGAGGGAATCACCCACAAGGACGGCGAGTACATCGTCGACGCCACGACCGACGGCAGCTCTGGCAGCGCCGAAACGGTGCCGGGCCTCGACCTCAACTACTCAGTCACCTTCCCCGGCAAGGTCACCGAGGCCGACGGCGGCAAGGTCGACGGCAACAAGGTCACCTTCACCGACTCGATGAACCACAAGGTGAAGGGCAAGGACGGCTCCATTCCCACGTGGGTCTGGCTCCTTGTCGGCCTCGGCGTCCTGGTCGTGGTCGGTGGAGGCGTTGCCGCCTTCGTCATCACCCGACGCAAGAAGCAGGCCCAGCCCTCTCTCCAGGCCGCTCCCGGTCAGGGCTATGACCCCAACCAGCCCTTCCCGGCTCAGCCGGGCCAGCAGCCGGGCTACGGTGCCGTTCCCCAGAGCCCCGGACAGCCGGACTACAGCGCTCAGCCCGGCACCCAACCCGGCTACGGAGCCCCTCAGGCTCAGCCCGGACAGCCGGGCTATGGCTCTCAGCCCGGACAGCCGGGCTATGGCTCTCAGCCCGGCCAGCCCGGGCAAGGCACCTACTGACACCTGTCTCACACCCCCGTGGCCCTGGAGTTGCGCGACTCCGGGGCCACGGCCTTTTTCGACCATCTCCGACCCTCCCCACACTCATCCCGGTCGATCTTCACCGTCCGTTCAGCCCTCTCACCTTCAACGATCGTCTAGGGTGAGGCCCATGGCAGAAACCGTCCCTCTGCGCCTCACCCTGCGCACACTGACACTCCTCCCACTCCTCGCATCCCTCGCACTCGTCTCCTCTGCGGGCAACGCGTTGACGCCCACCGCTACAAGTCGGGATATCCGAGGCTCCTACAACATTGACGTCACGATCAACGAGGACGACACCTACGGATACAAGGTGGCCGTCGCGCGAGAGAAGAAGGATTCTTCGGTATCATCAAATGATCTGAAAGAGAGTTGCGAAGAGTCGACGGGGTCGGGGGCCTTGGCGAACGCCAAGGCGACCTACTCCGAGCCCAAGGGGCGTCCTACCTGCACCTTCAGCGGGAAAGACAAGATCTCCGAAAGCAGGGACCTCATCGAGCACGTGGGAGACGAGTACATCTTCGACACCAGCAACGGAGGCCTGTCCAGCGCCGACAGTGACCTGGATTTCTCCTTGTCAGTCACTTTCCCCGGAGAAGTCACCAACTCCGACGGCGGCAAGATCAGCGGAACCACAGTCACCTTCGATGAGCCCGGCGAGTACCGGGTGACCGGTAAGGATGCCCCCGCCTTCCCATGGGTCTGGGTGATCGTCGGAGTGCTGGTGGTCGCAGCCGCCGGAGGTGGCGCCTTCTGGTACCTGAACAATCGTAAGAAGAAGACTCAGCAGCAGGAGTACCAGGCATACCCAGCCGGAGCCGCAGGATACGCGCCCGGACAGCCTCAGCCCCCTGTTCCCGGTCAGGCGCACGTACCCGGTTCGGTCCCCCCTCCGGCCTCGGGAGTAGCCGATCCGAGCTACGGACAGCAGGAACACGGCGGTGCCGTGCCCCCCGGCCCTGTCCCCCCGCCTCCTGGCGGACAGCCGGACTCACCGGCCTCCCACTAAGGCCAACCGCAGCGGCCCTGAGCTCACGCTAGACATGCGATGCGCTCAGGGCAGCCGACACCGGTCAACGGAATCGGATGCTCATCATCCCGTCCACGCAGTTCTAAGGCGGCACATGCACCACCCTGCTCTTCGACATGCTCCAGCAGCACCCCTCACCGCCCTTCTCTGTCTGGCCACCGTCGTCCTCACAGCGGGGGCTGCTCCCGCGAATGCCGCCGTCCCCTTGGCGAGCACCGATGAGGAGAAGGTCACCATCGAGATCGACATCAAATCGGATGACGAGGTGACGACCACCTTCCTCGCCACCGCGCCGTCCGATAGCGAGCAGACGCTCAAGGACTTCTGCACCGAGGAGAACTTCTCCACCGACACAGCGACACCAAAGGTGACCTTCTCCTCCAAGAACGGGACTCCCACCTGTACAGCCGTCTTCACGGGGTCGGTATCCGAGAACGATTATGTGACGCATGACGGAGACGAGTACGTCGTCGACACCTCGGTGGCCTCAGCATCTGAGGAGGACAAGGAGAGTTCGCTGACGCTCTCAGTCGTCTTCCCCGGGAAGGTCACGGATGCCGGTGGCGGCACGATAGAGGGGGAGCAGAAGAACAAGGTCTCGTTCGACTCCTTCTATGACAAGAAGACCCGCGGTCGAGACACTGCCGAGGCGACGGTCAACGAGTCCTCCGCGACCGTCGGGTTATGGGTCATCATCATCTTGGTGCTCATGGTGGTGGCCGCCGGCGGGGTCATCGCTCTCATCTCCAACAGCGCCAGGAAGAACCGGGAGCAGAGGTATCTTCAGGCACTCTCACAGCAGCAGTCGTTCAACGCAGCGGCGGCCGCACCGACATACCAGCAGTTCCCCCACGCCTCGCCGACCTCTCCCGTACCAGTCGGTCAGCCCCAGCCGCAGGTCTACTACCCACAGGCCCTTCAGCAGAGCGGCTACCCTCCATCGCAGACGCCTCCGGTCGGCCAGGCCGGATACCTGGGAGCGCCGCAGCCCTATCAGCAACCTCCTGCCTCGACCCCGCCTGGAGCGGTCGGCCCGTACCCTCCGCCGGGGCAGGGCGGATATGTTGGCTGACCGTGTCAGCCGCCGTCAGCCACTGTCAGCCCATGAGCGGGTAACGCGAGATCGTGGCTTCACGGCCCGGCCCGACGCCGATCGCGGAGACGCGGCAGCCGGCCAGTTCCTCGATGCGCAGCACGTAGTCCTGGGCCGCCTGGGGCAGGTCTGAGAAGCGGCGCACCCCACTGATGTCCTCGCTCCAACCGGGCAGCTCCTCGTAGACGGGAACGGCGTGGTGGAAGTCGGACTGGGTCAGCGGCATCTCCTGGGTGACGGCGCCGTCGATGTCGTAGGCGACGCACACGGAAATGGTCTTGTGGCCGGTGAGGACGTCGAGCTTGGTCATGACCAGGTCGGTGAGCCCGTTGACGCGGGCCGCGTAGCGGGTGACGACGGCGTCGTGCCAGCCGCAGCGGCGCGGTCGGCCGGTGGTGACACCGTACTCGCCGCCCTCGGTGCGCAGACGCTCACCCATCTCGTCGTGCAGCTCGGTGGGGAAGGGCCCCTCCCCCACGCGTGTCGTGTAGGCCTTGACGACCCCGACGACCGAGTCGATCCGGGTGGGTCCCACACCGGTGCCGGTACAGGCGCCACCGGAGGTGGGGTTGGAGGAGGTGACGAAGGGGTAGGTGCCGTGGTCGATGTCGAGCATCGTGGCCTGGCCGGCCTCGAACAGGACGGTCTTGCCCTTGTCGAGGGCGTTATTGAGCACCAGGGAGCAGTCCACGACCATGGGGCGGACCCGCTCGGCGTAGGAAAGCAGCTCGTCGGCGACGGCGTCGGCATCGATGGCGGCCCGGTTGAAGACCTTGAGGAAGAGGCTGTTCTTCTGGTCCAGCGCCGAGTGGACCTTCTGACGCAGGATCGACTCGTCGAAGAGGTCCTGGACGCGGATACCCACACGGTTCATCTTGTCCGCGTAGGTGGGCCCGATGCCGCGGCCGGTGGTGCCCAGCTGGCGTGAGCCCAGGAAACGCTCAGTGGTGCGGTCCAGGACCCGGTTGTAGGAGGGGATGATGTGGGCGTTGGCGCTGATGAGGAGGCTGGAGGCGTCCTTTCCGCGAGACTCGATCTCGGCGATCTCGCTGAAGAGAACCTCCAGGTCGACGACGACTCCGTTGCCGATGATGGGGGTGACCCCGGGGGTGAGCACGCCGGCCGGCAGGAGGTGGAAGGCGAACTTCTCGCCGTCGATGACCACGGTGTGGCCGGCGTTGTTGCCTCCGTTAAATTTGACGACGTAGTCGACGTCCTGACCGAACTGGTCAGTCGCCTTGCCCTTTCCTTCGTCTCCCCACTGGGTTCCGACGACGACAACGGCTGGCATGGCTGCTCCCTGGCTTCAGTGACGGCGTGCCGGTGGACACACCATCCTCTAGCCTACCGGAGCCAGACCGACAGCATCATGTCGCGGTCATGTCCTGCTCATGTCCTGGTCGTATGAGGCCAGCACGATGTCACGAGGCGGACTGGGCGGCAGCCGTGAGCCCGGCGATGGTGGATCGCTGGAGCAGGGCGATGAGGTAGGACTGGAAGGCCGGGCCGATGAGGACCATGAACCAGAGGACGGCTGTCCTCATGGCGGGTACCGTCCAGAAGACCACCACCGGCGCCGCCGCAATCACCAGAGCGAGCACCGTGACCCCGAGGCGCCCCACCGCGAGCCGAACCGCGTTGGACAGGTGCCGCGTGAGCGGAGCATCGAAAAAGGCCACCAGCGGCAGCAGCCAGGCGAGGACCGCGGCCAGGAGCACTCCCCCGGCCAGCACCAGCCCAGACAAAGCGCCACTCATCCTGCCTGCGCCGCTCTGCTGGCCACCGGCCTGGTGCCCTGGGGCGAGACCGTCGGCCAGAAGCAAGTATTCCCAAGTGCCCAGGGCCAGCAGCACGAGCACCGGCAGCCACCAGGCCAGCGACTGGCGCAGGTTGAGACGGAAGGAGCGCCACCAGGCGGCGGCGACCGCCGGGTCGTCGTCGGCCGCTATCTCACCGGCCACACGCGCACAGGCCGTCAGGGAGGCGCCGGCCGTCACCATAGGGAGGCAGCCGGCGAGGGTGAGGGCGTTGAGGATGACGACGTCGGCCGCCGCGGACCACGCCCGGTAGGCCGGGCTGTCGGGGCCGGGGAACAGCACCACGGGATCTCCTTCAGGCAGGACTCATGCGATACATGCGATAGGGGCCTGCTGCCGGCGCGGTTGCCCGCGTTGAGCCGACAGCGGCGGCAGTGACGTTGGGAATGATACGGGCGGTCCTCGATGCCCGCAGTGGAGCATCGAGGACCGCCCGAGTAGAGGGCGGGCTCAGGCGCAGACCTCAGCCCTTGACCGCGCCCGCGGCCACACCCTCGATGATGTGCTTCTGACCGAAGAGGTAGAAGGCCACGATCGGGACGATGGCGAACACGAGCATGGCCATCTGGGCGCCCATATCGCGGTTTCCGTTGGACCCGACGAGCGACTGGATGACGATCGGGATCGTCTTGTACCGCTCATCCTGGCCGATGACGAGGTTGGGCAGGAGGAAGTCGTTCCACACCCACATGGCATTGAGGATCGCCACCGTGACCGCCGTCGGCTTGAGCAGCGGCATGACCACCTTGAAGTAGGTCTGCAGCGGGGAGCACCCGTCCATATAGGCGGCCTCCTCGATCTCCATGGGGATCGACTTGATGAAGCCTGCGAACAGGAACACCGACAGGCCGCCGCCGAAGCCGAGGTAGAGGACGATCATGCCCCAGGGCGTGGCCAGGCCGAGCATGTCGGCCACCTTGACGGTGGGGAACATGACCATCTGGAAGGGCGCGATCATGGAGAAGGCGAAGGCGTAGTAGATCGCCGAGGTCCACCACGTCTTGATGCGGGTGATGTAGTAGGCGGTCATCGCCGTCAGGGAGACGATGACGATGACGGAGCCCACCGTAATGAACAGCGACCAGCCCATGGCACTGGCGAAGCCGGACAGGGCCAGGCCGGTGGCGTAGTTGTCCAGGCCGGCGAAGGTCTTCGCGGTCGGCAAGGCGAAGGGGCTGTCGGCGATGTAGAACTTGCCCTTGAAGGAGTTGATGAGGATGAAGGCCAGGGGGATGACCCACACGAGGGCCAGGACGGCCAGCACCCCCACGAGCGCGTTCTGACCGGGCGTGTACCGGGCCGCTTTCCGACCCGCCTTGCTGGCGGAGACGGCGGATCCGGGGACATGGGTCTGGACGGCGCTGCTCATGCGTCGACCTCCTTGGAACGAGTGGCGCGCAGCTGGATGAGCGCGATAGCGGCGACGATGAGGAAGAAGATGACGGCCTCAGCCTGGGCAACGCCCTCCTGCCCGATCTTCTTGTACATCGTGTTGACGATGCTGAGCGCGGCCATCTGGGTCTGCCTGGCCGGGGCCCCGTTGGTCAGGGCGAGGTTCTGGTCGTACATCTTGAAGGTGTTGGCCAGGGTGAGGAACAGGCAGATGGTGATCGAGGGCATGATCATCGGCAGCGTCACGTTGCGCAGCGTCTGCCACTTGCCGGCGCCGTCGATCTGAGAGGCCTCGATGAGCTCGGGCGGCACGTTCTGCAGGCCGGCGATGTAGATGACCATCATGTAGCCCATGAGCTGCCAGTTGACGAGCATGACCAGGCCGGCCAGGCCCAGGCGCCAGTCGTTGACGATGGTCTGCCCCCAGCGCTGCAGGATCGCGTTGAGCATGACCTGCCAGGTGTAGCCCAGGACGATGCCGCCGATGAGGTTGGGCATGAAGAAGACGGCGCGGAAGAAGTTGGTTCCGCGCAGCTTCCGGGTCAGGAAGTAGGCCAGGGCGAAAGCGCCCAGGTTCACCGTGATGATGGAGATGACGGAGACGACGGCGGTGAAGAGGAGAGCCTGCGGGAAGTCACTGCGCTCCCCCAGGGCCCTGGCGTAGTTGTCAGTGCCCACGAACCGCGCGTTGGTCAGGGTGCTGAACTTGGTAAAGGAGAGATAGAGCCCCATGAAGAAGGGGACGATGAACGCGATCATGAAGGCCAACAGGGTCGGCCCCGCAAATACTGGGAAGAACTTTTTCAGTGCCTTGGTCATATCTACCTCGAGGTGCGACCGGTACCCGCTGAAGCGGCCGGGTAGCAGAGGGCTCCCGCCGGGGCGACGACGTACGAATCGATCGTTCGGGCGCGTCGCCCCGGACGGAGAGGGGATAGGGAGATGAGTCGCCGTCGCGCCGTCATCCGCGTACTCGGACGGGCCTGAACGGCCTCGGGCGACTCGACGGCGTCAGCCCTCCTTGGCCGACTTCTTCTCGGTGGCCCAGGTGGTCACGAAGAATTCCTTGACCTTCGCCCAGTCCGAGCTGCCGGAGGCGTACTGAGCCAGGTGCTGGCCGAGCTGGTCCTTGAAGTCCTGGCTCGGGAAGGTCGGGAAGACCCACTTGACGGGGGTGAGGTCCTTGTTGGTGATGGCCGTGGCGACCTCCTTGCCCAGCGGGTCGGCCGGGGCCAGCTCGGCGTAGGCCTTGTAGGGCGCGATGATGCTGAGCTTCTCGGCGGCGAGCTTGGAGCCCTCGGCGTCGGTGAACAGCCAGGTGAGGAAGTCCTTGGTGGCCTTCTGGGCGTCCTCGGAGACCTGGGAGTTGATCGTCAGGTAGTTCTCGGTGCCGATGGCGATGTTGCTCTTGTCCTCGCCGGACACGCCGACGTAGATCGGCAGGAAGTGGACGTCCTCGGCCTTGACCGTGTTGCCGGAGACCTCAGAGATCTGCGACCAGCCCCAGTTGCCGTTCTGGACCATAGCGGCCTTGCCCAGGGCGAAGTCGGCCATGGAGTCGGTGACCGTCTTGGCGCTGGCCTCGGTGGGGGCGATCGTGGAGTTGTTGAGGTAGAGGTCGAAGATCTGCTTGTAGTTGTCCGAGTAGGTGAGCTTGAGCTCGTCGAGGTCGTCGACCTTGGCATCACGGTACTCGTAGTAGACGGGGTAGTTGGCCAGGTGGGTCTGCCAGCGCCAGTCCTCGCCCGGGGACAGGGAGGTCGCGGCGAAGACGCCCTCGATGCCGAGCTCGGCCTTCCTGGCCTGCATGTCCTCGACGACCTCCTTGAGCTTGTCGAAGCCCTTGATCTGGTCGACGGCGGTGGCCTTGGCGCCCTCCAAGGCGAAGTACTTGTTGAGGATGGCGGCGTTGTAGATGATGCCGTAGCCCTCGATGGCCAGCGGCACGCCCACGACCTTGCCCTCCTCGCCCTTGAGGGCCAGGGACTCGTCCGTCATCTGCTTGGTGAAGTCGGCGTCGGACAGGTCGGAGGCGTACTCCTTCCAGTTCCCGTAGCCCACGGGCCCGTTGAGGTTGAACAGGGTGGGCGGGTTGGACTTGGCGACCTCAGACTTCAGGGTCTGCTCGTAGGTGCCGGAGGCGGCGGTGACGACCTTGACGGCCACGCCGGTCTTCTTGGTGTAGGCGGCCGCGATGTCCTTAAAGGCCTGCTCCGACTCGGGCTTGAAGTTGAGGAAGTAGACGCCCCCATCGCCACCGGAGCCGGACGATCCCTTGGAGCAGGCCGCCAGGGTTGCGGCGACGGCGATCGCAGCGGTTCCGCCCAGCATGGAGCGGCGGGAGATGAGTCGCATTGGGGGTCCTCCTTTGGACGCATGGGACAGGAGCGGACAAAGGCGTCCGCGAGGAGCGACTGCCGCGTGACCGGCGGCAGATCCGTCGGCCTAGCAGCGACAACCAATCATGACACATTTCAGCCCACATTGCTGCAAGGCTTGCAATCAGTGACCTGACTCTCGCTTCGATGGCATCGACCTCTCGCTTCATTCTCCCCGAGATGTCGCTACTTCACCACCCTCTCTCACGAAGCGGCACCGCTCCACGCCATCCTGCAAGAATGTAATCGCTCGGCCGGTTTGTGAGTGCCCCTCTCTCGAGCACCTCGTGACGCAGACAGCACGTGGCCCCGGCACCGCGATGGTGCCGAGGCCACGTGCAGCGACGGACCGCGCTCGCCACTCACCCCTGTGCGGGGCGAGGGCTCACTTGCGGGCGGAGCCGACGGAGCCGAGGCGCTCGCAGGCCTCGACGACGCGGGCGGCCATGCCCTCCTCGGCGGCCTTGCCCCAGGCGCGCGGGTCGTACTGCTTCTTGTTGCCGACCTCGCCGTCGATCTTGAGGACGCCCTCGTAGTTGGTGTACATCCAGCCGGCGACCGGGCGGGTGTAGGCGTACTGGGTGTCGGTGTCGACGTTCATCTTGATGACGCCGTTACGCACCGCGGTGGCGATCTCCTCGTCGGTGGAGCCGGAGCCGCCGTGCATGACCAGGTCGAAGGGCGAGCTCTTGTCGCCGACCTTGGAGGACAGACGGTCGCCGAGACGCTTGGCGCACTCGTCCTGGATCTCACCGAGGATCTCCGGGCGGAGCTTGACGTGGCCGGGCTTGTAGGAGCCGTGCACGTTGCCGAAGGTCAGGGCGGTGATGTAGCGGCCGTTCTCGCCCAGGCCGAGGGCCTCGATGGCCTTCCAGGCGTCGTCGGCGGTGGTGTAGAGGTTGGCGTTCTCGTCACCGGAGATACCGTCCTCCTCGCCGCCGACGGCGCCGATCTCGATCTCGAGGACGACGTTGGCGGCCCTGGACCGCTTGAGCATGTCGACGGCGATCTCGATGTTGTCGTCAAGGTCCTCGGCAGAGCCGTCCCACATGTGGGAGTTGAACATCGGCAGCTCACCGTTCTTGACCTGCTCGGCCTCGATATCCATGAGCGGGTGGATCCAGTCGGCCAGGAGCTTCTTGGGGCAGTGGTCGGTGTGAAGGCCGATGGTGACGGGGTAGAGGTCTCCCACGGCGCGGGCGTAGGCGGTGAAAGCGATCGAGCCCTTGACGCGGTCGAGGCGAGAGGACCCGGACCAGTAGGCGGCACCACCGTTGGAGATCTGGACGATGCCGTCGGACTCGGCGTCGGCGAAGCCCTTGAGGGCGGCGGACAGAGTCTGGGACGAGGTGACGTTGATCGCGGGAATTGCGTACTTGCCGGCCTTCGCGCGGTCAAGCATGTCGGCGTAGGACTCCGGGGTTGCAATGGCCACTGGGTGCCTCCTGATTTTCTGTATGAGTCAGTGGTGCGAGGCCGATTGTTCCACGAATTCAGACCCACGTGAACCGGATCATGGTCCCGGACGGCGCAGGGCAGGCCCGCTGCGACCCCCAGATCAGTGTCCGCATCTACCTGCGGTGACGACTCGCAACGGGCAGACGGGTCAGCCGATCAACGGCTCAGTCTGGGGCGGGGCCCGCGTGCTGGAGGATCCAGGTGTGCATGGCCACGGCCGCCGCGGCGGCCACATTGATGGAGCGGGTGGAGCCGTACTGGCCGATGCGCAGCAGGCGGGCGCAGCCGGCACTCAGCTCGGCACTGATGCCCTCGCCCTCGGAGCCGAAGACCATGAGGCACCGTTCGGGCAGCGCGGCGCTCTCGAGGGGCTGCGCTCCGGGGCCGTTGTCAATGCCGATGACCTCGTAGCCGCTTGCCGCCGCCCAGTCGAGCAGCTCGCCGGGCTCGGGGTGGTGACGCACGTCCAGGTAGCGGTTGGTGACCATGGCGCCGCGCTTGTTCCAGCGACGTCGGCCGATGATGTGGACACCGGCGACGTTGAAGGCGTTGGCGCTGCGCACGATGGAGCCGATGTTGAGGTCCTGACTGACGTTCTCGATGGCGATGTGCAGCCGATGGGCTCGGGCGGCCAGGTCGGCGCGGATCGCCGCGATGGTCCAGTAGCGGTATCGGTCGACGACGTTGCGCCGGTCGCCTCCCGCGAGCAGCTCGCGGTCGTAGCGGGGGTCGGTGGGCCAGGCCTCGGCGCCGCCGGGCCAGGGACCGACCCCGACCTGTCGGACATCGACCGGCCGGTCCTCCTCCGGGCTCAGCGCCGAAGCCGCCAAGGACGCTGAGAGCTCGGGGGACGACGCCGGAGCCCGGGCAGGCGCCGCGGGCCGGTGCTCCCCCTCGGGCAGGTCGACGGGCACATCGGTACCGCGAGCAGCAGATGATGTGCAGACGACGGTGTTCTGACAAGACGACAAGCGATCACTCATAAGCGGAGGCTCGCTTTCTTCATTCTGAGAAGCAGATCATCAGCCAGCCGATCATAATCCCGAGCTGCGGACGGGCGCACATGCCTATCAGCCTCCTGTAATGCGAGGAGATCAGCATGTACCACGTTTCGGGTAACCCATCCGGCGACCTCGAAGTAGGCAAGCAGTTCCGTCGTCCCGAGACATCGATTGACAGCAGGCTCGGCAGCAGCGTGAGTCCGTGCCCCCGAATCATCGGTGAGAAAAATGGATCCTGCGAGCTCGGCGTGACGGCGTATCAGCACAATCGTCTCCGCCTCACCGAGATGCTTAGTTCTCTTATCTCCTGGAGCACGCATCTGATCCTGGAGCAGTTGGATGTCGACATAGTCACCATGATCCGGCTGGATCGGTTGTCCACACATGTTCCGCACCTGTGCGTCGACTCGACTCAACAGGTCAAGAGCCCGATGACTGCATCGCCACTCATACTCGATGGATGCGCACCAGCGTCCCCGCTTCTGGACAAAACGCTCCAGGAGCTCCACACGGTCAAGAATCGCCATATTGATGAGGACCGTGTTATCAGGAAAAAAGTAGGGTCGCCCGGGCACGTTCAGACCAGTCCGTCAAGAAGATCAAGAGAGAGTTCTTCCGAGCTCTCATCGGTCTCCTCCTCGCTAGGAACACCCAGGGCCCAGGCCAGAGACGCATGTGGCGCACGGCCCGCCTCGACCGCCTTCCGCAAGTCGGTCAGTAGACGTTGCGGGAAGCGCCTGCGGGCACTCCGAGCCATCCTCTCAGTGACGTCATCGGAACTAGCCACCGAAGATAAAAGCGATTCCCTGATAAGCCGTGGCGTTGGCGTCTTCAGAATCGACCTCACTGCGTCCGAAACAGGTGGCCGGAGGTAGTCGAGTCGCGCGCTCAGAGCCCGAGTTGACACACCCATCATCCAGATACGTTCTGCGATGAGCGAGGGGTCCGGCTCAGTCCAACTGACAGACTGGATGTAGAATGTGGGCATCAAAAGCTCAGCTGCGAATGCATTGGCGGCGTCTTCGCCACATCTGCTTCCGCCACTCGACGCTGAAGGCAAGAGAATGTGACCAAGCTCGTGCGCGATGGTGAAGTTGCTTCGAAACCATCTATCCGTAGCACCAACAACAATGACGTGACGATTTCCGAGCTGAAGCGAGTAACCGGGCTTCTCCAGCGGCAGGACGATCACATCGATTCCGAGGTGTTTTTCAACCCTGTTCGCAAGATCCTGCGAAAAATCATCCCCTAGAATCTGACGCGTTTGATGCGGCGTCATTCTCTCACCGAACACGCTCACGCCGACTGAGCCTGCCGATAGAGAAGTGCGATGCTCTCAAGAGTTCCACGGTCGCCCGACACATCGTACGAATAGGACTTCGACAAACGATCGTAGTCGTGCCGGGCAACGAGGCGAAGTTCATAGGGGTCCGGTTCGCCCGTCACCAGCCAGCGCATCGAGACACCGATCCGGTCTGCCACCTCGGCGAGCTCAACCGCCGAAAATGCCCGAGTCCCGTTGATCGACTTGGACAGCGCAGACTCGCCCAGATCGACCGAACGAGCGAGCTCCGCTTGGCTCAGCCCACACCCCCGAAGCGCTTCCTTCACTCGTGCCCCGATTGTGTCCATGCCCCAAGCATAGACCGAACTTTCGATAATCGAAAGACTAGGTGTGGGAGAGTTCGTTCACCAGGCAGGCTTCGCCGAAACCCGCGGCGGACGCCGTCGGGGACTCACTCCAGGCCGAGGTCGGCCAGGCCGAGGGCCGCGTAGTAGGACAGCCCCGCGGCCTCGATGCGCTCGCGAGCACCGGTGGCCCGGTCCACGATGACGGCGACGGCCCGCACGTCGGCCCCGGCCTCGCGCAGAGCCTCGACGGCCTCCAGCGGAGAGCCCCCGGTGGTGGAGGTGTCCTCCAGGACGACGACGGAGCGCCCGGCGACGTCGGGCCCCTCGATGCGACGGCGCATGCCGTGGTCCTTGGCGGCCTTGCGCACGACGAAGGCGTCCAGGTCCAGGCCGCGCGAGGCGGCGGCGTGCAGCATGGCGGCGGCCACGGGGTCGGCCCCCATGGTCAGGCCGCCGACAGCATCGATCTCATCGGTGCCCAGACCGGCCTCCTCCAGCATGTCGAGCATGACGTGGCCGATGAGAGGCGCGGCCTCATGGTGGAGAGTGGCGCGGCGCATGTCGACGTAGAAGTCGGATTCGAGGCCGGAGGCGAGGGTGACCTTGCCGCGGACGACGGACAGCTCGTTGACGAGCTCGGCCAGGCGGGCGATGTGGGAGTCGTTGGTGCTCACGAGTCCGATGGTAGTGGCCCCGGGGCGCCGTGGGCCGCATGGACATCCACTCATGCGGGAGCCCGCCCCTCCCTGCACAGCGCGAGAGGGGCGGGCTCTGCCCGGTGACGTGGCGCCATGCGCCCGACACGTGGGCGATGACGGGACGGGTCAGGACAGGGCGGCCACGGCGGCGTCGTAGTCGGGTTCCTGGCCGACCTCGGGAACCTGCTCGGTGTAGACGACCTTGCCGGACTCGTCGAGGACGACGACAGCGCGGGACAGCAGACCGGCCAGTGGGCCGTCGGCCAGGGTGACGCCGTAGTCGGCACCGAAGGAGGAACGGAAGCTGGAACCGGTGACGACGTTGTTCAGCCCCTCGGCGCCGCAGAAGCGGGCGCCGGCGAAGGGCAGGTCGGCGGAGACGCAGACTACGGTCGTGTTGTCCAGCTCGGAGGCCAGCTTGTTGAACTGACGCACAGAAGCGGCGCACACCCCGGTGTCCACCGACGGGAAGATGTTGAGGACCACGCGGCGGCCGGCCAGGGACTGGCTGGTCACCGGCGCGAGGTCGGCGCCCACGAGGTCGAAGGCCGGCGCGGGCGATCCCACAGCGGGCAGCTCGCCGACGGTGCTGACAGGGTCTCCGTGGAAGGTAATTGAAGCCATGAAGCGATCGTTGCAGGTCGTGGCCCTCCTGGCCAGCAGGAGCCCTCAGCCCTGCGCGATTCTCGGTTCACCCGACAAGGCTGAGAACCCCAGCAGGCGGCCGAATCTGTCACAACGGGAGACTTTTAGGCAGGCGCATCGCGCAGCCATGACACATCTGCGCAGGTCAGCGGCGTCGGGGAAGTCAGCGGTCGAGGCAGCACGCAAGAATCGGGGGTGAAAAGTCTCCATCTGTGACACTTTTCGCCGCGCTGAGCCCCTGCGGCCTCACTCGGAGGCTCGGTCGGAGCGCTCCGGCTTGACCGCCCTGCGCACGAACCAGCGGGGAGCCAGTCGCAAAGCGGCGTTGGCGCTGCGGTAGCGCAGGCTCGGGGTGCAGATGACCTGGCCACGGCGCACCGCCTCCAGTCCTTCGACGGCGACTCGCTCGGCATCCAGCCACACCGGCCCCTTCCACTGGGTCTCATCGATGCCGGCCGCTGCGTGGAAGCCGGTGTGGACGAGCCCGGGGCACAGCGCCGTGGCGGTGACTCCGGTTCCGGCGAGCTCAATGGCCAGTCCCTCGGTGAACCGCAGCACCCACGCCTTGTGCGCGGCATAGGTCCCCATGGCGGTGTGCGCAGTCATGGAGGACACGTTGAGGATCGCTCCGCGGCCGCGCTCCACCATGGCGCCGGCGGCGGCGTGTGAGGCCACCATCACGGCCCGCACCATGACGTCAAGAGCCTGCTCCTCCCGGGCCAGGTCCCCACTGACGAAGCGCTGTCCCAGGCCGAAGCCGGCGTTGTTGACCAGGAGCCCGACGGGCTTGCTCTTCTCCCGCAGACGCTCGGCGACGAGCTCGAGATCGTCGCGCTGGGACAGGTCGGCCTGCAGAATCTCCACCTGAACGCCGGCGAACTGCCGCATCTCCTCGGCCACCTCCCGCAGACGCTCAGGCGTGCGCGCAACGAGGACGAGGTCATGACGCGCCTGAGCCAGCTGCCAGGCGAACTCCAGGCCGAGGCCGCTGGTGGCCCCAGTGACAAGTGCTGTTCCCATGGCGGCAGGCTACGCGTGCTTGTTGAGTGATCGATGGGAACCCGCCCCACCACCGGCTACCCTGCTGCCATGCGCCTGGCCACCTGGAACGTCAACTCCGTCCGCACCCGCGTCGACCGCGTCCTGGCCTTCCTGGAGCGGGAGAACATCGACGCCCTGGCCATGCAGGAGATCAAGTGCCGACCCGACCAGTTCCCGGTCGAACCCTTCGAGGCGGCCGGCTATCAGCTGGCGATCCACGGCCTCAACCAGTGGAACGGGGTGGCGATCGCCTCACGGATCGGACTCGACGACGTCGTCACCTCCTTCCCCGGTCAGCCCGGCTGGGCGGCCAAGCCCGAGGCCGAGCCGACCGTTGAGGCCCGGGCTCTCGGGGCGACGGTGGGCACCGCGTCGGGGGCCAGGCCAGTGCGCCTGTGGAGCCTGTACGTGCCCAATGGTCGCGAGCTCACCCACCCGCACTACACGTACAAGCTGGACTGGTTGCGGGCCCTGCGCGACGACGTCGCCGCCTGGCTGGAGGCCGAGCCCGACCTGCCGCTGGCGCTGGTGGGTGACTGGAACGTGGCGCCGAGGGACGAGGACGTGTGGGACATGAGCGTCTTCGAGGGCGCCACCCACGTCTCGGAGCCGGAGCGGGAGGCCTTCACCGCCTTCGCCGCGGCGGGCATGAGTGAGGTCACGCGCGAGCGGGTCACCAACTACACGTACTGGGACTACCAGAAGCTGCGCTTCCCGAGGAACGAGGGCATGCGCATCGACTTCGTCTACGCCTCGCCGGCCCTGGCGGGCCGCGTCATCGGAGCCGCCATCGACCGCGACGAGCGCAAGGGCAAGGGCGCCTCCGACCACGTCCCCGTCATCGTCGAGGTCGACTGAGGCCGAGGGCCGCAGCCCGGAGAACCGGCCGGGGCAGGCACCGGACGTCCCTTATCCTTTGCCCCCTACAAGGCCAGGATCTGGTCGCCCAGCGCGGGCCACGTCTTGCGGTGAACCGCCCCGAAGGGCTCGGCTCCCAGGAAGACGGCCTGGCGCCCGGCGACCGGATCCACCCAGATGAAGGAGCCGGACTGGCCGAAGTGCCCGAAGGCCTGCCGCTCCGACCTACAGAAGGCAATCAAGAATCCAGCCAGATCATACTGTGAATATTTGTGTAGAAATTACACTACACACCCATCGGAACATGGATATATCAGACATATTATGTCCGTATGAAATATGAGACCAAGCCGGTCAGCCGGCGCACCGCCCTCGCCCTCTCGTCGCTGACCGCCTTGACGTTGGCAGCATGCACAGGGAAGCAAGCCGCCTCCGAGCCCAGCACACAGCCAACAACAGCCCCGCCGGCCGGGAGTTCACCCTCCTCCCCATCCCCCACCGAGACTCCGACACCGACCAGCTCCCCTTCGGCGACATCCACCCCCACGGCGAGCACCCCGTCAACACCACCCGCACACGGCACCGACGACGTAGCCCCCTCCACCCCGCCATCCGAAGGAGCCCCCTCCAACACCCAGGGGCGTAACCTCACTCGAGCCGACCTATTCAACCCACCATTCATCCTGCAAGAAGATCTCTACAACGTGGCCACCATCAGCAAGAAGAAGGGGATTGGAGCACGTTTGCGAGACAGCGACGGCGCTGAGGCTGAGCTCCGCCTAGAGAACCGGTTCCACAAACTCACCTTCAACGCCGGGCAGGACAACAGTTCAGCATCCTCTGACCTCATCCTTAGAGTTGAGATATACAAGGACGGAAAGAGTGATCAGTTCGTCGACATCCCTTTCAATGAGATCAAGCCCCTCGAGATAGATGTCACCCACGTCAATGCACTCAAGATTGACCTTATTCCATTAAATCGTGACGGATTAAAATACAACGGCTCCAGCTCCCTCACGGCTGTAATGTTTGACATGAGGCTCGAGTAACAGGAACCGGCGGAATGAAGATCTTCAGATCCAAAGCCGAACACGCATCAGATGAACCGCGCTTCTTCACGGAACAGGAATCCAGGGCCGCCACTGTCGAGCAGGCAAAAGACAGCAAACGAGGCGTGAGGGCCACCATTATCAACATTGCGCTAACCGCAGTGATCGGCATCGCATCACTTGCTATCGCCTGGCTGACGTACTCCCTCCAGACCGAGCAGTCCTCACCCACCTCCCTCCAGTCCTCACCTTCTGATCGCCTCCCCACCTCACCCGCCACGGAACCTCGTCCCGCCTCGACGACTGAGAGCTCCGCGCAAACAGGCTCATCAGCGTCGGGCTGCTACGACGGCGATACTCCGACGCCGTGCGGCTTGCCGCACTCCCGGGAGGTATTCGCCAAGCCTGCCGGCGCATCCTGCGATGAAGGCGCGCTCATCCTTCACATGGGCGGGGCGCCCGGAGTCGATCTCCTCGCCTCCGGCATCTATATCAAGACCCTTGAGAACACGAACGACCTGTGCGTCGTCGAGAAGCAGTCCGGGATGCCGAGCGTCTCACTCAAGGACATCTGGACGGTCGACAATGACCACAACGGCTACAAGGACGGCGGTGAGTTACGCAGGTGCTTCAACCATCAGGAGCAGCAGGTCTCCTGCGACACCGACCACGCCTCCGAGGAGTTCTTCGACGCGCCGGCGGATGTCGACTGCAGCAAGAAGTACGAGGAGTTCTCCGGGCGCCCGGTCGACCGCAGTATCCGAATAGCCCCGAGCACCAGAGACAACCACATCATCTGCCGCGCAGAGGTGCAGGTGAGCAGCGACAAGCTGACCGCATCGGTCCGCGACCTGGAGAACGCCTCCCTCCCCATCAAGCAGAGCTAGCAGGAGGCCTGAGGTTTCTGATCAGAAGGGCTCTCGTCGTCGGTGCCGGCTCAGCCTTGGCCGCCCTGCCTGCACCATCGGAGGCGTCAGATGGCCCCATGTTCTCCACCGTCGTTGCAGGGATCGGGTACGGAACCTCCTTCTCCCCGGTGGCCGATACCGCCGTCGGGGCCGTCGCCAGGCAGCACGCCCGAGCCGCAGCCCCGGGCGTGCTCCTGTGCGCACACCTGGGCGCCCTCGCCTTCAGATGGCGACCTCAGCCCGAGAAGCAGGCCGACATCGCTACTGCAATAGCCCCATCATCATGGGAATGACCTAAGAAAGATACACGTCTTCTCCTGCCACCCACGACAATGAACATCCAGACAAATAAGACCAAAGCCCTAGGGGAGCACTCCCCATCCCGATAGAGACGTCTAAAACACTCACCCTCGACGGGCCTACAAAATCACGCCCACCACCCAGTTATGCCAATGGCGCCAACGGTTCGCATGACCCACAGAATATATTATTCTGTGCGGTCGAAACCGAATAATTCCCTCTCTTGGTCGCATCAGACTTCAGATTCACATCAGAACTCACTGACCAGCGTCGCTATTCTCGCGCCATGAGCTCCTCAAAACTCTCTCCGATGCGGCGAGCCGTCATCGCTCTCATTCCTGTCTCCGTCCTGTCCCTGGCCGCCTGCGGCAGTCTGCCCTTCGCTTCCTCCCCGGAGTCCACCTCCGCGGCCCCGGAGACGACGACCGCCTCCGCCTCTGCGGCGACCACCCCGAGCGCCACGGCGTCCGCATCAGCCTCTGCCACGGCCACGGCCACCAGCACGGCCTCAGCCACCGCCTCCGGTGACCCCTCGGCCTCGGCGGAGGCCACCACGAACGGTCTCACCCCGGAGAACAGCAAGGGCCGCGAGCTCCGCCTCTCAGACTTCCAGCAGCCCAACTCGGCCAGCAACTGGGAGGAGAAGCGCTACGACATCGCCTCGACCACCAACACCATGGGAGTTGGCACCAAGCTCGACTGGCTGCACAACGGTGAGATCGAATTGCGCCTAGCCAACAAGTTCCAGAAGGTCACCTTCAACGTGGGTCAGGCCAACGACTCCGAGAGCTCCGACCTCATTGTGAGGGTCGCGATCTTCGCCGATGGCAAGGAGATCGAGACGGTCGACGTTCCCTTCAACGACGCGCACGCCTTTGACGTCAACGTCGCGAACGTCAACGCCCTGAAGCTCACTCTCACGCCCATCACTCAGAAACAGGAAAAGCCTCTCATGGAGGACAAGTCCACCACCGGCGTCATCTTCAACGTCAAGGCCGAGTAATGAGGAAGCGGCCGTAACCGGCGCAATCCCCTACAAGGCCAGGATCTGGTCGCCCAGCGCGGGCCACGTCTTGCGGTGAACCGCCCCGAAGGGCTCGGCTCCCAGGAAGACGGCCTGGCGCCCGGCGACCGGATCCACCCAGATGAAGGAGCCGGACTGGCCGAAGTGCCCGAAGGTCTGCGGGCTGTTGCCCGTACCGGTCCAGTGCGGGGACTTGGTTCCACGCACCTCCACCCCCAGGCCAAAGGGGTTGGGGGTCTGTCGCCCGTAGCCGGGTAGGACGCCGTCGAGGCCGGGCAGGACCGGCGTGCGGGCGCGCTCCGCCAGCGCCGGCGAGACGAGCCTGGGCGCGGCCAGCTCGCGGGCGAACAGGGACAGGTCGCGGGCGCTGCCCTCCCCGGAGTGGGCGGGCGAGCCGGGGACGAGGACACTGGCCATCCCCAGGGGCTCGAGCACCGTGGTCTCCACCCAGGTCTCCAGGGGCGTGCCGGTGGCTTCCTCAAGGCGCTCCCCCAGGATCTCGATGCCGCGGTTGGAGTAGATGCGGCGTGCGCCCGGGGCGGCCAGGTGCTCGTCGGAGTCGGCCGCGATCCCCGAGGAGTGGGACAGCAGGTTCTCGATGGTCGCGCCGTCGGGCGCGGGTGAACCGGCGGGGGCCTCCAGATCCAGCAGTCCCCGGTCGACGGCAACCAGGGCGGACCAGGCGACGATCGGCTTGGTGACCGAGGCGAAGGGGAAGACCTCGTCGACGTCCCCGCACTCATGGAGCACGCCGTCACCGGTGGCAGGCGTGCCGGTCACCACGAGCGCGGTCGGGAAGGGGAAGGCGGCCAGCGCCGGCAGGGCCGGGTCCTGCACCTGAGGGGTGTCCGGGGTGGTCATCGCTCCTCCTCACCTGGATCGGCTCTCGACGCAGCCGGCCGAGCGCCCTCGCGACCGTACCTTACGCCTCAAGAACCAGCCCCCTGCTTCCCTCTGCGAGCCGTCGGCACAGCCGCGAGCGCCGGACGCCCGGAACTACCCGGCCGCCCGGAAGCCACCCCGGCGCGCCGTGAGTCGGCGAAACCTGCCGGCTCGCGAGAGGATCGGGGCAATGCCCTTCTACCACCGCCCACCCGCCGACCGTGGCCCGCTACGTCCCCGCTCTCCCCTGGCTCCAGGCCAGGCAACTGCCGCGCCCACACCCGCCGAGCTGGCCGAGGCCGCCGGTGTCGGCTACGCCGTCGTCGACCTGGAGACCACGGGCCTGTCCCCCACGACGGACTCGATCCTGGAGATCGCGCTCGTGCTCACCGACGCCGCCGGGTGGGTCGAGCGCAGCTGGTCCACGCTCATCGACCCCGGCGCGGGCGTGGATGTTGGCCCCACCCACATTCATGGGCTCGTCGCCGAGGAGCTCATCGGGGCGCCCGGGCTCGACGACGTCGCCGACCTGCTGGTGGCCGGCCTGGCCGGGCGGGCGGTGGTAGCCCACAACGCCCGCTTCGACGTCGGCTTCCTCACCCAGGCGCTGGGGATCCGGGGGCTGCTCGACCGCGGCGCGCGGGTACCGCGGGTGTGCACGATGGAGTGGGCACGCCACTTCATGACGACGCCATCGCGCCGGCTGACCACGTGCTGCGAGGTGGCCGGGATAGAGATCGGCCGCCACCACAACGCGCTCGACGACGCCCTGGCCGCTGCCGGCCTGCTGTGCCACTACCTGGAGGTGGGGGCGCAGCGCGGCGAGGAGCCGGTGGCCTGGGTCCAGGCTCTTCTCGATGCTCGTCGCTTCACCGGCTGGCACTGGGACGCCCGGCGGGCGCAGGTCGGCGCCGAGCGTCTGAAGGCGCGCACCACACCCGGGGCCGAGCGGGCCCGGCCCGGGCCTAAGTCTTCGGGGCCGCATCAGTAGGCGCCTGAACTGCGAGTGACGGTTGGGTCACTGGTCGTGTTCCGACCCGGTCTCTCCTGGTTGAGTGCGGCTCGGATGTCGACAGCGGCGTAGATGTCCGTATCTGCAGCAAAGGCCAGTTCTCAGCCTTGAGCTTGCAGAAAGAACCGCGAGATTCTGCGGATCGGGTGACGGCTCTCAAGGCGCGCCGACCCCTTTGCTGCAGATCTGGACACGCCGGAGCCGCTTCGTCACCTGTCGGCGCCATCCGGCGGGCCGCTTCCGGCCGGATCTCCTTCATGAGCCGTGCGGCGCCCACGTCACCTCTGGCGAGATCTCTCAGGCCTCCTGTGCTTCCTCGCCCAAGGATACGAGGAATCCGTCATCGTCCACGGCCACCCCGGAGACGGCGGTGACCAGAACGGTGGCGAGCTCCTCGACCAGGTCACGCGCGGTCTGACGCTCGCGGCGCCGGGAGCGGGAGACCACCTCGGCGTAGGCGTCGGCCTGGTCCTGAGGGATCCAGCGCAGGTCGTAGGACAGGACCGCACCGCGAGCCCACGGCTCTCCGCGTACGGCCAGCGGTAGCCCGTCGGTGGCGCCGGCGCGCACCTCGATGCGGCCCCAGCCCTCGTGCTCGGAGTCGACCGGGGCGACGACCGCGTAGCCGTCGCGCAGCTCCTCGATGACATTGCCGGTGGCGGCGGCGACGATCTCCTGGCGCATCGTGTCCTGACGGACCTTCTCCGAGCCGCGCCAGGCCTCCTCGAAGACCTCCGGGCCGATGCGCTCGACGAGGCTCTCAAGCTGCTCGGGGTCGATGGCATCCAGTCCGACGGCGCCCTGGGGCTGGACGGCCTCCATAGCGGTGGTGACCTCGGGGGTCACGGGCCGCAGGACGGCCACCAGGTCGTCAGGGCCGAGCCACACCGGGGCGTAGACCGTCAGCGAGGCGGAGACCTCGGGGCTGGGCTCGACCAGGACCGGGTCCTCCCCGTCCCCACCGGGGATGAGCCGCAGGGCTCCGGCCAGGCGCCGGGCGATGGCGCGCAGGCGGGTGAGGGCCACCAGCTCAGCCCCCGTGGGCTGGGCCTTGGGGAAGGCGTCGGAGAGCGGGTCCAGGCCCGCCAGCTCCGGGGGCAGGGCACCGGCGCGAACACGGGGGCAGTCCAGGATCATCAGCTGCGTGGTCCACTCCGGCGCCCCGAGGAGGCCCCGCATCTCGGCGTCGACCTTCCAGGGCCCCAGCAGGGAGACCCCGGGGAAGAGCTGGAGGCTGGAGACCCCCACCCATCCGGCCTGGATGTCCTGGGACAGGGCCAGGGCCTCGACCTCGTCGGGGGCGACGTCGTCGGCCAGGAGCAGGACGTGGTTGGTGTCCAGCAGGCCAACCGGCAGCATGGAGGAGGCCGTGAAGGTCCCGGTGTCGGTGGGCAGGGAGACGGCGAAGTCGGTCGAGTCGCTCATGCGTGCTTCTCCTGGGAGACGGGGTCGACGCCGTCGGCGGGGCTCGCCGGGGCGTCGGGGATACGGGTGCGGTGGAAGGACTTGTGGGAGCGCGAGGCCGTCGGTCCGCGCTGCCCCTGGTAGCGCGAGCCGGTGGCGCCCGAGCCGTAGGGCGCCTGGGCCGGGCTGGACAGGCGGAAGAAGCACAGCTGCCCCACCTTCATCCCCGGCCAGAGCTTGATGGGCATGGTGGCCGTGTTGGACAGCTCCAGGGTGACGTGCCCAGTGAAGCCGGGGTCGATGAAGCCCGCGGTGGAGTGGGTCAGCAGGCCCAGGCGCCCCAAGCTCGACTTTCCCTCCAGGCGGGCGGCAACATCGTCGGGCAGGGTGATGCGCTCGTAGGTGGCGCCCAGGACGAACTCGCCGGGGTGCAGGACGAAGGGCTCGTCGGCCCCGACGTCGACCAGGTGGGTCAGCCCCTCCTGGTCAGCGGCCGGGTCGATGACCGGGTAGCGGTGGTTGTCGAAGAGGCGGAACCAGCGGTCCAGGCGCACGTCGATGGAAGCAGGCTGGATCATCTCGGGGTCGCAAGGGTCCAGGACGACCCGGCCCGCGTCGAGCTCGGTGCGGATATCGCGGTCGGAGAGCAGCACGGGCCCGATTGTGCCAGGTCCACGGGAACATACCGAGTCCCCGACGGCGCCGGAGAGGTCACACGCGCTCACCGGGCTGGAGACCGAAGCGGGTGAGAACCGCTCACCGGCCCCGGACGGTTCCGGTCGGCCCGGGGACGGTCCTCAGTCACTCAGCGGCATGCCGTGGGCGTCGACGCCCCACGGCGGCTCGCCGGAGCGGGCCGTCAGGATGAGGATTCCCTCGATGAAGGCCCAGACGGCGATCGGAAGGACCAGGAACCCACAGCTGAGGAACGAGCCCAGGAGCTGGATGAGCCCCTTGTTCGTGTAACCGAGGTAGAAGTTGTGGATCCCGAAAGTTCCGAGGAACAGCGCCAGGATGCCGGCGGCGACCTTGGACTTGCCCCGGTAGGCCGGCGGGCCGTAACCGGGGTGGGAGCCATAGGCGGCAGGACCGTATCCGGGTGGTGCGCCATACCCGCCCTCGGGCCCGTAACCCGGCTGGGGGCCGTAGCCGCCCTGTGAGTCATAGCCCGGCTGCGCGCCGAAGCCGGGCTGCCCGGCGTTGGGCGGGTACTCCCCGCCGGGCTCACCCGCGGAAGAGCCCGGAGGAAGCGCCGGCGTGCCCGGCTGGGCCCCCGTAGGATCGTAGGGATTGGTCGGATCAGTCATGTAGTCACCACATGCGTCGAGGTATCTGGGGAACGCCCTCGAGTGTAACGACCCCGGCACCCTTGACGGGGCTCGCCCGCTGCGGAGCCGCTCCCCTGCAGGCAGGGAGCAGACCTTGTGTGCGAAGCGCCCCTGAGATCGATTTGCGCAGACGGCCGGAGTCTGGGTTAGACTTCCGCACGCACCTGGGACGCACGTCCACTGGTGCCACGCGGGTGTAGTTCAATGGTAGAACTTCAGCTTCCCAAGCTGACAGCGCGGGTTCGATTCCCGTCACCCGCTCCATGCCGAGGGCCCGGACCGTTATGGTCCGGGCCCTCGTTACTGCTCGGCCTGGCTGCTGCTCCCCGCCCCCGGGGCGGCTCCGACGTCGTCAGCCAGCGCCGCCCCGCGACGTCAGGACAGGATGGCCTGCAGGTTCACCTGTGCGCTGTTGAGGATGCCGGCAGGGTCTCCCGCGGTCAGCCCCGGCAGCTCGTCGTCGAAGGCGGCGATGACGTCAGCGACTCCAGCCGCCGACGGCACCGCCTGGGAGTACTCGACGCCGGCCAGGAAGGCCGCCTGGTCGGCGTGCTTTCCCTTCCAGGTCTCACCGGCGGACTTGCCGGCGGGGACCGTGCCCGCCGCGGTGGCCAGGGACACCTGCCGCTCGGCGGCGGTGAGGTACTCGACCAGTCGGACGGCGTCGGCCTTGTGCTTGGAGGCCTCGACCACGCCGTAGAAGGTGGGGAACTGCAGGGTCCCCTTGCCGCCGCTGCCGGCAGGCAGCTCGACGACCGTGTAGGACACGTCCGAGTAGACATCCGCCAGGGTCTTCACCAGAGCCTCGGACTCCACCACCATGGCGGCCTGTCCTCCACCGAAGGCGTCCGCGGCCGACCCGGCGGGAAGGTCCGCGCCCCAGCCGGCCGAGCCGGAGGACAGGAGGTTCTTGACCTCGGTCAGTCCCGCGATGGACCCCTGGGAGGAGGCGGTCGCCTGGGTGCCGTCGGCGCTGGTCAGTCCTCCGCCGCCCTGGACCAGGAAGGCGCCCACGCGCTCGTAGGAGGCGTCCAGGGTCAGTCCGACGACGCCGTCGGTCGTGAGCCTGGCGGCCACCTGGCCGAGCTGGTCCCAGGTGGTGGGGTAGTCGGACTCGCTCAGGCCCGCCGCCGACCACAGCGAGGTGTTGATGAACAGGGCGAGGGTGGAGACGTCCCTGGGCGCCGCGCTGATCCTGCCCTGCCTGGTGGCGCTCGTCAGCATGGCGGGGTGCGCGTCCTTCACGGCGGCCGAGTCCTTCTCCCAGGCGTGCAGGGAGCCGGCGTAGCTGGTCAGCTGGGCGGGATTGAGGACGACGACGTCGACGGTCGGGCTGGAGGTGATCCCGCGGGCGAGCTCCTGGGAGATGTCGGAGACGGTCTTGACGTCCACCTCCACCTTGGTCTCCTTGGTGAAGGCCTGCACCGCCTTGGTCAGTTCCTCCGAGGCGGCCTCACCCGCGTCGGAGACGATGAGAGCCATCTTTCCCTTCTCGGTGGCCTCATCCTGGGAGGTGGACGAGCAGGCGGCGAGGGTGGCCGAGACAGCCAGTCCCAGAGTGGTCAGGCCAAGCGTCCGGCGGGTCAGCATCATGTGTTCTCCTTGGGGGAATCCCGGAGCATCCGGGAGCGGGGTGAGCCCGGGCCGCGGCTGCGCGCAGGAGCACGTGGCGATCGACGTCGGGTGGGGACGGCGGGCGGGCCTGCGGGGCTCGGCGGCGCCAGGACGAAGCGTAGGGCATGTTGGCGCCCCTCCCCGTCCCCCTCGGGCCGGGCCGGCCGGGCTCCCTCACCGGGCGCCGGTCCCCGCCTCACAGGAGATCGCGCACCGCAGCACGTGGCGATCGACGTCGGGTGGGGACGGCGGGCGGGCCTGCGGGGCTCGGCGGCGCCAGGACGAAGCGTAGGGCATGTTGGCGCCCCTCCCCGTCCCCCTCGGGCCGGGCCGGCCGGGCTCCCTCACCGGGCGCCGGTCCCCGCCTCACAGGAGATCGCGCACCGCCAGCACGACGACGCCGGTGGCCACTGCGTCCACGAGGAACCAGGTGGCCAGCCACACTCCGGCCGGGACACCGGTCAGCTGGGCCAGTGTGCGGTGATCCTGCTGCGGGTCACGGGAGACGGCGACGTCGCGCAGGGAGTCCCAGGCACCGACGATGAGGGCCAGCCCGACCCCGGCCACGACGCCGTCGCGCCACGAACCGCCCCACCACCACAGCGCCCCAGTCAGGGCCGCCACCAGCAGCACGAGGAGGACCGTGCGCACCGAACGGGACATGACCAGCAGGACCGCCAGGATGACCAGCCCGAGCAGCAGGACCGCGCTCGCCCAGCCGTGGAGTGCCAGAAGTACGACGACGGTGCCCAGGATCGCGGGGGCGGGGTAGCCGGCCCAGGACGTGGCCACCCGGCCGGGGCCGGTCGGCTTACCGGCGGTCACGGCGTGCCCGGACAGGTCCCGGCTCACGACGAAGCCGAGGAAGCGCCGCCCCACCATGAGGCCGACGGCGGCGTGCCCGGCCTCGTGGACGATCGTCACCAGGGTGCGGCCCCAGCGCCGGGCGGGGCCCCAGGCCAGGACGATGATGAGGATCGCCAGCGCCGGCCACAGCACGCCGGGGTCCAGGCCGACGACGCCCGAGGCGCGCGCCAGCAGATCATTCCAGGTCTCAGTCCAGCTCAGATTCACGAACGGAAGTCTGCCAGGACCACCGGTGCCCGCGGCAGCCCCCGGCGCACGCTGTCAGCCAACGGCGCTGTGACGAAGCGAACCGGGGCGACCGGTCCCCTCCAACGGCTCAGTGGCATGGGGGCTCAGGACGGTCGGGACGGCGTGCGCGGGCTGGCGGGCCCCCACCGCGCGCAGCACGAAGGTGTCCAGGGAGTCCAGGTAGGCCCGACGCTGCTCCGGCTCCGTGGGGGTCGGGCGCCCGCCCATGACGGTGGCGTGGATGAGGGGGATGATCTGCTCGGGCTCCTGGGTGGGAATGAGCCCCTGCTCCATGGCGTCGGTGAGGATCGAGGAGAGCATCTGCGCCAGGAGGGCGCCGTGGGCGCGCAGGCGGCCGGCCGTCCCGCGCGAGACGGAGTCGGCCAGCGGCCCCGACGTCGGGAAGTGGAAGTGGCGGGCGATGAGGGCCTGCTGGCGTACGTAGATGCGCAGGCGGTCGATCGGGTCCTCGGTCCCGGTCAGGGCCCGGGAGAGTTCCTCGGCGTAGCGGCCGGCCTCATGCTCCATGAAGGCCAGGAGGAGGTCCTCCTTGTCCGCGAAGTGGTTGTAGACGGCCGTGCGTCCCACACCCGCGTGGTTGGCGACGTCGGACAGGGTGATCTTGTCGAAGCTGCGTTGGCTCATGAGCTCGGAGAGTGCTTGAAACAGGGCCGTGCGCGTGCGCTCGCGGTGCTCGGCCAGTGAGGAACCCAGGATCTTCGGCATGAGGTCACCCTAACTTGTGAAATGACGGGGAGGCTAGAAGTGTCAGGAAACCGGTGCGCCGACGGCGTCCTGGCGGGTCGCAGGACCACGGGACCAAGGAGCCGGCCGCGCACCTCAGGGCCCCAGTGTCGCCACGAGCGCGTCGATGATCGGCAGGTCCGCGGGAAGCCAGGGCAGCCGGCGCAGGTGGTCGGGCGGGTCGAGGCTCACCCACTCCAGCCTCTGGTGGTCGGCGCCCGCCCGCCCGCGGTCCCCGGTCCGGGCGGGCTCGGCGAGCCACACGCGCATCCGGAAACCGTGCATGGCCGGCCAGGCCACGGCGTCGTCACTGGGTGATCCGTCCGGTGGGGCGGGAACGGCCAGGTCGCTCGGAGGGACGAGCTCGGGCCCCAGTCGCGCTCTCAGACCGATCTCCTCGTCCAGCTCGCGGGCCAGGGCCTGCCTGGGCCGCTCCGCGGGCTCGACCTTGCCGCCGGGCAGCTCGAACTGCCCGGCGTGCTCGGGCGGGTAGGAGCGGGCCGCGCACAGCAGCGCCGTCGGGCGCTCCAGGCGGTCCAGGACCGCGGCCGCCACGACGAGCCGGGAGACGCCCACCGTCTCAGAGCCGCTCACCAGGGCTTTCCCCCGTTGCCGCCGCCATCGGGTTTCGTGGTGGACCCCGAGCCGCCGTTGTTGCGGTCTCGCAGACGCTGGGCCCGGTCGTCGGCCGGGGTTGGGGTCGGCTGGGTGCTGGGCGAGCTGGAGGCGCTCTCACCCGGGGAGCTCGAGGTCGACGACGACGGGTCCGAGCTCGGCGTGGCCGACGGCTCGCTGCTGGGGTCCGAGCT
>CAUVMS010000020.1:0-28908 GCA_963552815.1 uncultured Actinomyces sp. | reverse complement strand
GGACTTTTCATCGACTGAGCCCGTCGGCGTCCTTGCTCGCGTGAGACGCCGGGGCTGAGAAAAACGCTAGCGAGCTGCACCCGGAGAAGTCCTGTTGTGCGCCCGTCGGACGGGGGTTCGATTCCCCCCATCTCCACCAGCACCCTCAGGTTGGCGTGATTTCAACGAAAGATCGCCCCTGAGGGTGTTTCGTGGAACGACCGTGGAACAGTGAACGACACCGAACGTGTTGACAGGCGGGCCGTTCCGAGGACGGGGCCACCCGCAACCACCCACACAGGTGACCGCACCGGCCCACAGCCAGACCTGCAACCCCCTTGGTGCCACCCGCGACACCCCCACCGGTCAACGGCGACCAGCCCGAGGAAGCACACCCCCATCCCGGCGGCACGGACGATGAGCTCAGTCCGGTCTAAGGGCAGTCACCTAGAGCGCAGGGAGGCGATGACGGCCCCTCAGCGCCGCATCCTGAACCCGCACGCCACTATTCCGCATGATTCCGGGGCTTCGCTGCCTCCCATAAGTGAGATACCGACTCTCAGTCGAAACCTGTAACTTGCACGCAATGTCACGTCCTATGACGCTCCGCGGTCGGGAGGAGGTGGGCCGGGGGGTATTCCCTCCCCTCTGGGCTGGCCGTCGTCGTGTAGGGGCGTGCTCGAGGTGGTGTGTGTGCTGGTGCGTGGTTCTCTTCGTTGTTCGTTGGGCCGAGCTCGTGGCTGGTGCTCGTGTGCGCGTGTGTGCGTCGTCGTGGTCGGCTGGCCGAGCTTGGTGGTTGGTGCGTGCTTGCGTGGGCGCCTGGCCTAGCTCGTGGTGCGTGAGGTGCGGCTGGCGCAGGGCATCGTCGCTGAGGCTGTGTGAGGCCCTGTGGCGGCCGTTCTGGGGCGGGTTGGTTGCCCTGCGGTGCGGGCGTGAAAGGCGCTGAGATTGGCTGTGGTGGCTTCCTGTGGGGGTGTGAGCCTGGCTGACGCCATCGCTGGTGGGGTGTGGGCTTGTCCTAGTGCCGTCCGGGGGTATCAATCTGGGTTACACCCACCCCGGTTGTGCTGGGCCCCCGGGGGTGTCGGTTGGATCGATACCCCTTGGCGGGCTCGCTAAGCGGTGGGGCTTGAGTGCGCCCTGTTGTGTGGGTGAGGGAGTGTCGGTGGCCTCGAAACTGTCGAGGCCACCGGCGGTGGGTGCGTGAGATGGGGTAAGCCTGGCTGAGGGCATCGGCTCGCCGGCGTCCGAGGAAGGGTGTCCCCGATAGCGTCGGGAAGGTTCTGGTGCCCGATCGGTCTAGCGGACATGCGCCTGCCCCCCGTACCGAGGAACCGGCGCGGGGGGCAGGAGCTGGTAGGCCTAGCCGATCGTGATCTTCTGAATCGCGGCCGGATGCCCGAACACCGTGGTGACGCGAGCCAGGGCGCGCAGGGCGGTCACGTCACTGGTGAAGTAGACACTCTCATCCTTGGTCAGGGTGAGGTCTTTGCGGACCGCTACAACGACGCTATCCCGGGGCAAGCCCCACAGGGTGCCCTTGGGGCAGGCGGGCGTGGTCCAGAACGGGACGCCGGCGATGGTGGCTGCCGGGGTGACGGTGCCTGCCTCGGTGACGCCGTCGCCCTTGGTGGGGTCGGGCTGGAGGAGAGCACGCTGGGAGTCAGCCTTTTCCTTGATCTTCGCGATGGCCAGGCCGTCGTCTGGGTGGGCGACGAAAGCGCTCAGGACGGCGCCGCCGGCCTTGCTGGCGGCGTACGCAGCTTCGGTGAAAACGTCGAGGCTGGTGACCTTGGTTCCGGCCGCAATGGTGTTCACCCCGTCAATGTCGCCGAGGCCGCGGGGTGCCTTGGTGTTGGTGCCGCGCTTGCCGAAGAATGCGGTGTCGAGTTGCAGGGCGAGGGACCGGGCGAGCCCGCCAGTGACGATATCGGCGACGGCCGGCGACGAATCGTCGAGGAATTCGTTGGACACGGCGGTAAGGCCAGCGAGCTTGTGGAACACGTCGGCGTCCTCGGTGATCTTGGCGCTCGAGCCGGCGATCTCCTCGCCCTCTCCCACCCACGCGACGGCGGGGTCCTCGGTGACTACCGGGATTCGGAAGGCGTTGCTTGCCTCGTCGACTTTGACCATGGTGGCGGCGCGCAGGGCGACGGACGCTGCCTGTAGCGGTCGGATGATGAGCTGGCCGACGGCACTGTCGATGAGTGCTGCGGGCTGGCCGGCTGTAGTCATGGCGGTTGCCATATTCACTCCCCTTTTCCTATTGGGTGCTTTCGTGATGCTTGCGCCCGGTGGATTAGGGGTGTGACGGAATGTGCGGTTGGGCATCTCCTCTGTTGTGTTGTGAGCGCCGGGGCGGCTTCGCGTTTCCGTTCTGCCGCCCCGGCGTGCACCCACGCCGAACAGGGGACCGCCATTCCCTGTTGTCGGGGCCTATGGCCCGAGTTTCGGAGATTTGTCTAAATCTTGGTCCGGTAGGTCCCGACGGTGTCAGTATATCAGTCTCACGTGGGATTTAGTGAGCCCTTGAGGAAGTCCTGTGCGGTGATCTTTTCCTCCTCGGTGTCGAAGTCGGCGTCTAATGCTGGGTCACGACGAACCGGTCTTGCGGGCGCGTTTTCGGCGACGAATTGCTTCAGTAGCTCGATTTGCTCACCCCATGATTCTTTGCTGCCGGTGAGTAACTGGCCGTAGTCCCCTTTGATGCCGGCGGCGGCCAGGGCCTCGCTCTTCGCGTTAGCTTCGAGGCGTGCGGCCTCTCGGGCCTCGAGCTCGGCGACCTTGGCCTGTAGTTCGGCGTAGGCGCGCTCGAGTGCGTCACGGCTGGTGGGAGCGTCCTCTTGTGGCGTGCTCTCCGGGCCGTCAGCGGCCTTGGAGGCGTCGGCCGCGGCGTCCTGCTCGCGCGAGGATTCGGGCCCGTCCTGGGGCTCCTGGGCGTCGTCCTGGGGTTCGCCTCCGTTGGGTGTGTCCGTTGGGCGGACATCCTCCTGAGAGGCGTTCTCCGGCCCGTCAGCGGCCTTGGAGGCGTCGTCCTGCATGTCCCCCCGGGTGGGGGCTGAAAGCCACGCCTTGAGGCTGTCAGCGGCCTCTACGTCGGTGGTGTCCCGCTCGTGGCGGGTTGCAGTAGCCTCCCCGCCATGGGTGGCGGTTGCATCCTCAGCCGGGGCGTCCTCCGCGGAACTGGTGAGCTCGGTGTCGATATCGTGCTTGATGGTCATCATGGTCTCTCTTCCTCAGTTTTCAGTGTTGTCGTCGTGGTGGAAGCACTTGTCCTCGGCGACGTCATTGCAGGTGAAGCAATACGTCCAAGGGTGGCGGCGCTGCATTGGCGCAGGGGGCTGTGCGTCACAGTCCGGGCCGTCGTGAATGATGGCGGCGTAGACGCTCTCGACGGCCGGCGGGGTGCAGGCGGCGCAATCTGATGCATCGTCCCCGCACTGGGAGCACATCGTCATGTGGGCGAGCTCGCTGACGGCAGCCTCAGCGCACATAGGGCAGCCGACCAGCTCCCTGGGCGGCTCGACGTCGAAGGTGATGGTGGCGACGACGTCGGGGACGCCGAAGTCCAGGCTGACGGTCTTGGTTGAGGTCACTTCGCCTCTCCTCCCGGTACTTGAATGTTGCAGCTGGTGGGTTCGCTGTGCACCCAGCTGGTGCGGCGGATGACACCACCGGGCGCGTTAGGGTCCAGGACCTCCGTGTAGACGCGGCTGACGCCCCGGCAGGGCCAGTGCGTAACGATCGTGCGCCGGGGGCGGGTGCGATCCTTCCAGCGCTCCTCAAGGGTCGTGAGGTCGACGGCGTGGGTGGCTGCCACGGTGGCGAGCTCCCTGGCGTCGGCGAGCTTCCACACCCAGTACCGGCCTTCCTTGACGGCGATGACGCCCCGGTCGGTCTTGAGCACGCGCTCGAGCGTTGATTTGCGGTAGCCGGCGCCCTCTCCGGCGGCGTACACGTCCTGAGATGGGGCCTGGCCTCCGCGTCCCTTGAGGTAGGCCCGTGTCCACTGCGCGGCCGCCTGGCCCCGGGTCATGACGGGCTCCTCATCGCTTGTCTTGGTCATTGGTCTGTCTCTCCTGCCCCCGAGCTGCGAGTGCTCATAAATGTCTCCTCTGAATGGTGTGATCTGTGTCGCCATGCCGTGGCGGCCTCTTGACGGTTTGGACGGTTCATCGAAGGCGGGTCACCATGTGCTGGACAGCGACTTTCCCCCGGTATTCCGCCGATCGTTGACGCTTTGGACGGTTCGGACGGTTTGGACGGTTCCATCCCCTGGGGTGGGGGGTCAGGACGTCCTACGCCACACAGAATCGAAGTCAGCACGCCAATACCCCCTCTTCCCCATAGGATTCTTCGATGAATGCACTTTCCCTGCCTGACTGACCATCCGCCCAAACTTCTGGGCCGTGATGCGCTGGCCCGACCGCGAAGACAAGCCCCAGTAGTCCGGGCGCGTAGCAGCCAGCCGCTCCAAGATGGTCGAGGTCCCCAGGAAGGCCTCACCCTCGGGCCACACCTGACGAAGGTCATCCAGGAGGATCACGGCCGGTGGGCGCTTCGTCGCCTCATCTGCGAGCTCCGCAGCCAGCTCACTCAGATCCTTCTCGATGAGATACTTGACCGAGCTGGGCCAGTGCCCACCAGCCACGGAAGCAACACGTGCGAGCGGGCGCCACTTCTCCCGCATCCGGCCCCGACACCCGTCAGGTAGCTCCGGGCGAGACTCAGCAATCCTGCTCCTCACCGCTTCCATGCACTCACCGAGGCGACGCCCAAGCGTCTTAGCGATCTCCTCGATATCTTCCCAATCGGAGTCCTCGATAATGCCGTCAACGTCCGGCATGAGGAGGATGCGGATTGCCCTAGACCGAGTGTCCCCAGGGAGGTTGGGAGAGTTGCCAGCCATGACCACAGGACCGAACGTGGACATCTCAGCCACCTCCCATCCGCCATCCTTGCTCGGCACGAGAGTCGGGCGCGTGGAACCAACCTTGTAGCCGCTATTGATGACGGCCAGGAGCTCCTGGCAGTTCGGGTTCCTCTCATCTAGAGATCTGTCGACCTCGTCAATGAGGATGGTCACTGGACCGTCTTTCAGGAGGCGCGCTAAGAGCGGCACGGAGGAGATAGAGGACATGAGCACGGTCTTGTGGGCGAGCCGCTGAATATGCTCAAGGGTCGTCGTTTTCCCTGAGCCCGGCATCGTCGAGTCCAATAACAGCCGCGGTGTTGTTCTCGTCTCCGAGCACACGTGCGTGTGGGCGATCCATAGGGTGAGTAGGTCGAGCTCCATGGGGTCCATGACCGCGATGTAGGTCGCAAGGTAGTCACGTATGTCGTCGAGTAGGGCAGCCAGACCGTCCCCGTGAATGGAACCGTCCAAACCGTCCGAACCGTCCAAAGCGTCAACGATCGGCGGAATACCGGGGGAAAGTCGCTGCTCTCCGGCGCTGCGTACGGTGCTTGTCGGCGGGGTCGAACCGTCCAAACCGTCAACGACGACGCCGGGGATGAAGGATGCTCCTGGTGCTGTCTGGGAGATGGTGGCCGTCATGCGATGCCCCTCTCCGCGTAGAGCTGGCGGGCACGCTCGGCCCGGTCGGGCTCACCCCTGCGCTCACACAGCTCCGGGTACGGGACACCCCGGGCCAGGGACGCGGCCAGGCGGCGATCCACATCCTCTTGCCACCGCCGGTGAGCTGCATCCTGGCCCACCACGAGATCCTTCTGCCCCTCGGCGTACCCGGCGGCCCACACCAGCGGGAACAGGTCGTGGGTGACGTCCTCGAAGGCGCTCAGGTACCCGGCCCGTTCCCCGGCGGCGACTGCCCGATCTACCTGTTCCGCAGCCTCGGCGGTCAGGGCCTCGGTGTGGAGCATCGCCCAGGGCAGGGGAGATGCGGCGTGATCCTGGGCAGCCTCAAGGGCGTCGCGCCATACCCGGTTCATCGTTGCGGTCGCTTCCAGGTGGAGATCTCGCGCGTGAGTGACTAGGTCACTGGGCGCCCGACTCGGGTCCAGGCGCTCAGGGCGGGCAAGGTTCAGTCCCGCGGTCGGAATTCCGGTAGACTTGTCCGTGAGCGCCGCATTGCTCTCGAGTCCCGTCGGGTCACCAGCCTGACGGGGCTCCTTCAGTTCTAAGCTCATCAGGCGACGTCCTCCACGAACTTGGGGACGTCGAGGCCGAGGCGTTCGAACTCGGAGATGGGGATGCGCACGGCCCGGCCAAGGCGGACGGCCCGTAGCTCGCCACGGGAGATCATGTTGCGGACGGTCGACTCTGACAGGCTGGTGGCCTCGGCGAAGTCGACGGGCGTCAGATTGGCGGTGCGTGCACCGGCTGCTGCTTTACGCGCAGTCATGAGAAAACCTCTCAACGGGTGTAGCCAACTAAGGCCATCCGGAGAGAGGCTGTTTCGGTGGGCCCGGCGGGCTCACGTAGTGAGAGTATCACATGGGTGTCATTACGCCTACGTGGGGAGATGGCGGTGTCCGACGACACATCTAGCATGGTGGCAGGACGCGGCGCGGACGGTGGCGAGCCCCGGCGTCAAGATGAACGAAACCCCCGGCAGCCTCAGTGGATACCAAGGGTCACGTCCTCGGCCCGGTTCACGCGCCGGGCACTGCTAGGTGGTCACGTCAGGCGCCTCTTCGCGGCCGTGGCGATGGTCGCCAACGTCACTTCCTCCTGCCCTCTCGTAGCAAGCGTGTTCAGGAAGACATCCCCTCTCGTCGACCCCGTTTCACCTACGGGGGTAAGCCGAATCTCAACGTTGGTGCGTCGGCAGCCGGGGCACTGCACCAAGAGGAGAGGGCGGGGGGAGTACACGGCAGCAACCGGCGCCTCTCCTCCCTGATGCCGTTCCATGGCGTCCCGTAGAAGATCATTGCGGGCCTTGGCGCCATCCTCAGAGTCCTCGTCGATTAGATACACGAGCTTCACCGGCGCATCCTCTCCAGGGTCGAGGTTCTCCCACGTCCCCAAGCGCCCCTCAGGCCCCAAGACCAGCCACCACCGGTGATCCAACTGCACCAGCGTCCCCAACGGCTTGCTACCGCCCTTGTGGCGGTCGCCGTCGCAAACCACCTTCAGGACCGCCGTCACCGTGCGCTCACCACTCATGCCATCTTCCTCCTGCTCTCAAGATTCACTAGTCCAGCCTCAGCGGCCCGCGCCGCCTCAGCCCTGCCACCCCACGTCTCCGCCGCCGGGGACGTCAACGCCGCCATACGGTCCAGCATCTCCCTCTCATAGTCAGCATCGGCCCGCTGGTAGGCCATAGCCTGCTCCGGCTTACGCCACCCGTAGCGCTGCATGATCGCCGCCGACGACGCACCCGCCTGCCCGAACCGAGTAGCCGAGTAGTGCCGGAAGGCGTGCCAGCCCCCATACTTCCCCGGCGGGATCACCACCCCTGCATCCGCCATCGCCGCCTTGAGCGCATTGGTCGCCAACGTGTAACTGAAGTGGTTGGCGTGGTCGCCCAGCGCGGGGAACACCGCACCGTCCTCCCCGGGCGCCGCGTACCGGTCCAGGTGCTCAGCCAGCACCTGAGCGGTCGACGCCATGACCTGCACCCGCCTCGATCGCTTCGTCTTCGTCGGCCCCAGCACAAGACGCCCCTCCGACCTCACAAGCGAGTGCTTGACGTCCACGAAGGCAGCGCCGTCTCCCAGCGTGATGCAGTCGCGATGCAGGGCCAACGCCTCATTGATCCTCAAGCCCGCATCGGCCAGGAGAACCACGAGAGCACGTAGTTCAGGGCGAATCGCCTCCGCGAGCGCTTCAACCTGCTCAGGCTTCAGTAGATACCGCTCACCGCGGGGCGCCGTCGACTTGCCACCGCCGCGGACCTGACACGGGCTAGTAGTCAGTGCCGTCTCATCCGAGGCCACGGCGTCGTTCATCATCGCCCGCATCGTTTGGTAACAGGCTGTACGTACACCGTCCGACGGCAGTGAGGAGTGCCACGCGGCGATCACCTGAGGTGTCAGGTCAGCGAGCCGCATGGCCCCTAGGGCTGGGAGGATGTGCACCTTGACGTTGGACCGCCGCTTGCGGACCGTCCCCGCCGCCATCGTCGCCTGCTGCGTCGCCAGCCATGCCTCAGCCCAATCGGCCACGGTCACGGCACGGAGAGTGCTGGTGCGGGCCTGTTCGCGCTCGCGGGCGGCTTGCTCGGCCTTGAGCACGTCAGGGTGCTTCCACACCCCGCGCTCAACGTCGGACCGGACGGTTGCTAGCCACGCCTCAGCGGCGGCCTTGGTGCTGAACGTCTGAGGCGCGTTGATCCACGGGCCACGCTGTGGTGCGTGCACGCTCGGGTCCCTGTACCGAGCTCGGTAGTTGCCGGACGGCAGCTTGGACACGTTACCGAACGCCTGACGACGTGCCATGCCCGTCTCTCCCTCCCTGGGTTGTCGTTCCACGGCCGGTTCTGCGTGGAACGCTCGTGGAACAACGGTAGCAGATTCGGTGTGTCTTGGTGGGGTTCGGTGGGGGAGTGGTGGAGGAGCGAACCCCGCGACAACAGGGCAAAACCTGACGCTCTCCGCAGGGTAGCGCCAACTAGGCGACGCCCGGAAACTAGACTCCCCCCATCTCCACAAATTCCCATGAGGGGTGCCCGCTGAATCGCCGGTTCAGCGGGCACCCCTGTTTCTGCCGCCGGCTCCCGGACTGGTGGAACATCCCCGGACCGCTACGTAGCCTGACTCCATGGCGACGACGAACGACACGGCTCGTAGCTGCACTGTGAGCACCCCTGACGGCCCCTTCACCATCGTCACAGGCCACGTCAGTGCCGATGGCGCCGACGACGGCGTCGACGCCGAGTACGTGCTCGCCTCGGGTTGGACCGCCGACACCAAGGAGCTGGTCGGGCTCATCCACCCGAGTCTGAGACCATCCCGCACCGAGGCGTTTTCGGAGGGGGAGTGCGATGGGACCCTGGCACGTGCTGTTGCCGCTATGCGCTCCTACTACCGCGGTGAGGGCGACGCTCTCGCTGAGGTTCCTGTTCTCCAAGTCGGCGGCCCCTTCATCGAGCAGGCCTGGTCCAGGCTCCGGGAGGTCCCCGCAGGCGCCACCTTGAGCTACGCCGAGCTTGCCCAAGCCAGCGGGAGCCCGGCGGCCTCACGGGCCGCCGCCTCAGCGTGTGCACGCAATGCTGCGGCGCTGTTCGTCCCCTGCCACCGGATACGGCGTGCCGACGGAGGCGTCGGGGGATTCCGCTACGGAACCGCCGTCAAGATCTCTTTGCTGCGCCGTGAAGGGGCTCCGGGACTCAGATGAGAGGACTGCTGCCTCGGTTTAGGTGAGGGCGGCCAGGAGTGGGGCGTAGTGGTCGGTGATGGCCTCGCGGTAGGCCTGGGCGTCTCCGGCGCGTGCGGCTTGGAGCATGGCCCGGTGGGCTCTGGCGGTTGTGAGCATGTCCTCGGGTCTGGGTGCGCCCAGGAGGGGGACGGTCAGGGTGTGGACGGCCCAGAAGGCCTCGGTGAGGTGCAAGAAGAGATGGTTGTCCAGGGGCTCGAGCAGTCTCATGTGGAAGCGGCGGTCCTGCTCGGTGAACAGCTCGCCTTTTTGGGCGTGGAGATCCATCTGCGCCACGATCTGGTCGAGCTCGGTGTCCTGGCGGTTCTTCCAGGTCTGGGTGACGGGTTCGGCCAGGGCCTTGTCGAGGGTGATGCGGACCTCGACGATGTCGCGTAGTCCGCGGTGGTCGTCTCCGGGGTTGAGCAGGCCTCTGAAGACGAGGGACTCGACCATGGGGCGCATGGAGACCTTGCCGACGAACATGCCGTGTCCGTGGCGGACCTCGACGATGTCGAGGGCGACCAGGGTGCGTACGGCCTCGCGCACGGAGGAGCGTGATACTCCCAGGTCCGAGCACAGCTGCGACTCCGTTGGCAGCGCATCGCCCGGCTGGAGCCCCTTGGCAAGAATGTAGTTCTTGATCTCGGCGATCGCTGTGGAGGACTGAGTCATGGGGGTGGTGGTGAGGCCGGACATGACACCGCGGGACGTTTGCATGCCCCCATTGTCCGACTACTGGCGCGTTTGCGCTGGTAAATGCCGGTCAGTACATATCCTCTTATTTCCAGGAGCCGAGGAGACCGTGACGCGTCCTGAGCCGATACGGTCAGACGTCAGCCGGCTCCGGCAGCACGAATCCGCGTATTTGATTGATCGTGAGCGAGTTGCACCCATAGCGCTCATGGTGTAACAGTTGCGGCATGCCCGACGCGCATGAGGCGTTCCCCGCCCGTCCTCCTTACGACAGTGCCACGGCCGCTCTGCTCGAACGCATCGAACCGCTTGGCGTCTTCCGCACCATGACGCTGCAGAACATTCCGAGCTGGCGCGCTCCCGCTGATGAGGTCCGGGCGGAGTTCCTGAGACGGCATCCCGACGTCGTGGTGAGTGATGCCGCTGTCGCCCGTGAGGACGGGACAACGCTTCCTGCGGCGATCGTTCGGACCTCGCAGGAAGCCTCCGGTGGCCGGCCCGGTCCGCTGTTCCTCTCGCTGCACGGGGGAGGACTCATCATGGGGTGCCGTTTCAACGGCTTGTTGACGGTCGTTCCGTGGCTGCGACGCTACGGGGGAGCCATTGTCAGCCCTGAGTACCGTCTGGCGCCGGAGAGTCCTGCTCCCGCCGGCGTTGAGGACTGCTACGCCACATTGTGCTGGGCGGTCGAGCACGCTGAGGACCTCGGCGCCGACCCCAACCGCGTCGTCGTCGTCGGACCGAGCGCCGGCGGGGGACTGAGCGCCGGCACACTGCTCATGGCTCGTGACAGACGGGGGCCGACCGTTCTGGGCGGGCTGTTGGACTATCCCATGCTGGATGACCGTACCGGCCTGCTGGGGTGGGAAGGCTCGGTCTCAGCGCGTCAGTATCCCGACGACGGGACCTGGCCGACGGCGTACAACAACGTTGCCTGGGACGCGGCGCTGGGGGAGCGGCGTGGTACGGACCGGGTCACCCCTTACGAGGCCCCGGCCCGTGCCGGCTGGCTGGGTGGTCTGCCTCCGCTGTTCATCTCGGTGGCATCTGCCGAGGTCTTCCGGGATGAGGACGTCGCCTTCGCCTCCAGAGTCTGGTGCGACGGTGGGGACGCCGAGCTGCACGTCTACCCCGGCGGCACCCACGCCATGGAGTTCGTCAACGCCCGCTGGCTGGCTCAGGGGCTCACTGCGGCACGCGACCTGTGGATGGAAAGGCTGCTGCGCCCCGAGGACCCGCGGCTCAATGTGGCGGCCGTGGCGCAGGCCGGGACCTATCCGGCTCTCACGGAGGAAGTGGCTGCCGCTCGGTTTAGGTGAGGGCGGCCAGGAGTGGGGCGTAGTGGTCGGTGATGGCCTCGCGGTAGGCCTGGGCGTCTCCGGCGCGTGCGGCTTGGAGCATGGCCCGGTGGGCTCTGGCGGTTGTGAGCATGTCCTCGGGTCTGGGTGCGCCCAGGAGGGGGACGGTCAGGGTGTGGACGGCCCAGAAGGCCTCGGTGAGGTGCAAGAAGAGATGGTTGTCCAGGGGCTCGAGCAGTCTCATGTGGAAGCGGCGGTCCTGCTCGGTGAACAGCTCGCCTTTTTGGGCGTGGAGATCCATCTGCGCCACGATCTGGTCGAGCTCGGTGTCCTGGCGGTTCTTCCAGGTCTGGGTGACGGGTTCGGCCAGGGCCTTGTCGAGGGTGATGCGGACCTCGACGATGTCGCGTAGTCCGCGGTGGTCGTCTCCGGGGTTGAGCAGGCCTCTGAAGACGAGGGACTCGACCATGGGGCGCATGGAGACCTTGCCGACGAACATGCCGTGTCCGTGGCGGACCTCGACGATGTCGAGGGCGACCAGGGTGCGTACGGCCTCGCGCACGGAGGAGCGTGATACTCCCAGGTCCGAGCACAGCTGCGACTCCGTTGGCAGCGCATCGCCCGGCTGGAGCCCCTTGGCAAGAATGTAGTTCTTGATCTCGGTGATCGTGGTCTCAGCCTGGGTGGCCGGCGACGCCAGTAAGGTGGAGTAGGCGCCGTGGGGAATCACCGCCTCACCCAGATTGAATGTGATGCTCGTCTCGTTTCTTGATGAGGTGTCTGTGGTGGTGTGTGTGGATGGTCTGCTCACGGTGCTGCTCTTCTTGGTGCCGGCCATGCTTCTTGCCCTGTCGATCATTGTGATCACTACGCTGTGAATCTGCTTGTCGAACGGTCCTGCTTCGTGGCTGAACTGTGACGATCGAACGTGTCAGCCTGCGAGGTTGTGAGTGGTTTGGACGTCCCAACCTCTGCTACAGTCATCCTACCAACGTCAGACATAAGACGTCAGACTTCAGGAGAGAATCAATGGCGATCACAACTCCGGCTGGCTCCAGCCGCCGGGACTTCATCAGGCTGACCGGTACCCTCGGAATGGCTGCCGGCCTGGCTGTCAGCCTGGCGGCCTGCGGTGGTAAGGCCAAGACCGCGGGTGGTGCGAAGGGCAGTGCCACAGCCACCGAGCAGGAGGTCACCCACAAGGACGGTGTCATCACCGCGGGCATTTCCTATGAGCTGGGTACCAATGGCTACGACCCGATGACGACGTCGTCGGCTCTGACCGTCGCCGCCAACTGGCACACCCTGGAAGGGCTGACCGAGCTTCACCCGGCGACTCGGGAGGTCTATGCGGCACTGGCCTCCGAGATGCCCAAGAAGGTGGACGACACCACCTACGAGGTTGCGCTGCGTAAGGACGCGAAGTTCACCGACGGCTCGGCTGTGACCGCGGACGACGTCGTCTTCTCCTTCACGCGCGTGCTCGACCCGGCCAACAAGTCGCTCTACTCGCAGTTCCTGCCCTTCATCGACAAGGTCGAGGCCAAGGACGCGAGCACGGTGACGATCAAGCTCAAGTATGCCTTCTCGCTCGTGGCTGAGCGTCTCAGCGTTGTCAAGATCGTCCCCAAGGCGATCGTCGAGGCAGATGCCAAGGCCTTCGACATGAACCCCACCGGCTCCGGCCCCTACAAGATGACCGACAACGGTGCTGCCAGCCAGAAGGTCGTCTTCGAGCGCAATGACACCTACAACGGTCCTCGCCCGGCGCTGGCCAAGTCCATGACCTGGCAGGTCCTGCCCGACGACACCACCCGCACCAACGCCATGAGCTCCGGATCGGTGCAGGCCATCGACGCCGTCCCGGCTGCCAACCTCTCGACCCTCAAGGACCCGGTCAAGGTGGCGGCGCAGCAGGGCTTCGGCCTGCTCTTCGCGATGTTCAACAACACCACCTTCTCCAACGTCAAGGCGCGTCAGGCCGTGCTCTACGCTCTGGACTACGCCAAGATCTGCGACACCAGCATGGCCGGCCTGGCGACGCCGGCGACCTGCTTCGTCCAGGAGGGCCACCCGGCCTACAAGAAGGCCAAGACGGTCTACTCCATGGATGCCGCCAAGGCCAAGTCCCTCCTGGCGGAGGCCGGCATCACGACCATCAACGTGCTGTGCACGGACCACGGCTGGTTCTCGGCGGTGCGCCCCGTTATTCGCGAGAACCTCGAGGCCCTGGGGGTGACGGTCAACTACGACGAGAAGAAGTCTGCCGACGCCTACTCCTTCATCGACTCCGCTCAGGGTGCATGGGATGTCCTCATCGCCCCCGGAGACCCCTCGGTCTTCGGTAACGACGCCGATCTGCTCATGCGCTGGTGGTACGGCGGAGACGTGTGGACCGAGACCCGCATGCACTGGAAGGGCTCGGAGAGCCAGGTCGCGGTTCAGGCTCTGCTCGACGAGGCGGTCAAGCTGGAGGGTGACAAGCAGATCGCCAAGTGGCAGGAGACCTTCGACAAGATCTCCGAGGATGTTCCGCTGTACCCGATCTTCCACCGCAAGACTCCGACGGCCTATGACTCCGCGACGTTGGAGAACTTCAAGCCGATCTCGCTGACTGGTCTGTCCTTCGTGGGGACGGGGTCGTCCAAGTCCTGAGGTCTGTGTGTGGGCGGTGCGGCCAGCCGGTGACGGTTGGCTGCACCGCCCGCGCCGTTCCTGTGCAGCATAGGCTGCTGCGGAACAGACAATGGACTTGCTATCTGACATCAGACATCAGACAATTGGGGTGGTGGTTGGCCTCCCCGACCGCCACTCCACCCAGCCGCCCGCACCGGCGGCAGGACGCTAACGCAAAGGAGCATTTCAGTGTCCAACCTCATCCGCCTGATCGGACGGCGCCTGGTCGCGCTGCCGGTCATGGTGCTGGGCGTGACGCTGCTCGTCTTCGTCGTCATGTCGTTCTCCTCGGCAGACCCAGCGCGCCTGGCGCTGGGCGAGTCGGCAACGCCAGACGCCCTCGAGCAGTACCGAGCCGTCCACCACCTCAACGATCCCCTCCTCAAGCGGTTCTGGGACTACCTCCTGGGGCTGGTCCACGGTGACCTCGGCACGTCCTTCACCGGAGTCAAGATCTCCGACATGGTGGCCGACGCCTTCCCGATCACGCTCCAGCTGACCTTCATCGGAATCTTCGTGGCCGTCATCCTCGCCACGATCCTGGGCATCATTGCCGCGCTGTACCGCGACAAGTGGCAGGACCAGGTCATTCGCGTCATCTCCATCGCCTGCCTGGCCACGCCGTCCTTCTGGCTCGCCCTGCTGCTCATCCAGTGGTTCTCCGACATCCCGGGGGGAACGGGAACCTTCCCGGCGCTGGTGTCCGAGTGGGTTCCCTTCAGCGAGGACCCGGGTGCGTACCTCAATCAGGTATTCCTGCCGGCACTGGCCATCGCGGTTCCCAACACCGGGTCCCTGACCCGCGTGGTTCGTACCGCCATGGTTGAGGAGCTCGACCGTGACTACGTGCGCACCGCCATCGGTGGCGGTATCCCCAAGAACATCGTGGTGGCCCGTAACGTGCTGCGTAACGCGCTCATCACCCCGCTGACCGTGCTGGGACTGCGCATCGGCTACGCCATGGGAGGCGCTGTCGTCATCGAGATGATCTTCAACATCAAGGGGATGGGGCAGCTCATCTTCCAGGGCATCACCCGCAACGACGTCAATATCGTCCAGGGTGTGTCCATCACGGTGGCACTGGCATTCATCCTCATCAACATCGTCGTCGACATGCTCTACGTCCTCGTCAACCCACGAATCAGGAGCATCTGATGCTGCACCGTTCCACACTGGATAAGGCCTCGCGGCCCGGGCTGCGCTTCCAGGGCTGGAAGGCACTGCCCCTCGGCTCCAAGATCGCCGTCACCGTGCTGGGCCTCATCGCCCTGATCGCCATCCTGGCCCCGGTCATCGCCCCCTACTCGCCCGGTGCCACCGGACTCGCGGAGGCCAAGACGACCTCCTACATCGAGGGCGTCGGCGAGGTCACTGCCACCGACCCCGTGGTGGCTCCCTCGATGTCCCACCTGTTCGGCACCGACGGCACTGGACGTGACATCTTCTCCCGGGCCGTCTACGGAGCCAGAGTCTCACTGGTCGTGGGCCTGACGGCCACCGGCCTGGCCCTCCTCGTCGCCTCCGTTCTCGGGGCTATCGCCGCCACGTCCCGCAAGTGGATCGCCGAGACCCTCATGCGCGTCCTCGACGTCATCATGTCCTTCCCGGGCATCGCGCTGGCCGCCGTGCTCGTCTCGGCGATGTCGACCCGCTTGCCGATGCTGCCGGTCATCATCATCTCCATCGCCATCCTCTACATCCCCCAGCTCACCCGCGTGGTGCGCGCCAACATCATCTCCCAGTTCGGAGAGGACTACGTCGCCGCGTCCAAGGTGATGGGGGCGCCAGTGCCCTGGATCCTCCTCAAGCACGTCGCACGCAACTGCATCGCCCCGATCATGGTCTTCGCGACCGTCCTGGTGGCAGACGCGATCGTCTTCGAGGCCTCGCTGTCCTTCATTGGTGCGGGCATCAAGTCCGTCAACACCCCGACCTGGGGCAACATGCTCTCCGAGGGCAAGGAGCTGCTGCTGTCGGGCCACTGGTGGCCGACCTTCTTCCCCGGTCTGCTCATCCTCATCACCACCCTGTGCCTCAACGTGCTGTCCGAGGGACTGACCGATGCGATGGCCTCACCCCGCATCAAGGCCAAGCCCGACGTCCAGGCCGATGAGGAGGCCATGGAGACCCAGGAGACCCTGGATGCCTGGGACGACGCCGCCGAGGCGGTGACTGCCAACGCCGCCGTCGCCAAGGGGGACGACGCCGCCAACGGGCTGAGTTCCCTGACCGGCGTGGTCGCTCCGGCTGCCGAGGACGTCCCCCTGGCCGAGCGGCTCTCCTCTCTGCGGGTGGCGGAGCTCGCCCGAGGCGACCGACTCGTCTACAAGGACACGGGGGAGGACCCCGTCCTGGAGGTCAAGAACCTCTCGATCGCCTTCCCCGAGCAGCATGGCGACGTCAACATCGTCGACGGCGTCTCCTTCTCCGTGCGTCCCGGCGAGACCATGGGACTGGTGGGGGAGTCCGGTTGCGGTAAGTCCATCAGCTCGATGGCCGTCATGGGACTGCTGCCGCCGTCGGCTCGGCTCTCCGGCGAGATCCTGTTCAAGGGGCGCAACATCCTGGAGATGACGCCGAACGAGCACAACGCCCTGCGTGGTCACGAGATGAGTATGGTCTATCAGGACGCTCTGTCGTCACTGAACCCCTCCATGCTCATCCGCACCCAGATGGCTCAGCTGACCTCGCGTGGAGGTACCCGTAGCGCGGAGGAGCTCCTCGAGCTGGTGGGGCTCGACCCCAAGCGCACGCTGCGCAGCTACCCGCACGAGCTCTCCGGTGGTCAGCGCCAGCGCGTCCTCATTGCCATGGCGCTGACTCGTGACCCCTCACTGGTCCTGGCCGACGAGCCGACGACGGCGCTGGACGTGACCGTCCAGAAGCAGGTGATCGACCTGCTCAACGAGCTGCGCGAGAAGCTCGGCTTCGCGATGGTCTTCGTCTCGCACGACCTGGCACTGGTGGCCAAGCTGGCCCACCGCATCACCGTCATGTACGCGGGCCAGGTGGTTGAGCAGGCCCCCACCAGCGAGCTGCTGTCCAACCCCGTTCACGAGTACACCCGTGGCCTTCTGGGAGCCGTGCTCTCCATTGAGGCCGGTTCCAAGCGGCTCCACCAGGTGCGCGGCGTGGTCCCCTCGCCCAGCGAGTTCGTCAAGGGTGACCGTTTCGCCCCGCGATCGTCCCACCCGACGGTTGGTCTGGACACCAGACCCGTGCTCAAGCCCGTGCCCGGAACGACTGAGCACAGCTACGCCATCACCCCCGAGCTCGAGGCTCTGCTCGCGAAGGAGAAGCACTGATGCCGTCCAACACCTCTGCATCGACCTCATGGAGCGAGGACCAGCCGGTCGTCGAGCTCAAGGGCGTCAACGTCATCCACAAGTCCCGCACCGGCGGTCTGTTCAACCCGGACACGGTCCATGCAGTCAACAACGTCTCGTTGTCCGTCAAGCGCGGGGAGACGCTGGGACTCGTGGGGGAGTCGGGCTGCGGCAAGTCCACGACCGCCAGGGTCATGGTGGGGCTGCAGCCAGTCACCTCCGGCGAGGTCGTCTTCAAAGGCCGCCCGCTGGGGCACTCGGCCTCGGACCGCCGTGAGCTGGGACGCAGCATCTCGGTGGTCTTCCAGGACCCGGCAACGGCTCTCAACCCACGCATGATCGTGCACGACACGCTCATCGACCCGCTCAACGTCCACGGGATCGGCTCGCCCAAGGAGCGCGAGGCGCGCGTGCGCGACCTGCTCCACCTGGTCGGTCTGCCTCCCAGCGCCCTCAACGTGCTGCCTCGGCAGATCTCGGGTGGTCAACGGCAGCGTGTGGCCATCGCCCGCGCGCTCGCTCTGGACCCGGACATCATCGTGGCCGACGAGCCCACCTCCGCTCTGGACGTCTCCGTGCGTGCCCAGGTGCTCAACCTCCTCCAGGACCTCAAGGCGTCCCTGGGGCTGGGGCTGGTGTTCATCAGCCACGACATCAACACGGTGCGTTACGTCTCGGACCGGATCGCGGTCATGTACTTCGGCAAGATCCTCGAGCTCAACACCACCGAGGAGATCTTCAACAATCCGCAGGAGGAGTACACCCGCACGCTCCTGGCGGCGGTGCCCTCGCTGCTCGAGGCCTGAGCAGACGGTCCCGGCCGCGGCCGGTGACGCAGGCACCTCCTGGTGAGGGGCGGACCCGCGTGGGTCCGCCCCTCACCTGTCTATCGGTCCTGTTTGAGTGACCATGTCGTTCCCGATATCGCCGATGTCGGAGTGGAGATACCGGTTTGATGATTGCGAGAAAACGAATCGTCATTCTCGTGTGAACTCGGCGTTCGTAAGCATTGACTTCCAGGTCACATGTCGGGTAGATTACTTTCATCGGCTCAGCGAGGAGCTGAAAGCGGTCTGAACAACCGCCAACAAAGATGTTGCATGTGAAGGAGGGTCCTATGTATGTCGCTGCGCCATGGCGCGTGACCACGACTGCTCGTCGCCAGTCCGTCGTGCGTGAGGGTAGGGGCCCTTCGTTGATCCGCGTGTGAGGTCTGGGTAGACGCCAGACTCCTGCCTGAACGGTGGAGAAGGCCTCGGAAAGTGGCCCACCACCTGTCTTATTGTCACCCTCCGTGGTGGCGTGCGTCCTGATGCATGCCCGATTCTGCATGATTGATGAGGGCTTTTAGGATGCATTCCCGCGATACGTGTCTGAGATCCCGTAGCAGGTGCAGATATGTGTCGCCGATGACATCAGCTGATCAATAGGGACCTCTGTGTCTTTTTCGAGGTGGATAAAGATAATGGGAGCAGTATGTGCCGCAATGCGGCTTGATGAAGAAATGCTCGGCGCGGAAACAGGAACCATATCCTTCGACTTCAGGTCGAGGTCTGATGGAAACCTGTTCACGCTACGAGCACCCGAGGGACACTCACTCGATCTGCGCATCGTGGGATCGTCGCTCGTGTACGAGGCGAGGGTTCCGGACCAGTGGAACAAGCTCGAGGCCGAGGACGTGCGGTCACTCGACGACGGGCGCTGGCACAGCGCCGCAGTCACCGTCAGTCCCGCCGGTACCCGTCTCTACCTCGACGGCTACCAGGTCTTCTGCGGAACGACGACGGCGTTCCTCAAGGATCTTCCCGGGCTGACAGAGGCGGAGCTCGGGCAGGGGGACAGTCCTGAGGTCGCCGCGTTCACAGTGCACCCCCGGGTGCTGACCTCACGTGAGGTCATGGCACTGTCACGGCGCGCCGAGCCGCTGGTCGAGTTCGCCGCCAACCGGTTGAGCTCCTACGACGTCAGCCGGTTCTCAGACTCCAGACGCGGATCGTTCTGGCTTCGGTTCCGGGTGCGAGGCCGTATGCAGCAAGGAGCCCTGCTCGCAGCCGGCGGGCAAGGACGTGAGCAGCTCGCCGTGACGGTCGGACCGGAGGGGATCACCTACACCGGCGTGAGCAGGACGGGCGTGCGCCGAGAGGTCACAGCTAGCGGCGCATGGAGCGACGGTGGCTGGCACGAGGTCGTGGTCACCGTGGGGCACGGTGCGGTCGATCTTTATGTTGACGGCTTCCGTGAACAGCACGCTCCCGGCGAGTTCTTCCTCGGCGAGGTCGAAGGACTCGACGAGATCGTCGTCGGGCAGGACTGCGACGGCGTGCGCCTGTCCGGCGAGGTGCAACGAGCGGGGATCTACGACTACGCACTCAGCGACGCCCAGATCAAGCGTCTGTGTGAGGTCGAGCCGATCGAGACCGATGCCCTGTTCGACCGGGGATACCGAGGCTCGGCGTCCTACCGGATCCCGTCCCTCCTCGCGCTGGCCTCCGGCACCATCCTGGCCGGGGCCGACCAGCGCGTCTCCAACGCCAACGACTCTCCCAACGACATCAACTTCGTTGTACGTCGCTCCCTTGACGGCGGGCAGAGCTGGGAACCGGCGCGCACCGTCATCGACTGCCCGGGCAGCGGAGAGGACGCCTCATCGGTGATCGACTCCTGCATGGTCCAGGACCCGCACACGGGGAGGATTCACGTCCTCATCGATCACTTCCCCGGTGGAATCGGGCAGCCCAACTGCTGGGCGTCCACCGGATTCGACGAGCAGGGACGAAGGCTCTTGCGGGACCTCGACGACGGACGCTACGTCGTCGAGGAGGACGGTGCAGTCACGACGATCGACGGGCAGGCAACCGAGTTCCGGGTTGAGGATGACGGCACCGTGCTCCGCGATGGCCAGCCGGCCGGGAACTTCGAGCTCGCCCCTGGGGCGGACCCGGCTGAGAGCCTCCTGGCCATTCCGACCAGCTACCTGCAGATCGTCCATTCCGACGACGACGGCGTCACCTGGAGCAAGCCGCGAGACCTCAACCCCCAGCTGAAGCAGCCGTGGATGAGGTTCCTGGGCACCTGCCCAGGCAACGGCATCGCCCTGCGGCACGGCCCCCATGCCGGACGGCTCGTGGTACCCCTCTACTTCAACAACGACCGCAACTGGCTGGCGATGTGCGCCACCGTCGCCTACTCCGACGACCACGGACAGACCTGGTGGCTCAGTCCCGGTCCCAACGAGGGCAGAGCGACTTCCGACGGCCAGCTCGACCCGCAGACATTCGTTGATGAGACCTGGTCCCTGCACGAGGCGGCCGTCGTCGAGCGGCAGGACGGGGTGCTCCTGCTGTTCATGCGCAACCAGCACCCTCATGGCCGCGTCGCGGTCAGTGAGTCCCACGACGCGGGACAGACCTGGGGGGCTATCCGCTTCGATGAGAACCTTCCCGAGATCTGGTGCCAACCCAACGCAATCTGCCTGCCCTCGGCCGAGGGCGAGGACCGCATCGTCTTCGCCAACGCCTCGCTCATGCTCCCGTTCCGGGGCTGCGGCGTCATTCGGCTCAGCCTTGACGGGGGACGCACCTGGAAACGCTCACGGACCTTCAACCCCGGTCACTACGTCTACCAGTGCATGTGCGTCCTACCCGATGGAAGGATCGGGCTGCTCTGGGAGAACGAGTGCCAGGGGCTCTACTTCTCACGCCTTCCCCTGAGCTGGTTCGATGCCGGCATCGAAGCCATCGAGCCGCACACCACCGCGGATCAGGACGGGAGCTTATGAAGCCAACGCCTCGATCCGTCTCACACCGCTCAACCATCCCCGTTTCATCGCCCGTTCAAAGGAGAACCGTTATGACCCCGTCCACCCCCGTTCCGTCTCACCCATCGCCCGCCTTCAACCGTCGCAGCTTCATGATCCTCGGAGGCGTCGGAATCTGTGGGGCGCTCGCCGCATGCGGTGGGCAGAGCTCCTCCGAGGATGAGGAGACCGGGCCGCTGCGCGGCACCGTCACCATGTGGTCGTCCTTCACCCAGGGGCCGCGTGCCGACTGGATGAAGAAGATGGCCGAGGAGTTCCACACCAAGAATCCCGATGTCACCGTCAAGATCGAGCAGTTCTCCTGGTCCGAGTTCAACACCAAGTGGACCACCGGACTGACTGCCGGACAGGTGCCGGACATCTCCACCGCTCTGCCCAATAACGTCGTGGAGATGATCAACTCCGAGGCCCTGGTCCCTCTCGACAAGGTGATCGACTCCATCGGCCGCGACCGGTTCCCCAAGCCGGCACTGGCCGAGGGCCAGTCGGATGGAAAGTCCTATTCCGTGCCCATCTACTCCCACGCTCAGGTGATGTGGTACCGCACGGACGTGCTGCAGTCCAAGGGGCTGTCGGTGCCGACAACCTGGGATGAACTGGCTGCAGCGGCCAAGGCTGTCGGAAGGTCTGATGATCTCTACGGGTTGTCCGTACCCCTGGGGACGGGGGACATGCTGGGGGCCCGCTACCTCAACTTCTACGTTCGTTCCGCGGGCCAAAGACTGCTCAAGGACGACGGAACGGCCAACCTCACCTCCGAGACCGCCCTGAGCGGCATCAAGTACTGGACCGACCTCTACAAGTCGGTCTCCCCGGAGGGGGCCTTGGACTACGCCGTTCTCGACCAGGCGACGCTCTTCTACCAGGGCAAGACCGCTTTTGACTTCAACTCCGGATTCCACATCTCCGGGGTGTCCACCAACCGCCCCGACCTGGTCGACTCCATCGCCGCGGCGCCGCTTCCCAGGATGAAGGCGTCCGACCCGGTCAACTACCCGGCCGAGGTGTCGAACGTGCCCCTGGTGGTGTGGGAGGCATCCAAGGTGAAGCGAGAGGCCAAGGCCTTCCTGGAGTTCCTGTTCACCAAGGACAAGTACATCGAGTTCCTCCACTCGGTCCCCGGCGGGATGCTTCCCGTTCTCAGCGACATCTCGCAGGACTCGACCTACCTGGGCAATGAGACCATCCAGAAGTACTCGGACTCGATCAAGGTGATCCAGGACCAGGTCGGCGTCGGCAGCGCCATCGGCATGGAGAAGGGTCCGCTCGTCCAGGCCGGTGTGCTCACCAGCCAGGGGCTGATCGAGAAGATGTACCACTCGATCATCATCGACGGGACCGACGTCGAGACTGCCGCCAAGGACTGCGAGAAGAAGCTCAACGAGGCGTTCAAGGCCGCAGGAGCCAGCCTCAAGTGAGTCGGCGCGGTGGCGGGGCCGGGCTCGTCCCCGCCACCCAGTCCGAAAGGTGAACTCATGACGCGCATCAAACAAATGAACTGGACGGGCGTGTGCTTCGTCGCGCCCTCAATGATTGTTGTTCTCGCCCTCCTGATCTACCCCGTATTCTCCAGCATCTGGTACTCCTTCACGAACAAGAACCTGTTGCGTACCAACTACGACGTGGTGGGGATCTCCAACTACACGGACCTGCTCGGCTCCTCGAGCTTCTGGAACGCATTCGGGGTATCGATCAAGTGGACCGCTGCCTCGCTTATCGGTCAGCTCGCGATAGGCATGGTGCTGGCTCTCGCGCTGGACCGGGTTCCGCGCGGATCGGGAGTGTTCCGTACGCTCCTGATCGTCCCCTGGGCCTTCCCGGCCATCATTACCGCCTTTGCCTGGAAGTGGATCCTCAATGATGTCTATGGATTCCTCCCCAATCTTCTGACCTCCCTCGGGGCGACTGATAAGAATATGGCGCTGCTGGGTAATCCAGATACGACCTTCTGGGTTGCGCTGCTCATCAACATCTGGTTCGGCGCCCCGATGTTCATGGTGAACATCCTCTCCGCTCTCAAGACGATCCCTCAGGAGCAGTACGAAGCGGCCATGGTGGATGGTGCCTCTGGGCTGCAGAGGTTCAGGTTCATCACGCTGACCCATATTCGAGAGGTCATCGGCCTGCTGGTCATTCTGCGCACCATCTGGGTCTTCAACAACTTCGACATGCTCTTCCTCCTGACCGGCGGCGGGCCAGGGGAGAGGACCACCACGCTGCCGATCTTCGCCTACCAGGAGGGCTGGAACCTGCGGCAGCTCGGTGTCGCATCCACCGTGACGATCCTGTTGCTGATCTTCCTGCTGCTTCTGGCCTTCGGGGCCTTCAAGATGCTCAACCGCTGGGAAAAGGAAAGGGGCTGAACCATGCGACGTGCTGGTCGTAGTCCGTGGGATACAGTGTGCGTGTACCTTATTCTCATCGTTGCCGCCTTTGTTGCGGTGTTCCCACTCGTGTGGGTCGTCTCCTCATCCTTCAAGACCTCTCATGAGCTCTCGCAGAATCCGTTGCAGCTGTTCTCCAGCTCGCCGACACTTGAGCACTACCGCAAGGTGGTCGAGGAGATCGGGTTCCTGACGAACCTGAAGAACTCGCTGCTGATTGCCGGATGCTCCACAGTCATCGCCGTCCTGGTCTCGCTGCTGGGAGCCTACGGGATCGTGCGCTTCTTCCCGCGCGTCGGGCGACAGCTCACCAAGATTCTTATCGGGACCTATATGTTCCCGCCGATCCTGCTCGCCATCCCGTACACCATCACCATGGTCAAGCTCGGGCTCATGAACAGTTATATCGGGTTGATCATCGCGTACCTGTCATTCTCGATACCCTATGCGATCTGGATGCTCATCGGGTTCTTCCAGACTGTGCCCGTCGGGATTGAGGAGGCTGCCGCAGTCGATGGGGCCAGCCGGTTCCGGGTATTCTGGCAGATCTCGGTACCCATCATTCTGCCGGGGATCGTGGCGACCTCCGTCTACACCTTTATCAACACCTTCAACGAGTTCCTCTACGCGCTCCTGTTCATTACCGAGTCGGACAGGATGCCCGTCGCAGTCGGCCTCTACTCTCTCCAGGGGTCGGAGGTTCTCGACTGGGGAGCCATGATGGCTGCTTCCGTGATCGTGATCGTCCCGTCGGTCGTTTTCTTCATGGTCATCCAGAAGCACATCTCAGGCGGGCTCTCAGAGGGCTCCGTCAAGTAGCCCTTCCCAGGGGGCTCCCCCAGTCCTGCCCTCCTGCCGCTCCGGCGTGCGCGACGAGAGTGATCGCTCGTTCGCGCGCGCCGGGGTGGCGCCGAGCGGGAACATCTGCAACAATGACTCCTGACGTCAGATGTCAGACGTCTGATATACTTTCAATGAAGAGAGAACACCACATGGACAACCGTTTCACCGGCGTCATCCCGCCGGTTGTCACCCCTTTTACCGCTGAGGGCGAGGTCGATCTCGACAGCCTGGACAAGGTCGTTGAGCACCTTATCGCCGGAGGCGTCGACGGCCTGTTCGCCCTGGGGTCCTCCGGAGAGGTCGCCTACCTCACCGACGCTCAGCGCGATGCCGTCATTGAGCGGGTCGTCAAGACGGCCGCAGGTCGTGTACCGGTGCTCGCAGGTGCTATCGACACCACGGCCCACCGCGTCATCGACCAGGCCCGCCGGGCCGTCGCTCTTGGGGCCGAGGCGATCGTGGCGACCTGCCCCTTCTACGCCATCAACGACGCCGAGGAGATCAAGGCCCACTTCCGCGCCATCGCTGAGGCCGTCGACGTTCCGGTGTTCGCCTACGACGTCCCCGTGCGCCTGGGCGGCGCCAAGCTCGGCCGAGACCTTCTCATCGAGCTGGGGAAGGAGGGCGTCATCGTCGGTGTCAAGGACTCCTCCGGCAACGACGTCGCTTTCCGCAGGCTGGTTGCCGCCAACGAGGCCGCAGGTCACCCGCTGGCCCTCCTGACGGGGCATGAGTGCGTCGTCGACGGCATGCTCCTGCTGGGCGCGGACGGAGTCGTCCCCGGCTACGGCAACGTGGACCCGGTCCGATACGCCGAGATGTGGAAGGCCTCTCGCGAGGGCGAGTGGGACGAGGTGCGTCGTCTCCAGGACGAGATCTGCGCCGGCTTCGAGATCGTCTTCGTGCCCCAGGGGCGTTCGGCCGATGCCACGGGTATCGGCGCGTTCAAGACCGCGATGGAGGCGCTCGGAATCATCGCCACCAACGAGATGGCGTTCCCGGTCAAGGCGCTTCAGGGCGAGACCAAGGACACTGTTCTGGAGATCGTCAAGGCACAGGGCCTTATCTGACGCCATCCGACGACCTGCTGGCTGCGCGCCCGACCGTTCCCGACGGTCTGAGACCTCTGTCAGACATCAGAGCGAGTCGGGCGCGCAGCCCGCTACCGGCGGCATCCCGGCCCCGTCGCGTTCCCACCTCCGTGTGCGAGCGCACCCAGGTGTATCGCCGCGGTGCGCTGTCTCGTCGGCCATCCGCCTCCGTCCCTCAGATCACTGCACCCGCATGCACCCGTACTGCACACCAAGTACCAATTTGGAGAGCGCCATGAGCCAGGATGTCCTCCCATCCGCCCCCACGAACCCATCACCGTCCGGCGAGGCGCCGCTCGTCGTCGGAGTCGACCTCGGCGGCACCAAGATGGCCGCGGCCCTGGTGGACGCCCGCGGGACCCTGCGAGGTCCGGTGGCCTCCTGCCCGACTCCGGCTCACGACGGCCCTGCCGCCATGCTCGACTCCATCAGTGCACTCGTGCAGCAGGTCGTGACGGCCGGGACCCATGAGGCTCCAGGGCTGCCCGCCTCCGTCGCGGCGATCGGCATCGGCACCGCCGGCGTCGTCGATGTCGAGAGCGGGACGATCCTGTCCGCCACCGACGCCATCACCGGCTGGGCCGGCACGCAGGTCGCCGCCGGCGTGCAGGAACGGCTCGCCTCCGCGGGTCTGGGGGACCTCCCGGTCCACGTCGAGAACGACGTCGACGCTTACGCCGCGGGGGAGGCGTGGCTCGGTGCCGGCACCGGGGCGGAGGTCGTCCTCATGGTGGCCGTGGGTACCGGCGTCGGCGGCGCCCTCGTCATCGAGGGGCGAACCCGCCGGGGTGCCCACCACGTCGCGGGGGAGATCGGCCACGTGCCCGTGCCCGGCGCCCAGGGCGAGCCCTGTACCTGCGGCAGGCCAGGACACCTCGAGGGCGTCTCCGCCGGTCCCCAGATCTACCGTCGCTACCTGGCCAAGGGGGGAGATCCTGACGTGCCCGACGCCCGTGAGGTGGAGAGGCGCGCGGATGCAGGGGACGGCATCGCCCAGGAGGTCTACCGCGACTCGGCGGTCTGCCTGGGCAGGGCGCTGGCGGGCCTGGTCACCGTCATCGACCCCGACGTCGTCGTCGTCTCCGGCGGCCTGGCCCGAGCCGGCGACCTGTGGTGGGGGCCCCTGCGGCAGACCTTCGCCTCGGAGATCATCGACCCGCTGGCGTCCATCAAGATCGTTCCGGCCACGCTGGGGACCACCGCTCCGATCGTCGGCGCGGCCCGCGGCGCCCTTGCCCTGGCCGAAACCCGGAACGAGCCCGTGTAAGCAGTCGCGAGTCCTCCCAGTCACCGACAACCACCGCCATCAGGCACCATCAGACAGGACAGTACCCATGACCGAGCAGACAGCATCACACCCGTCCGCGGAGCAGCAGTCGGCCAGCGCTAGCCTCCATCCCGTCCTGGAGCGCCTGAGAGGAGGGCTCATCGCCTCCGCCCAGGCGTACCCGGGTGAACCCATGCGTGACCCTCGCACCATGGACCAGGTGGCCCAGGCCTGTGTCGCCGGCGGTGCCGTCGGCATCCGTGCTCAGGGCCTGGCGGATCTGTCCCTCATCTGCCAACACGTCGACGTGCCGGTTATCGGCTTGTGGAAAGAGGGGCACGACGGCGTCTTCATCACCCCCACCCTCACCCACGCCATCGCCGTGGCCGCCACCGGCAGCCAGATCGTGGCCCTGGACGGCACGCGCCGTCCCCGTCCCGACGGACTGAGCCTCGCCCAGACCGTCGAGGGCCTCCGGCAGGCTCGCCCCGAGGTCCTCATCATGGCCGACTGCGGGTCCCTGGATGACGCCAGGGCCGCGCAGGACGCCGGAGTCGACATCCTGGGGACCACCTTGGCCGGCTACACCGGGGAGCGTCCCAAGACCGACGGCCCCGACCTCGAGCTCGTCGACCAGGTCGCCGGTATCGCGGAGGTCCCGCTCGTCGTCGAGGGGCGGGTTCACACCCCCGCGCAGGCCGCCGCCGCCATGGAGCACGGGGCCTTCGCCGTCGTCGTCGGAACCGCGATCACCCATCCGACCACCATCACGTCGTGGTTCGCGAGCGCCCTACCGGGCGCCCTCTGGAAGGGCTGAGCCAAAACGGCGTCGTTCCGCGACTTGCTCCGCATGTGACGGGTGTGACTTCTGGGGCGCAAATGTGCGAATTGTTACTCGCTATCCAGCGCGACACTCCGGTCTGACCTGACAAACCCAAGGTTTTATGCGTAGCGTTGCTAGAAGTGGCACCAATCAAGGGTGTCCGTCCACGATCGAGAGGGAAGACATGTCCGTCAACCGCACCGAGCTCATCGCCGCCATCGCCGAGAAGGCCGGCCTGACCAAGACCGACGCCGACGCCTTCCTGGGAGCCTTCCAGGATGTCCTCGTTGAGAACGTCGCCAAGGGTGAGGCCGTTAAGATCACCGGTCTCATGGGTATCGAGCGCGTCGAGCGTGCCGCACGTACTGGCCGCAACCCCCGTACCGGTGAGGAGATTCAGATCCCCGCCGGCTACGGCGTCAAGGTCACCGTCGGCTCCTCGCTGAAGAAGGCTGTCGCCGAGTGATACGTGGGGCAGTGCCCCTGATGTCCTGATTCCGGTCCGTCGCTGCGAGGTGCAGCGACGGACCGAAATCGTTCTCATGCGACGACGTGCGCGCCCCCGGGGATCACGGCGGGCTACTGACGATACTCAGGGGCGGTTCTGAGGGAGGAAGGCGAAGGCCTTCGATCTCCTCCTGCCGACGGAGGGCAGAGTGAACAGCTGTTCCTACAGTAAAAGCATGTCCGCCTCCACTTCTCCAGCGAGTCAACCCGACAGTTTCCACGCATCTCACACGGTTGCGGCACTGGCTGGGAGTCCGCCCAGCTCCGCGTCCGCATCGGTGCCCGCACTCCGTCTTGTTGGTCTGGTCAAGGCCTTCGACCGCAAAGTCGCGGTAGACCGGTTGAGCCTCGATATCCCGGTCTCCAGCTTCTACGGCATCGTCGGCCCCAACGGAGCCGGCAAGACCACCTGCCTATCAATGGCCACAGGCCTGCTGCATCCCGACGCGGGCCAGGTGCTGGTTCACGGTGTCGACGTGTGGGCCGAGCCTCTGCGGGCCAAGGAGCTCCTGGGGGTTCTGCCCGACGGGCTGCGGACCTTCGACCGCTTGAACGGTCTTGAGCTCGTCACCTACTCCGGCCTTCTGCGCGGGCTCGAGCGCGACGTCGTCGTGCCCCGTGCCACCGAGCTGGTCAAGGTGCTGGGGCTGTGGGAGGCCGGGACGACTCTGGTGGCGGACTACTCGGCGGGAATGCGAAAGAAGATCCACCTGGCCTGCGCCATGGTGCACTCGCCCTCCATCCTGGTCCTGGACGAGCCCTTCGAGGCCGTCGACCCGATCTCGGCGCAGACGATCCAGGCGATTCTGAGGGACTACGCCGCCGCCGGCGGCACCGTGGTCATCTCCAGCCACGTCATGGCCACCGTGCAGCGCCTGTGCG
>CAUVMS010000019.1:0-30324 GCA_963552815.1 uncultured Actinomyces sp. | reverse complement strand
ACCAGACACAAAACACCCCTCCCACGAGTGGTGCATCCACCACCAGACCCCACCGACAGGATTTCTGTCCCCGTACGCGCAGGATGTCCCCGGCCGGAAGATGGTGCACCCCCACGCGCAGGATGTCCCCGCAGGTGAGCTGCGGACTCCGGTCGATCCTCCGAGCACACCACCCGTGATACCAGTTTGGTATCACCTGCTACTGTAGACGCATGGCGATGACACTGCGTTTAAGTAAAGAGGACGAGCGTCTTCTGACACTTCTTGCACAGGAGGACGGGATCAGTCGCCAGGAGGCGACGATCCGGGCGATCCACGAGGTGGCCGCACGCCGCGGACATGAGCAGCGAGTAAAAGAGGCATCCGCCCGTATCCGCAGCCGGTATGCCGACGTCCTGGAACGCCTTGGTCGCTGATCAGGCACGGATGGTCGAGTACCTGACGCTTGAGGACGCTCTATCACTCGTCGAGGACCTCGCCGTCGGGCCGGTCCGGGATCTCGGCCTGATCGACTCGGCACTGCACCGGCCTGGGGCCACTCTCTGGGGACGCGACGCGTACGCCACGATCGATGAGAAGGCCGCGGCCCTGCTCGATTCCCTGGTCCGCAACCATCCGCTGGTGGATGGAAACAAGCGCCTGGGGTGGTTGGCCACACTGGTCTTTCTGGACATCAACGGCCATTGGATCGAGGCTCCCGATGATGACGCCTACCAGTTGGTGATCGCCGTCGCGACTGGAGAACTATCCCTGGAGGAGATCGCTGAGGCTCTCTCGCAATGGCGCAGTGAGCCGGAGTAGGGACTCCGGCAGCAGGGACAGGAGTCCCGCACCTCTACACGCAAGACGCCTACGTTGATGGGCCGGCTCAGACGGGTGCGAGCAGGGCGGCGACGTCGTCGAGCTGGGCGGCGATCTCGGTGAAGTCCCGGTCCAGGTCGAGGGTGCGCACGTGGAATCGGTGCCCGGTCTCGGTCCAGGTCTCGCGGATCGGCGGGTCGACGGCGGTCTGGGCGTAGAGCAGCATGCCGGCGACCTCGCGTCCGCCCTGTCGGGGGTCGCTGGCCTCATGCATGACGTAGCTGTAGATCTGGTTGCGGTTGGCCGGGGACAGGATCTGCCTGTCGTAACGGGAGCCGAGGATCCGCCCGTAGCACTTGGTGTCGATGATGAGGGTCCGCGCCGGCCCGGTCAGGACGATGTCGGTGTGCAGCCCCGGAAGGAAGACCGGGGCGTCCTCGATGCCTCCGTTCACCCAGGGAGCGCCGGCACGCAGGTGGGGGTGGTGGCGGCGGAAGTAGGCCAGGACGAAGCGCTCGTACAGGGCGCTCAGCTCCTGGGGGTCGAGGAAGTCCGCGAGGCTGACTGCGCCGTCGGCGCCGCTGAGCAGCCGCTCGTCCAGGACGAGCCGGCACGCCCCCATGAGCAGCCGGTAGGAGCGGTTACCGCGGTGGAAGCGCAGTCTGTCCCAGTGCAGGTGCCTGAGCTCGCCGACGTTCATCACCTCGACGTCGCCCATGACGAGCAGCGTGGACTTCAGGCGCGCCCTGCGGGCCGGGGCGATGTCGCCGTGCAGGATCAGGCGCAGGGCGGCGGTCTTGAGGAGCCGGTTCATGAGGGTGTTCTCGGTGCGCTCGTCGTAGCCGCAGCGCACCAGGCTCCGGCGGCGGGCCCTGAGCCGCATCGTGGCGGCCGGGTCGATGCGTCCCCGCACAACCGACAGGTCCTCGACGAAGGGCTGATAGTCCCGCTCGAAACCACGTCGACGCTGGTTGTCCAGCCCACCGGCCAGGATGGCGGCGAGCATGTCGTGGACGTGATCGAAGTTTTCGGCCGCCAGGCGCCGGTGCTCGCCGGTCTCCAGCGCCTTGAAGGCGTAGGCGAGCATGTAGTAGACGTTCTTGAGCAGCACAGTGCTGGGACCACGCCGGTGGGGTCGGCCGGGGGACCCGTCCAGCACCCGTCCAGGCAAGGCGGTGGCCGTCATGGCAGGACGCTCTCCAGCTCGTGAATGCTCTCGTCCATCGCAGCCGGATTGTCGAACCAGTACTCGCGTACCAGCGGCTCGAGCTCGTAGCGCACCACCGAGGTCACATCCGCATCCGTGCCCGCAGGGTTCTCAGGGCTTCCTGCTGGCAGGCACAGGTAGGAGTGGCCGATCTGGAACCCGGGCCCGAGGGCCTCGTCCTCGGCGATTCGCTGGTTGAGGAGGCGTACGACGTCGACCAGAGCCTCCAGCCTCGAGCTGCCCACGGCCTCGACGTGCTTGAGGAACCCGGGGTGATCGAGGGCTGGCCTCATCTCGAAGAAGGCGAAGCGGCGACGCAGCGCGTAGTCGATGAGGGCCAGGCCCCGGTCGGCGGTATTCATCATGCCGATGATGTGGAGCCGCTTCGGGACGGACAACAGCTCCCCGGACACGGGCAGGCGCAGTGCCTCTCCTCGGTGCTCGGCCTCGATGAGCATGAGCAGCTCGCCGAAGGCCTTGGAGATGTTGGCGCGGTTGATCTCGTCGATGATGAATACGTAGTCCCGTCCCGGGTCGGCGGCAGCACGCCGGCAGAACCTGGCGAAGACGCCCTCGGCGGCTGCGAACCCGCCCTCGGCCGTGGGGCGCAGCCCGACGACGACGTCCTCGTAGGCGGTCGACTGGTGGAACTGCACCACCTCCACCCGCGAGTCATCCGTCTCACCCATGAGCGCGTACGCCAGGCGCTTGGCCGCAAAAGTCTTCCCCGTGCCCGGAGCGCCCTGGAGGATGAGGTTCTTCTTGCGTCGCAGCAGCCCAAGCATCTGCTCCAGGTCCTCGGGGCTGAGAAAGACCTCGTCCAAGAAATCGGTACTGGTGTAGTGCTCGTCCGCCTCATCAAGCTCGTTATTCCCGTGCTGCTCCTCTACAGACGAAGAAGAGTGCGGGTCCTCAATTCCGATCAGTGCGTTGAGCTGGTCCGGCGTGTACTTCGTGTTCTCTGTGAGGCGTTGCAGCATCAGTCTGCCGATCCGCTGCTCGAGCGGCCAGGAGCCGACATGCGTCCACTCGACGTCGCGCACCGCTCGGAAGGATGATCGGTCCTCGTCATAGCGGTAGTCGGAGCGAACCACTCCGCGCCCCACAATCTCATTGAAGCTACGGCGGACGTAGACGATGTCGCCTGGTTTCATGGCATGGATGTAGTCCCACACCGAGTCCGCAGCCTTCCGTGGGCGGCCGCCCCAGTCCCCGTAATGGGTGTAAAGCGCCTCCAAGAGCGATTCCTTGTCGGGGAAGGAAGCAAGGTCGCCAACCCGGTCCCAGTTGAGCGCCATGATCCCGGCCGTTCGAAACTCCTCCCATCTCGCCGCGCCCTCACCGGGGGTGTAAAGCCAGTACCCGCGCTCCTGTTCCTGGGCGCTCTCGGCGCCCTTGGCCGACGCCGTCATCGGCTCCCTCATGATTCCTCCTCATTGCCCGTACCCGCAGCGCTGCGAGCACGTCCAGGGAGAATAGTAGTGCTGCCTTGCCCCATCAGTACCAGCCGGGTGCGGTCGCTTCCTCGGCGCGGACTTTCGACGCCGTCGGGGACAGGATTTCTGTCCCCCTACGCGCAGGATGTCCCCACAGACGGGAGAGGAAGGACGCGATGTGGACAGAGCGGAACGGCGACCCCATAATGGTGGAGAGCCACCCGGCTGCAACCGGATGACTCCCCTAGCAAGGGAACGGCCTAGCCGAACCACTTGCCGAGGGTATCCACAAGGACACCGACGGCCCGGACCAGGCGAGCGATTGCGGTAAACACGTCGCTCACCTTCCGGGCCGTTACCTTGTCCTTGCGAACTTTTCTGCGTCGGCCTCTCGGCTTGAGCACGGCCCTCACCTCCTTCCCAGCTCCTTCCTCCCCGGCAAGGACATAGGTGTTCCGGGGGAAGGTGCCGACGGGAGGCGTTTCCCATCATGCCAACGGGAGCCAACACCCATCCCGCGTTTCCACAGCACGAGGATCCCGCAGCAAGTCAGCCATCACTGTGGACACCTGCGCCGTCGGTGCTCACCCCGCGCCACTCAGTTCTCGGCACGTGGTTACGGCCGGGGACATTCCACGCGTCCAGGTGCGCGCCGCTCCGGGCGCGGACTTTCGACGCCGTCGGGGACAGGATTTCTGTCCCCCTACGCGCAGGATGCCCCCGGCCGGAGGATTACTCACGCCTACGCGAGAAAAGTCCCCGTCAAGAACGCGTCATCAGGCGGCCGGCGCCCGCAGCACCACGATGCGCTCGGAGAGCCTGCCCATCAGCGGCAGCCGCACCAGGGGCGCGAGCACGGGGTGGTAGCGCGCAATCGTGTCGATGAAGGGGACGTCGTGGAGCAGCGTGAATCCGGGGGCGACCGTCCGGTGGAACTCGGCGGCGCTGGAGCAGCCGTAGGTGTAGCGCGCCCCAGCGTCCTCGACCGAGCGCTCCCGGCCGTACTTCTGGAACAGGCGGGGCATGACCTCGATGAGAACCGTTGCAGCGGGCAGCCGAGCAGCGATGATCTCCATGAGGGCGCGCACCTCATCCTGCTCGAGGTACATGCTCAGTCCCTCAACGATGACGAGCACATCGTTGCCCACTTTGCCGCTCGTCTCATCCTCCCCCAGCTGGTCGGTCCAGGCGGGGTCGAGGGCGGAGGCGGCGATGGTGCGGTGGCGCTCACCGTCCTCCAGCAGCCGGCGCCGCAGCGCGATGACGTCGGGCAGGTCGAGGTCGAACCAGGTGACGTGCCCGTCGTCGAGGCGCTGGAAGCGGGTATCGAGCCCGCAGGCGATGTTGACCACCGTGCAGCCGGGGTGGGTGGCGAGGTACCCGGCGACGAGCGGGTCGAGCGTGAGGGTGCGAAGCACGACGCCGTCGGCCATGAGCCGGTCCTGTCTCGCCATGGTGAAGTCGTAGTCGAGCCGGGAGACGAGCTCGACGGCGGCGGGGTCGTTGAAGCGCGGCCGGTCGGAGAGCGTGTGCTCCGCCCTGGCATAGAGGGTCAGCAGCATCGTCTTGCTGACACCAGTCAGGTCCGCTGTCTCACATGCGATCATGCAGTCAATTCTGCGATGCCGGTGATTGGAGCACCAGCGCCGTCAGAAAACGGGATGCGCCGTGCGGGACCTGCGGTCAGCCGCGTGGCTCAGTCCTCCTCCAGGACGCCGTTCCAGGCCAGGAAGTCGGTGGTACGACGCATGGCCTCCTCCCAGTTGGCGTCCCCGAAGCCGTGTGCGGCGCCGGAGATGGTAACGAGCTCGGCGTCGGGCAGGGTCCGCACGGCGGCCCGGGAGACCTCGATGGGCACGGAGCGATCCTGCTCCCCATGGACGATGAGGACGGGGCGTCGGTAGGTGGCCAGCTCGGCCCTGACCTCCAGGTTCCAGCCGTCGACGGCGTAGCTGCGTCCCAGGCGGGTGCCCGCCCAGTCGAACTCCTCGGGCACAGCGGCCAGCGTGCGGAAGGCGGCACGCAGGTTCTCCCCCAGCCTCAGCGCCGGGTACCACAGAGCCAGGGCAGCGATCCGCTGCGGGTGGCGCGCAGCCACGAGCGCCGCGACCGCCCCTCCCAGGCTCAGTCCGAATAGGGCAACCCGGGAGGCGTCCACCTCCGGCCACGAGCAGGCCGCGGTAAGCACGGCCTCGAGGTCGGCCAGCTCGGTGAGCGCCGACATCGTGGTGGTCTCGCCCTGGCTGGCGCTGCCGCCGCCCCCGCGGAAGTCGAAGCAGATGGACACGGCCCCGGCGGCGGCGAAGCGCCGCGCCATGGGGGCCACGCGGGTGTGGGAGCCCTCCATGCCGTGACAGCAGATGACCAGGGGCGCGGGGGCCGACGACGCAGCGCGCGGGACGTAGGCCAGTCCCCCGATCCTCTGCCCCTGGGCGGTGAAGGTGACCTGCCGGGACAGGTAGGGCTGCGTCGTCGTCACGTGTTCTCCTTGCTGCGCTGGGCCGGCAACGAGAATCCGGCCCAGCGGCCATCGTAGACGGGCCGCCGGGCCGGGTTGGTCTCTACCGCAAGCAGGAGGGCGGAGAAGTGCATCCTCAGATGGCGCTGTAGCCGCCGTCGACGAGGATGGGAGAGCCGACGACGTAGCCGGAGGCCTTGGAGGCCAGGAACAGGATGGCGGTGTCGAGCTCACCCTCCTTGCCGAAGCGGCCCAGCGGGATCATGGCGCGGAAGGCCGATCCGGTGTCCTCAGCGTCCAGGACGTCGGTGGTCAGCTCGGAGTAGAAGTAGCCGGGGCACAGGGCGTTGACGGTGATGCCGTACTTGGCCCACTCCGCGGCCAGGGCGCGCGTGAGGTTGACGGCGCCACCCTTGGCGGCGTGGTAGGCGGCCATGCCGGCGACGTTGGAGCCGACCATGCCGTACATGGAGGCGACGTTGATGATGCGTCCGTAGCCGGCCGGGATCATGGCTTTCTTCGCGGCGGCGCGCGAGACACGGAAGATGCCGTACAGGTCGATGTCGACCTCGGTGTCGAACTGCTCGTCGGTCAGGTCCTCGGCGGGGCCGAAGCTTCCCGTTCCGGCGTTGTTGATCACGATGTCGAGGCGGCCGAAGGTCTCCAGGGCGGCGTCGACGACGCTCTCGACGCTGGCCGTGTCGCGCACATCGCAGTGCAGGGCGAGGGTCTTGACCCCGAACTCCTCGGCGATCTCCTTGGCGACGGCCTCGACGCGCTCGACGCGGCGCGCCACGGCGACGATGTTGGCTCCGGCGCTGGCCAGGGCCTTGGCCATCTGGATGCCGATGCCGGATGAGCAGCCGGTGACGAGGGCCACCTGGCCGGTCAGGTCGAAGTAGTTGCGGTCCATAGTCATCTCTCTTCCTTGAGTTGTTCCCCGGCCGACCGAGGGTGCAGGTGTGAGGGCTGCACACAAGGCCGAGCAATATAACTTACAAGGAAAAGTGCAGTTAGTACATACGATGAATCAGTGGTCGACCCGGAGCGGGTGAGGTCAAGTCGAGAGGGAGACGTCCACCGCACTGCGTCGTCTCAACGACGAGTGGCGCCCTATGGCTCAGAATTCAGCCTCTCAGCGGTAGGCCTCCGCGGAGGCGTTCTCATCGTAGTTAGCCACGAGGACCAGGCCGGACAGGGCGTAAGGGCCGCCGATGTAGGGCATGACCTGGACCAGCGCTGCGGCCACCTTCTGGCGGGAGGAGCCGGCCCTGATGGCCCCGGCCACGTGCGGACGCAGCTGGGTGGAGGCGCCGATGGCGGCGATGGCCACGAGGCTGATGAGCTCACGCTGGGCGACGTCGAGCCCGCCGCGGGTGGCGAAGTCACCGAAGGCCGAGGAGGTGAGCAGGTGGGGCACGAACCTATCGAAGGGCTCGGGCAGGGAGGAGAAGACTTCCTTGACCTCGTGACCGTACAGCGGAACCTGGATGGCGGCGCCCGCCTTCTCCCGGGCGCTGGGGTCGGCGGCGTCGACGGTGCCGGCGTTCTCCAGGGGCAGGGAGACGCCGTGCGCTTCGAAGACCCCGTTGGCGATGTCGATGGCGTTGAGCGTCTTGGGGAAGCCGATGTAGGGGGCGCACTGGTAGATGGTCTCGCGCACCTGGAGCGGACTGGCGCCGATGTTGAGGGCGGCGCCCACGTGGGCCTTGAGCTGCGGGAGGGTCTGCATTGCGGTCAGGACGGTGACGGTGAGCAGTTCGCGCTCGACGTCGGTGAGGACGCCCGTGGAGAAGGCCTCGTCGAAGACCCCGTTCTGGAGGATGTCGAACAGCTCGGGGTCCGTGGGGTGGGGCTGGGGATCCACCCCGAACAGTCGGTTAAAGGTCTCACGTGCCTGAGGTGTCAGCGCCATGGGGGCTCCTTACGATTCGCGGGCAGCTCGACCTGAGCATGTCACGTCCGCCGCCCGGGCAACAGGTTCCATCAGCGGCTCTCCGCGCGACGTGAGCACGCGCGTCAGCTGGGTTGAACCCTCCTCGCTCCTCACGTCAGAGGCGGACGGCCTCTACTTCCGCGAGCAGTCACCGTCCGGAACCAGCGAGCCTCCGTGCCATGCGGATGACCCGGGCGGCCTGTTTCTCGAGCTCGGTACGAGTCAGGCCCACCCCGCCGTCGGGCTGCTCGGCCGTTCTGCCCTGGCGCCAGCCACCACTCCCTCGGCGCAGTGCGGCCAGGAGGTCCTCCCGGTCCGATTCGCCTCCGGGCATGAAGAGCTCGTTGCCGGCCTTGACGCTCGCTGCGGCGGTGGCGCGCGGGTACTTCATGTCGCTGTGGGTCATGCCGTCGACGACCCAGTCGGTCATGACCAGGCCGTCGAAGCCCCACTCCTGGCGCAGGACGACCTCGAGCAGCTCGGCCGACTCGGAGGTGTGGACGCCGTTGATGAGGTTGTAGGAGGTCATGACGGCGGCGGGCCGGGCCTGGCGCACGCAGATCTCGAAGGCACGCAGGTAGAGGTCGCGCAGGGCTCGGGGACTGACCCGGCTGTTGGAGTTGAGACGGTTGGTCTCCTGGTTGTTGCAAGCCAGGTGCTTGATGGTCACACCTCGCCCCGGGTGGGACTGGACGCCGCGGGTGATGGCGGCGGCAATGCGCCCGGACAGCAGCGGATCCTCGGAGAGGTACTCGAAGTTGCGTCCACACAGGACACTGCGGTGCAGGTTGAAGGCGGGGGCGAGCCAGAGGTCGACGCCGAAGCACTCCATCTCGGCTCCGACGACGTCGCCGAGCCGCTGCACCAGGCCCGGGTTCCAGGACTGGGCGAGCGCGGTGCCGACGGGGATGGCGGTGGTGTACTGCTCGCGGATCTCGGCGGGCTCTCGGGGCTCGGGGGCGTCGGCGATGCCGAGGGCCTCACGTCCGGCGTCGTCCATGAGCTCGAGGAAGGTGGCGGGCAGGCTGGAGTCGCCCAGGGAGAAGGGGCCCTCGGCGTCGACGCCGTAGGTGGGGGCCAGGCGTAGGCCGGCGGGGCCGTCGGCCATGATGATGCTGGGCAGGCCGGGGATCCGGGTGGTGGTCTGGCCGGCCGCACCGATGACTGTGGTGGAGGCGGCCCCGATGATGGAGCCAGACTCCTCGCCACTGCGGTAGTCGCCCAGGACGGTGTGGATGAGCTCGTCGTCGGAGAGCCCTCGGGCCAGGGCGAGGGCCTTGCTGAAGTCCTCCGACGCTCCCTGCTCATCGGGGGCGGCACCGTCCGGCCGGCACAGGTCGGCCGGGTCGACGACGAGCACCGGCAGGCCTGCTGGAATGTCGAGAACCGCCGGCGCCTCGGGCTTCCAGTCGGTGAAGCCGGGTTCACCCAGGTCGCCGGTCAGGTGTCGCACGGTTGCGTCCTGGGCGAGCTCGACGACGGCGACGGGGCTGAGGTTCCGGCTGGAGGTTCCCACCCGCAGCAGGTAGCGGCCGGCCTCCAGGATCGTGGCGTGGACCGCCTCGTCGTAGGAGGCCAGGTCGGTCAGATCGACGTCAATGGCGATGTGCGCCGTGGCGCCGGGGGCGATCTCGTCGGTCTTGGTGAAGCCGGCGAGCGCCTGGAGCGGTTGGTCGAGGCGGCCGGCCGGGACACCGGCGTAGACCTGGACGGTCTCCTTGCCCGAGTGCTCGCCGGTGTTGGTGACGTCGACGTCGATGCTCACGCACGGACCGTCGAGGCTCACCTGGCGGGTTTCGACGTCGAAGGTCGTGTAGCCCAGGCCGAATCCGAAGGGGAAGAGAGGCTCCTTGCCGACCGAGTCGTAGAAGCGGTAGCCGACGTAGACGCCCTCTCGGTAGTGGGTGTCGTCCGGGTCGCCGAAGTCGCCGATCTGGTCGCTCTCGTCCCAGGCGGCCCAGGTGGTGGCGAGCTTTCCGGAGGGGTAGGCCCAGCCCAGGAGGACGTCGGCGAAGGCGTCGCCGATGGTCGCGCCGAGCTGGGAGAGTAGGAGGATGTTGGCGACGTCGCCCAGCGGGCTGAGGTCGACGACGCCGCCCACGTTGAGGACGAGGAGGAACTTCTCGAAGCGTTCGTTCAGACAACGGATGTCGCGGATCTCGGAGGCGGTGAGCCTCAGGTCACCCGCCTCGGGGCTGCGGTCACTGCCCTCCCCGGAGACTCGGGCCAGGACGTAGACGGCCGTCTCCGGGTCGGCGTCGGTTTCGACGTCGAGGGGGATCGTGTACTCCGGCTCGGGCATGACAGAGCCCATGCCGACCATGATGGCGGGGACGTCGCGCTCGGCGGCCTCGGCCCTGATATCGGCGATGAAGTCCTGGTGGGCCCGGTCGCGGACGCGGTCGTAGGCCTCCAACCAGGGCCGGGTGACGATGGTGAAACCGGCCGTCTCCAGGCCCTCCTCGATGGTGGTGACGTGGCGGGAGTTGACGTCACCGCTGCCGGTTCCACCTTTGATGGTGCTGCGGGCGCCGGAGCCGAACAGGGCGATCTCGCCCGGTTCCGACAGGGGAAAGGCGCCGTCGGAGTGCAGCAGCACCATGCACTCGGGGGCGAGGGCGCGGACGGCAGTGAGGTGGTCGGTCTCGTAGGCTTCCATATCGACTTCTCTCCTTGTCATGCCGACGGTGACGCCGCATGCAGGCCTCCGCATTGAGCGAAAGGGCTCGGTCTGCCCCGTCATCACGGGGTTCTGATGCCTACGATAGATGAGGCGGGTACCGGGTCCGGAAGGGGTCTTCGGACAGATTTCGGCGCCCTGCGGAGTGGAGGAGTCATGAGAGTGTTCAGGGCAGTCAGCAGGAGCAGGATCGCCGTCGGCGTGGCCAGTGTCGCCCTGACGGTGGGCGCCTTCAGCTTCTACTCTCGCAAGCGCTATCGGCGCTCGGCCGCGGCGAGCCTGGTGGAGTACGGCGCCCGGCCGATCAAGACACTGGCGGCCCACATTCCGATCACCGAGCGGATCGCGCGTCTGGCCGACCGCCCCGAGCCCGCCCGTACCGTCACCTTCCCGGCCTGGGGGCGCTTCTTCTACGACCTGGAGCGGCACGAGGACTCCGGCATGCCCGTCTACCACCTCCGCCCGCGGACGCCGTCGAACACCGTCATCGTCCATCTTCACGGCGGCGGCTACATCTCAACGGCCAACTCGGCGCACGCCTGGCTGGTCGACCATCTGGCCCGTAGGACGGGGGCCGACGTCGTCATGCCGCTCTACCCGCTGGCGCCCCATCACACCTGGCAGGAGGCGCACCGGTTGGTGCTGGAGCTCTATCGGCGCACGGTGGCGGAGAGCCCGGGTAAGCGGATCATCCTCATGGGGGACAGCGCAGGCGGGGGCCTGGCGGCGGCCATCGCCCTGTCCCTGGCCGAGGCCGGTGACGCCCAGCCCGATGAGCTCGTTCTCATCTCGCCGTGGGTCGACATCACCAACGCCAACCCGGATATCGCCGACTACGTCGACGCCGACCCGCTCATGGCTCCCGAGCCCCTCGCCGAGATCGGCCGTTCCTGGGCGGGCAGCACCCCGCCGACCGACTGGCACCTCTCGCCCATCTACGGTGACCTGTCGGGCCTGAAGAAGGTGACGACCTTCGTGGGGACCCGGGAGATCCTCCTGCCGGACAATGCGCTCTTCCACGCCAAGCTCCTGGAGGCGGGGGTGGACTCGACGCTGCACGTCGGCGAGAACCTCAACCACGTCTACCCGATGTTCCCCACCCCCGAGGGCCGCCGGGCGCGCCGCGACCTCGTCCGGCTCGTCACCGGGGAGCTCGCCTGACCAAAACCCAAAGATTCGATTTCATCCGTTCCGTCACGGACGGCAATGGCGCGGCAGTCTTCATGGTCAAAGGTCGCACTGGAAGACGGGAAGCCCTCCCCACAGACAAAGGCTCGAACAACCCGCACACTGAGTGTGATCAGCGTTGCCCCAGCTCGACTTCGGCTGTGGTCTCACCATCACCTTCTTGTACTCAAAATCACCATGACGTCACTCACCATCAACTCTTTCAGCCACAAACGCGCCCTGCTGTCCTGCGCCGCCGCGGCCCTGATCATGGCGACTTGTCAGCAGTCCGTCCCTACCTGTACGACGTCTGGCCTCCTCTGCCACCTCTCCGCCAAGAGCTGCAGGACCGGCTGCCTTCCCGACACAATCACTGTCTCCCTGGACGCCAACTACACAACGCCCTTCACATGGAACTACACGATGTCCACTGAAGGAGTTCTTGAAGAGACCCGCTCCCGTTACGTCTCCGATCTGAACCCTACAGGGGCCTGCGGAATCGGCGGCACCCAGTACTACACCTTCAAGGCCGTCGGAGACGGCACCGTCACGCTCAACTTCTCCTACAACCATGTTGCCCACCCCGATAGAGAGCGCAGCCCCGATCGCGTGTACGTCTTCTCCGTCTCCAACGGAGTTATCAAACGCGGTTCCTGATCCGCATCCCGCAAAGGATCGGCACGGCATCGAGCCGCGTAACCCGCCGCGACCTCGTCCTCCTCGTCACCGGGGAGCCCACCGCTTGAGAGTCGGCAGAACAACGGCCAGATAGGAGATGGCCTCGTCCTGAGAGACGCCGACCCCCTCGGCCATATAAGGGGCGGTGTGCTCGATGAAGGCATCGAGCGACTCCTCTCCGGCGAAGGACCCGTCCGGATAGCACCAGGTGCAGTACTCCTCCGACTTCGTCCCGTCGGACTCGGCACCGTAGTCCGCCTCCTTGCCCAAGGGGAGAGCGCAGCTCTGGCAGCAGGGCTCCGGAGGCATCTCCAGAAGCCGTGTGACCGGGACGTCGAGCGCTCCGGCGAGGAGCTTGCACATATCGACACCCGGGGTCGTCACCCCGGTCTCCCACCTCGAGACGGCTTGGCGGGTGACAAGGACCTTGCCCGCCAGATCACTCTGAGTCATCCCCTGAGCCTCCCGGGCTGCGCTAATGACCTCTCCAATACTCATGCTGGTCCCTTTCTCTTCCGCAGCCCTCTGCATGGCCACCCTCATCAGGTAACCACGGCCCCGCTCCGACGTCGAGCAACACGTTGTTGCGCCGAGAGCACCGGCCTTCCTACACCGTCAACCCGGCAGCCGGCATCATTCCGATCCCCCAGGTAGCGCCCCGACAGCCCGGCGGTTGACGCCATTTCGATCCGACATATGGCATTTATGGACCAGATGGACGCGCACTGCCCCCTCACCGGCACGCACGTTGCCGACGGCGCGCCACCGGTCCTGGCGGTGCAATGCCTCAGGGCATCAAGGGAATCTGCCCGATGGTGTCCAGATCGGTGACAAAGCACCTCCGGACCCCCGGACCGCGTGAGCGGAAACCTTGGAATCATGCAGTTTCGTTCCATCTGAATGAGAACGGTCCGAGCCTTTGTCACCGATCTGGACACCTGGCCCATCTTGTGGCTGCCGGCGGTGCTCGATCAGCGGGCCGTTTCCGGCCGGGCCCCTTCCGGTCGGCCTACTGCACGAGGGTGGGGTTGTACTGGCCAGGGGTTGTCCGCACTGCACGAGACCCCGACCTTCGTGGAGTACACCCGAATGCCGGCCAGTAGCACCCCACCCTCGTGCAGTACACGCCGAACGCCACCAGAGCGACCAAGCGCGACCCTTCGGCGACGTGATCAAGCGACCCCGGCGCCCGGGCATCCCGCCCCACCCGTGTCTCAGATGCCATGACTCTCAAAACCCTCAGAAGCCATGAGGCAACACAGTCGGTCCGGACCTCGTGCAGGGCGGCCGCCCCCTGGCCAGTGGTACCCGAACTTCGTGGAGTCAAGCCCCGGACGGGACCAGAGACGCCCCACGGAGTTCCTCCACTGCCAACGGGCATGCGACGTCGTCGGCCACCGCCTCCGGGAGCAGACAAGCACTCCGCCGGCCCGAGCTTACCTCCGTGCCAGCGCAGAGTGGCACGGTGTGAGCATCGAGAACTGCGCTTTCCATCCAGAACGTACTTCTCCCACAAACAACTGGGGTCAGCCCGCAGTCGTTTGCAGGAGAACGCAGTTCCCAATCAACAGGTACGTTCCCGATCAGGGTTCGCGCAGTGCGACGGATCCGAACACCTACTGACACAACGCCAAAGCTTTCCTGCTCTCCCTCGGTGACCTTGAGGAGGACAAGGAACCGGAGATCGTGGAGTACCTGGAGTCCATCGCCCCGATAACGACGGTGCGGGAGCTATAGGTGGTCCGGTCGCCTCCCCGCCTGCCGAGCCGCAGGACCTCCTGGCGCCGGGGGATCCAGCCCGGTCCTCGACCTGTGGCGGGACTGAGGCATGCCCACCAGACCGGTGAGTCGCCCCATTTCCAGCCGTTCACATGGTGTCCGGCTACCGATTAGTCGGCCTGCGCGGAGCGGTAGTACATGACTGCGACCTGGGTGCGGTTGCGCAGGCCGAGCTTGGCCAGGATTGCGCTGATGTGGTTGCGCACCGTGCCCTCGCTCATGAACAGCCGCGCCGCGGCCTCGGCGTTGTCCAGTCCCTCGGCCACGGCCTCGACCACCTCGTACTCGCGGTCAGTCAGGGCCTCGAAGACGGTCCTCCGCAGGTCCTGATGCCCCCGGCCCCGATCCGCCCCACTCACCGGCGGCCGGGATCTGAGCCCCATGGTGGCGCTGCGCTCGAGCACCTCCCCCTCCAGGACGCACACCCCGGCCATGACGGACCGCAGCGCCGGGGCGACCTGGGCGACGTCCTGCTTGATGAGGTAGCCGCGCGACCCCATCTTGAGGGCCCGCACGATGTACTCGTCGTCGGAGAAGGTGGTCAGGAAGACGATGCGCGCCGTCGGATCCTCGGCCAGGATCCGCTCGGCCGCGCTGAGTCCGTCGCCGCCGGGCATCTGGATATCCATGAGGAGGATGTCGGGAGCCAGCTCCCGGTAGCGCTCGATGGCCTCAGGTCCCGACCCGCCCAGGCCGACGACGTCGACGTCGTCCTCGACCGACAGGATCGTGGACAGGGCCTGGGCGACGAGCGCGTCGTCATCGACGATGAGGACCCTCATGATGCTCCTTCTCTCCCTTATCCGTTCTTGGGGATCGTGGCGAAGACCGTGAACCGCGGCCGCGGGGTGATCCGCATCCTGCCGCCCAGAGCCTCAACCCGCTCAGTCATAGAGCGCAGGCCGAGGCCGGCACCCTCGCCACCATCCACGGCCGGCTCTCCCGCCGCGGGGACGACACCGTCATTGTCGACCGTGACCTGCCAGAACGCAGGGTAGTCGGTGACCGCCACTCGGGCAGAGCGGGCCTCGCCGTGGCGGGCAGCATTGGTGAGGGCCTCGCGCACGACGGCAACGATGCAGCGCGCTACCGCAGGCGGGGGCTCGACGTCGGTGGAGCAGTCGACGCTCACGGCGGCGATCCCGCAGCGCGAGCCCAGCAGGTTGAGTGAGGTGGCCAGCTCCTCGCCCTCGTCGGACAGGGCGTGGACGGAGCGGCGCATGGAGTCCAGGGCCTCGTCGAGGCCGGCGTCAAGGGTCGCGAGGTCGGCGACGACGCCCGGCTCGTCTCGGTGGACGACCTGAAGGGCCTTGACCTGCAGCAGGAGGCGGGTGATGAGATGGCCGACGCCGTCGTGGATCTCGCGGGCGATCCTGGTGCGCTCGGACAGGGCGGCGGCGCGCAGCTCGTAGTCCTGGGCCTGAAGCAGCTGGGCGTTCGTGTCCTGCAGGGTGAGGACCTTCTCGCGCAAGTCGTCTCGCACCGCATGCAGGCTCGTCCGCGCCGCCTCCTCCTGGGAGGTGCGCAGCGCGAGCAGAGCAACGAGCGCACAAATCGCCAGGGCGAGCGCCAGTACCGGGGCCCTCGGCACCTGTCTGGCCACGACAACCGCGAACGGGAGGCCGCTGATCGCGGCCGCCACCCGCTCCCGCCGATTCCCGGATGCAGCAAAGCGACCCAGATCGTAGGCAGCCAACGGAGCTCCGACCACGGACGCCGTCGTGAGGGTTCCGAGCAGGAGGTAGGCGCCGGGCATCACGATCGCCCAGCGGCTCCGGTCGACAAACGTGCCCATCCCGCTGACAGCCACGGCACCGAGCAGCCAGACCACGACGACCGCGTCCGTCTCCACGGTGAGCAGGGCCAGCAGGACACAGCCGCACAGCAGCACGCCCTTGTCCACCAGTACCTTCACGCCTCGATTATCGACGATCACCGGCGCTTTCAAACCCTTCAGGCCGATCCGGTGGCCCTGTTGCCGGATCTCATGACAGAAGTCATGGCTGCCCGCCCAGGTCATGACGGCAGGCACTTCTGGCCGCCACCGCCCCCGCAGGAACATGGGAGTCATGAGCCGGGGGACACCGGCGGGAAGAGAGGAACTGAGATGGAAGTCAAGGACGGGGCGAGGGATACCAGCCCGGCTGTGGAGGTCGGCTCCCTGGTCAAGCGCTACGGGGAGCTGGTGGCGGTGGATGGCCTCTCCCTGAGGATCCCGCGCGGTCAGGTGCTGGGCCTGCTCGGCCCCAACGGATCGGGCAAGACGACCACGATCAGCTGCATCCTCCAGCTGCTCACCTACGACAAGGGCTCGATCCGCGTGTTCGGCGAGCCGATGACGCCCACTGCCTACGGGCTCAAGCGCCGTATCGGCGTGGTGCCTCAGGAAGTGGCCGTCTTCGACGAGCTCACTGTGGCGGAGAACGTCGACGCTTTCTGTGCCCTCTACGTGCGCGACCGCGCCGAGCGGCGCCGCCTGGTGGCCGAGGCGATCGCCTTCGTGGGCCTGGAGAAGTTCGTGAAGTTCAAGCCCAAGAAGCTCTCCGGTGGCCTGCTGCGCCGTCTCAACATCGCCTGCGGGATCGCCCACAGCCCCGACCTCATCATCTTCGACGAGCCCACGGTCGCCGTCGACCCGCAGAGCCGCAACGCGATCCTGGACGGCATCAAGCACCTCAACGAGCGCGGCGCCACCATTCTCTACACGAGCCACTACATGGAGGAGGTGGAGCAGCTGTGCGACCGGATCGTCATCATGGACCGCGGCCGGCAGGTGGCCTCCGGAACCTCCGACGAGCTCAAGGCCATGATCGGAACCGGTGAGCGCATCCGGGTGGAGATCGTCGACCCCGTTCCCCCGGGCGAGGAGTCTCTGGAGGGTCTGCGCCGCCTGGAGCACGTGCGCACAGTCACCTACCAGGACGGAGAGGTCCTCATCGAGTGCACCTCCGGGGCGCACAACCTCTCCGACGTCATGAGGGCACTGAATGCGGTGGGAGCGACCTGCGGCCGAGTGACCTCCGAGCCCCCGACCCTCAACGACGTCTTCCTGGAGATCACTGGGCGGGCCCTGCGCGACGAGGCGGCCTGACATGCTGACCGTCTTCTCCTACCAGGTACTCAGGCTCCTGCGCGATCGCGTCCTGCTCGTGTGGACCCTCGGCTTCCCGATCGTCATGTCCCTCATGTTCATGGCGATGTTCTCCAACCTGGACAAGAACTTCGAGGCCACCCCGATCAGCTTCGGCGTCGTCCAGGACGAGGCCTACCGGGCGGCTCCCGGCCTGGACTCCGTCATCGAACAGATCTCCGCCGACGACGCCGATCCCCGCCTCATCACCAAGGTCACCCACTCCACCGCATCCGAGGCCCAGGCCGCCGCGAAACGCGGGGACACGGACGGCTACCTCGCCGTCGAGGACGGCGATCCCGTGCTGCATGTGACCCAGAAGGGCAATGAGGCCGAGACGACTCAGGTACTCCGGGTGGTCATGGACTCCTACACCCAAAAGCGGGCCGAGCTCGAGACTGTCATCAAGGCCGGGGTTCCGCCGGAGCAGACGACCCCCCTTCAGGTCAACCACTCCTTCACCCACTCGATCTCGGTAACGCCGTCTCCCGTCAAACCCGCGACCCGCTACTACTTCGCACTGCTGGCCTTCGCCAGCGGCATGGGCATGACCGTCTCCATAGTCACGGTGCAGAGCATCATGGCCACCTCTCCTCTAGGAGCCCGCCGAACCCTGGCGGGTCTGCCGCGGTGGAAGGTCCTCACCTCCACGCTCGCGGCCTCCTGGATGTGCGTCCTGGCCTGCCTGCTCATCGCCTTCACCTTCATCGCCACGGTGGTAGGTGTGGACTTCGGGCCTCATGTGCTCCTGTGCCTGGTGGCCATCGGGGTGTCCAGCCTCATGACGAGCGCGGCGGGCGCTGCGCTGGGCACCTTCGGCAAGATGGGTGTCGGGATGGTCTCCGCGATCAACTGCCTCCTGTCGCTGTTCACCGGCTTCTACGGACCCTCAGCCCAGTCCCTGGCTGACTCTGTCGAGCTCCATGCCCCGCTGCTGGCGCAGGTCAATCCCCTGTGGCAGGCCGCCCGATGCTTCTACGGGCTGCTCTACTACGACTCCTTGGCACCCTTCGCCCGCAGCTGCGCAGTCCTGCTGGTCATGACCTGTCTGTTCCTCACCATTGCCCTGATCCGTGCCAGGAGGATGAACCATGAGCACCTTTAAGACGTCGTTGAAGATCGTGGCAGCCCATCGGATCTACGTGCTGGTCTACCTGATGGCGCTGTCCCTGCTCGGACTGAATGCGGGAGCCGCTCGGTCCGAGGACACATCCAGCCAGGTCAAGGAAGCCACGGCAAGTGTGGCCGTCATTGACCGCGACGGTTCCACGGTCTCCCGGGGGGTCAAGGACTACGTCGAGTCTGTCGGCAAGGTTCAGCCGCTGGAGGACTCCAGGCAGGCCATTCAGGACGCCACCGCGCAGAACCGCATCAGCTACATCCTCATCATTCCGGCCGGATACGGGCAGCGGCTCCAGGAGGCCGCTCGCCAAGGCACCGAGCCTCCCCGGATGGACACGGTCATCGGATACGAATCGGCTGCGGGGTCGCTGATGAACGCGCGCACCGACTCCTACCTGGGGCAGGTCACAGGCTATCTCTCAACGCTCACCGACGACCCTGCCCGTGCCGTCGCCCTGGCCAAGGAAACGATGGACCACTCCGCCCCCGCCAAGCGGATCGCCCAGGACGCGACGCCGCTGCCGCACGGTTTCGTCGTCTACGCCATGTTCTCCTTCTACCCGATCATGGCCTTCGCAATCGTCACGATCTCAACGCTCATGACGTCGCTGGGGCGCCGGTCAGTCCATTCCCGTCTCACCGCGGCACCGGTGAGCGGCAGATCGCGCAGCCTCGGGACCATAGGGGCCTGCCTCATGATCGGCCTGGTCGGGTGGCTGTGGATCTTCGGGCTGGGAGTCGCGAACCTCGGGAACAGTGCCGTGATGACGTCGGCCCCGCTGCTGGGGGTCGTCGGTGCGGCCCTGGGCGCCTATATGCTCGTGGCGGTCTCACTCGGCTTCCTCCTGGGTCAGGTCGGCCTGGGACATAACGCGGCCAGCGCGGTCGCCAACATCGGTGGCTTGGCCATGTCCTTCCTGTCGGGGGCGTGGGTGCCCACCGAGTGGCTGCCCGACGCCGTCGTCCAAGCCTCCAAGTTCACCCCCGGCTACTGGGCGGCCCAGGCGATCTCCGGGGCGTACACCGCCGACTCGATGTCCGCCGCCGTCATCCGCCCCCTGCTCGTCGACTGCGGGATCTGCACCCTGTTCGCCGTCGCGGTCTTCGCCGTCGCCATGGCCGTGGGTCGCACCCGGGCGCGATCGTCGCTGTAGGACGCGGGTGACGTCATCGTGGGCCGGCTGGTTCCTCCAACCGGCCCACGGCGACGTTCACACCAGCTTGCATATCAGGAGGTCCAGGCCCACGCTGCCCAGCGCGATGCCCCGATTGCGGAAAGTCCACAAATCTAACTGCATGAAGTCATAACGTTGGAGAAGTGCGTTGAGACGCAGGTTGCTGTATGAATCAGCGGTAGTTGTAGCGACGGTTCCAAACAGCGGCGTCGGGCCGTGATCTTGCGGGAGTCTCCAGGAATACGAACCCCCCTACGGCATACAACCACAGCAACAGTCTATGACCTGCTGGTTCATGATGTGGGGCGGAACAAAAGACTGGAATGTGCAGTGGCTCGCTCATTTCGCGCAGTGCGGACAACGAGCAACAGCACGATGATACTTTGACCGGCACTCATCATGGAGTGTAATTCGGTGTACGTTCGACCACAACCCAGCACTGGCGGCACATTGGACGCAATCATATGCAGATCGTTACAGAAACCTGTTAATGTTACCGCCACCAAAGTTCATTCCTTGAACGGTCACGAAAACCCATCACACACCACGACAGCTCCGACAACCAACAGTGCCGAAATCAGCCTCCACGACAACCTATCAGCCACTTCAAAGTTTCTACGCAAACTCAAATATCATCCTCATTTTTCTATATTAAGGAGTCTCGCAACGACCTGACGTATGACAAATCTATCGAACTTTAATTCGACAACCCCATCATCAAAAGATAGAAATAACGGCTTGAGCATATCAAGAACGTCCCCCTCAAAACAATAGTCATTCTTCGCCTTTGCAAGCGACTTTTTCTTGAAAGACAAGTAGGCCTCACAAGAACTGAATATCGCCGAAAAGTAGCCCGCCCGCGGAATTACTTGCACGTCAGGCCATTCTTCCTGAAACGCACCCATAACGCGAGCATTAAAAGGCGCTTCAAAGTCTCTTGCAGTCAGTTCCTCAAGCTGCTCCGCAGGAAAAGAACCCGAGTATTCTTCAATAACTTCACTGTGAGATTCTAAAATTTCCAAGTATGTCACAAAAGTAAAAACATCGATATCAAAGATATAATCCCTCCCTCGATTTTGAAGAAACCCCATTTCTTGAAGGTAATAACACACATATAAAATCGGACTATCAATCAAATAGTAATCGATCTCTTTTGTCAAATTCTCAACGTCTAATATTTCTTCACAATGGTAATCTCTTAGGTTAAGAAAGTACTTCCTAATTTCCCCTTCAAGAAGTTCGAATTTGTCACTGTTGTCCGAAAACTTATGCCCATCAAGGATTCCATCAAGCTTTTCGCATTGCTCTTTGGTTGCCCTCCTAATTTCTCGCTCCTCTCCAAACCATCCTTCATTTCGACAAGTAACCGCTTCATAGAGGAACTTACCTCGACATTTCTCAAGCAATTTCAGGAGGAAACAGAGATTCTTCAACTCTGGACGCACTGAGTAGCTTATATTACAATGGAAATTTAAGTTAAATCGTCCTGAAACCTCCAGACTACCGCGGGACAGAAGGGTAAAACCGTCAAGTACATCCTCCACAGCTTGTTCGACCAGTCTCTCAGGAACATCAGGTAACGAGCTTTCAAATACATCCTGAACATCAGTTCTCAACTGCTTATCTTTTGACACAATACGCCTGAGGTAAGCTAACGATTGGTTTGCGTCAATACGCGACTCCGGGGATATCTGCGTCATCATCGATATCAGTTCATCAACCTCGGAAAGGCGAGGATGCACGTCGTAGACTAGATCAAACTCTGGTCCGTTTGGGCGAACCGATGTAAATAATTCATTAATGATAAGGCCAGCAGCAAATATATCCGCAGCCTGGCTTACGTCTCGAGCATCCTTCCCCTTTCTTTGCTCTGGGGCAAGGTAATCTCGATTTGCCAGGAGGTCCTGCTTTTTCGTCAACGATGGCAGCGGTTTAAAGTGAGCTATCCCAAAATCGGCGAGGACGAGATTTTGATTTTCGTCAATCAGAATATTGTCAGGTTTCACATCTCGATGAGTTACTCCGTCCGAGTGAATCACCACAAGTGCTTCGAGAAGTTGTTCAGAGTATTTAAAGGCTACATCTACGTCAGCACCTACTTTCATCACCGAATACAAACTATCTGAATGCAAAGGCATCACATAATATATGTACACACCTTTAGGTGAATCGCAAACCGCATACCCGCTAATTTTAATTATACGTGGCGAGTGATCTTGCGAACAGTATTGAATCTCCCGAAGGAAACGCGTCTCTCTGTTATCTTTCGGCTCCCTCCCGGCCTTTTCAGCCTCAACAAAGTCCGACGATACGCTGACGCGTTTTAATGCATACTCGTTTCCATCGTTAGTTTCGGCACGAAACACTACACCCGCCCCACCTTGGCCTAACTGCTCTTTAATGCGATACTCAACACCTTCTATGGTGACGCTTTTTTTGTTTGCCATATCAAGACATTCTCTAATGTTTCAAAGGTTCTCAAACAACCGATACGCGCGGTTAGTGCTTGATCAAAAAACGAGTTTCTACATATTCAAACGCTTCAGATTTAAGGCATTTCACCCATCTCAACTATGTAGAATGAGGTTTTCTCATCGGGGGTGATGGTGCTCGTGCCGTGAGTGTTGTGATGGCGGGGAAGGGCAGGTCGGGCCGGGGTGGGGTGTGTCGGAGCGGGGGCACGCGGAGCCGTGCGGCAGAGTTGTTTTCGACCAAGAAAACCTGCCCGCAAGAAAGGCTCCGCGTGCTGTCCTATCGTGCCACTCTCGACGTCCCCATCGCCACTGTGCGCACCATCAGCGGCTGGCTGACCGCCCACCGTCGCGCCCACGACATCCGCCCGCATCAGCGGGCCTGCACGACCTGGGGCCAGGCCGTCCTGGTGCTGCGGTGGCTCAAGGACGGCACCGATGTGCGGACCCACTCCCTGCCAGCGCTGTACCGGGCGGCCTCACTGGGGTTGCCCACCCTGGCGGACAAGGGCTACACCGGGGCCGGCATCGGCATCAAGGTCCCGGACAAGAACCCGCACCCGGACCCCGACCCCCGGTGGCGCAACGAGCTGATCACCTCCATGCGAGCCCCGGCCGAGAGAGCCAACGCCCTGATCAAGCACTTCAAGGCCCTACGACACGTCACCCTCAGCCCCACAGCCATCACCACCATCACCGCCGCAGCCCTGGTCACCCTCACCCTCCACAAAGGCATCTGGTGAGAAAACCTCAATAGCGCGGAAATTAAATGCTCAGTCTTCTCCGTCACTCCCACTCGATGGTGCCCGGGGGCTTGCTGGTGCAGTCGAGCACCACCCGGTTGACCTCCGGCACGGAGTTGGTGATTCGGTTGGAGATGCGCGCCAGGACGTCGTAGGGCAGGCGGGTCCAGTCGGCCGTCATAGCGTCCTCGCTGCTGACCGGCCGCAGAACAATGGGGTGGCCGTAGGTACGCCCGTCGCCCTGCACCCCCACGGAGCGCACGTCGGCCAGCAGCACCACCGGGCACTGCCAGATCTCGTCGTCGAGCCCGGCGGCTGTGAGCTCCTCGCGGGCGATGGCGTCAGCGGCCCGCAGAACGCGCAGGTTCTCGGCCGTCACCTCGCCGATGACGCGGATACCCAGCCCCGGTCCGGGGAAGGGCTGGCGGGCGACGATCTTCTCCGGCACGCCCAGCTCGCGGCCGATGGCGCGCACCTCGTCCTTGAACAGCTCGCGCAGCGGCTCGATGAGCTCGAAGTCGAGATCCTCGGGCAGGCCGCCCACGTTGTGGTGACTCTTGATGTTGGCGGCCCCCTCTCCCCCACCGGACTCGACGACGTCGGGATACAGAGTCCCCTGGACCAGGAAGCGGATCTCGCCACCCTCGGCGCCGACGGCCTCGACGACGCGGCGCTGGGCGGCCTCGAAGGAGCGGATGAACTCCCGACCGATGATCTTGCGCTTGGCCTCCGGCTCGGTAACGCCGGCCAGGGCGCTCAGGAAGCGCTCGGTCTCGTCGACCGCGATGACGCGGATGCCCATGCCCTCGGCGTAGTCGTGCTCGACCTGCTCGCGCTCGCCGGCGCGCAGCAGGCCGTGGTCGACGAAGATGCAGGTGAGCTGGTCGCCGACGGCGCGGTGGACGAGGGCGGCGGCCACGGAGGAGTCCACTCCCCCGCTCAGGCCGCAAATGACGTGGGCGTCGCCCACCTGCTCGCGGATGCGGGCGACCTGCTCGTCGATGATGTTGTCCGGCGTCCAGGTGGCCGGCAGCCCCGCCTCCTTGTGCAGGAAGTTGACCAGGGCGGCCTGCCCGTGCTCGGAGTGGAGCACCTCGGGGTGCCACTGCAGCCCGTAGAGGCGACGGTCCGGGTTCTCGAAGGCGGCCACCGGCGTCTGGGAGGTGGAGGCAGTGACGGTGAAGCCCTCGGGGGCGGCCTGGACCGCGTCGCCGTGGCTCATCCACACCACCTGGTCGTCCGGGGTGCCGGCGAACAGGCAGGACCCCTCCTCCACTCGGGCGGGGGTGTGCCCGTACTCGCGAGTGCCGGTGCGCCCGACCGTTCCGCCCAGCGCCTGGGCCATGGCCTGGAAGCCGTAGCAGATGCCCAGGACCGGGACCCCGGCGTCGAAGAGGGCCGGGTCGATGGACGGGGCGCCGTCGGCGTAGACCGACGACGGGCCGCCGGAGAGGATGATGGCCGAGGGCTGCTTGTCCAGCATGGCGGCGGCATCCATGGAGTGGGGCACGATCTCGGAGTAGACGCCGGCCTCGCGCACGCGGCGGGCGATGAGCTGGGCGTACTGCGCGCCGAAGTCCACCACAAGGACGGGGCCGACGGCGCTGGGAGAGGTCTGGCTGGTCGTCACCCGGACAGGATAGCCGGGGCGGTAGCCGACCGTCTTCCGCCCTGCCGTCGCACCCTCCTGAGACCGCCCACAAAGACGACCGGACAGGCAAGCGACCAGGCCCGGCGATGTAGCGCACGTCAACGCTAGTCACAACAGGACTAGACCAGTGTCCCGCGTCGCTGCCCTACAGCACAGGTCACGTCTCCAGGTCAAAATGTAGCCGAAACAGACCCTGATTACTGCCCCCAAGAGCGCACCAGGCGCCCGCAAGCCCCGTAATGACGCCACATTCGCTCACACGCCCCCTGTCACCGAGCCGTTACCCTCCCAGTCATCGCCTGTGATTCAGCAGTCGTCGGCGCAGCGCAGATCACCTTCCTTTGTCTAGACAATTGGATGGGACCTTCCTAGAGTTCTACTCGACGGAGAAACCTCCGTCCGGCCTACGGGCTGCACACCGTCGTGCAGGGACGCACGACTGGTAGTCAGGCGGACCTGCTCGACACACATCGAGAGGAACACTCACATGACCGCCACCATCACCGAGCGCCCCACCCAGACCACCGTTGAGACCGCCGCGGCCACCACCACCCAGGAGACCGCCACCTCCATGCAGGCCGAGACCAACCGTCTCACCTTCGCCATCGCCATGATCGCCGTCATGGTCGCGGTCGTGGTCATGGCTGTCGCCGGCGCCGTCACCGGCGTCCCGACCATCATGTTCGCCGCCGCCGTCCTGGCCGCGATCGCCATGGGCGTGGGCATCTACACCGGCATCAACCTCTTCGAGGCCCGCTGAGCGTAGAACACTCGATGAGCTCGCTCGAGCTCGTCACCGGGTCCAGACCACGCATCACGAGCAGCACAGGCCCAGGATCCAGCCCGGCAGGGCACAGAACAACGAGGCTGCGCGGCCAAGGAAGCCCGCGCAGCCATGGCAACCCGAGGGGCACCGCACAGAGGCAGCGCCCCTCTTCTCGTTTCCAGCGACACTTCTGTCACGGGCAGCACCTCACCGCCCGTCGACGCAACGGCAGCCGAGCACTCCATGACAGACGCCACGCAGCTTGGCCTATCTTCCTCAGTCTCTTTCTGATACTTAGTATATTGAAGAAACTAAGGTCTCATCCACCACCAGCAGAGAGAGTCGACATGTCTGCAACTCCATTGACTCAGTCTCAGCGCAACGCTCTCGTTGATACGTCATTGGCTCTTCTCGTTCAGGAACAGCCCGAAGCGCAGCAGCTCGTAGACGCCGTCTCAGCCGGCTCTCCCGGCCGACGCCGGCTGGCACTGCGGGCACTGCTCGCCATGCGTCCTGCCATTCCACTTTCCCCTGAACTGAGCTGCTCACTGGAACGACTTCTGTCCGCTGAGGCTGCCGAGCGGGAAACCGTCGATGCCCGCGATCTACCAGGCACGCCCCTCGATCCACGCCTGTCGCTGTGGCGCGGAGACATCACGACAATCCGGGCCGACGCGATCGTCAACGCCGCCAACTCCGCCATGCTCGGATGCTTCCAGCCGCTGCACACCTGTATCGACAATGCCATCCACTCGGCTGCCGGCCCGGGCCTACGCCAGGAATGCGCAGACATCATGGCCGCTCGGGGCCGTCCCGAGCCCACCGGCACGGCAACCGTGACCGGCGGCTACCACCTGCCAGCCGCCCACGTCATCCACACCGTCGGGCCGATCGTGCAGGGCAAGCCAACCGCCGAGCACGAGGCGCTCCTAGCCTCCTCCTACCAATCCTGCCTGCTCGCTGCCGAGGACCTGCAGGCCACCAGCATCGCGCTGTGCTGCATCTCCACCGGCGTCTTCGGCTACCCCAAGGCCGAGGCCGCCACTATCGCGGTCCGCACCGTCCGCGAAGTCCTCCCCCGTTGCCAGTCACTCACGAAGGTGGTCTTCAATGTCTTCGACCCAATCGACGAATCGATCTACCGCGGCCTCCTCGGCCCTGACCGCTGAAGGACCGGCGGCGATCCGACGCCTAGCCGACGCGGCTTCCCAGGCTGACGCCGTCGTTCTCGGTGCCGGGTCGGGGTTGTCGGCCGCGGCGGGCCTGTCCTACTCAGGCCCCCGCTTCGCGCGCCTCTTCCCGGACTTCATCGAGGCATTCGGCCTGACTGACATGTACTCCTCCGCGTTCTACCCCTTCCCGACACCGGAGCACCGGTGGGCCTACTGGTCCCGGCACATCATGGCCAACCGCTATAACGAGCCCACCCTCCCCTTCTATCAGGACCTGAGGTCCATCCTGGACAGTCTGGGAGACACCGACTACTTCGTCATCACCACGAATGTCGACCACGCCTTCATCCGCAACGGTTTCGACGAATCCCGTCTGTTTGCCACGCAGGGCGACTACGGACTGTGGCAGTGTTCCATCCCCTGCCACACCGGGACGTGGTCCAACGAGTCCGCTGTGCGAGAGATGGTGGAGCAGCAGCGGAACCTGCGCATCCCATCATCGTTGTTGCCCGTATGCCCCAGGTGCGGGGAACCTGCGGCGATGAACCTGCGGGTGGACAGCACCTTCGTGGAGGATGAGCACTGGCACAACGCTGCTGAGCGATACCGCCGGTTCCTATCCGAGCACGAGTCGGATCGGGTCCTCTTCCTGGAGATCGGGGTGGGGTGGAACACGCCCTCACTCATCAAGTTCCCGTTCTGGCAGTGGACCTACGCCAACACCTCAGCCGTCTTCGCCACCCTCAACCAGGAACCAGAGGTCCCTCGGCAGATCGCGCAGCGCTCCATCGCCATCCCCGGGGACATCGCCGCCAGCATCGAGGCCTGGAAAGCGCTGGCGCAGAGCTGACACGCGGCGCCAGCGCAGGAGTCAGAACATGCCGTTATCGTTGGCGGAGGTCTCCGGGATCACCTGAAGCACATCCCAGTGCTCCACGATCCGGCCGCGCTCGTCGAGACGGAAGATGTCGATACCCGCGTAGTCATCCGACCCCGGCCACCGCTGGTGGCAGTGCAGGATGACGTAGTCCCCCTCGGCGAAGGCGCGCACGAACTCCACGCTCTTTCCGGGGTAGTCGCGAGCCATCCGCTCGAAGTACTCGATGAAGGCCTCCTTGCCGTCGGCCACATGGGTATTGTGCTGCCGGTACTCGTCACCAGCGTATCGCTCCAGCGCCTCCCTCGGCCGGCACTGGTTGAACATCAGGTCGTAGAAGGCCTTGACGTTCTCCTTATTGCGCTCCAGCTCAGTGGGCATACGGGATCCTCCTTCGCTCCTTGAGATGGTCACAATAGTCAGTCAGACGCCCTCTGCGGCCGACGGCGCACCGCCGCGACACCCGAGATGTCCAAATCGGATACAAAGGCGGGTTCCAGGTTCACACCACCAGAAAGAAACCGCATGATTCCGCGGTTCCGTTGACGGCCTGATCGAGCCATGGGCTCCTTTGTCACCGATTTGGACACGGAGCGCGTCCGACCTCGGCTCGGAGTAGACATCGCACCTCCTGCTCAAGCCGGCAAGGCCCGAGCAGGAGGCGCAATGCTGAGAAGGTGCGAGCACCCCGACGGTCGGGGCCTACCGCCAGGGACTACAGCGCCATGTCGACGACGGCGCGCCCCTGGATCTCGCGGTTGCGCAGCGCGGTGTAGCCGGCACCGGCCTCCTCAAGCGGCAGGCGGCGCGAGACGACGTCGCGGTAGTTGATGACCCCCTTGTCGGCCATGCCGACGACGGCAGGCAGGTCCTGACGGGTGCGCGCCCCGTAGGAGCCGAGGATCGACTGCGAGCGGCGCACAGTGCGGTTGATCTCCACACCAGCCGTCTGCACGCCGGCCCCCAGGCCGATCGGAACCATGCGGCCGCCGTCGGCCAGGACGTCCAGGGCGGTGGTCCAGGTGGCCGGGATGCCCAGCGCCTCGAAGGAGACGTCGACGCCCTTGCCGCCGGTGAGCCGGAAGACCTCCTCGCGGGCGTCCTGGGTGACGGAGTTGACCACGGCGGTGGCCCCGTAGTCGAACATGGGGGCGAGCTTGTCGTCGTCGACGTCGATGGCGATGACCTGGCTGGCCCCGAAAGCGCGGGCGATCTGGACGATGTTCGTGCCCACGCCGCCGGTGGCGACCACGGCGACGGTCTCACCGTAGCGCAGGTCGGCGCCGCGGCGCACGGCCCCGTAACCGGTCATGGCGGCGCAGCCCAGGATGGCCGCCGGCACCATGTCGATGGAGTCGGGCACGGGGGCCACGGCGGTGGAGGGGACGACCGCGTACTCGGCCAGACCGCCCATGGAGTACATGGCCACCGGCTCACCGTCGGGGGTGGCCAGGCGGGTGGTGCCGTCGTAGAGGACGCCCTTGAGGCGGTTGAGGTCGAAGAAGGGGCCGCACAGCTCGTCGCGCCCCGAGGCGCAGGCGTCGCACTGACCGCAGGGCATGAGGAAGCCCCCGGCCACCTTCTGCCCGATCTCCAGGCCGGTGTGCTCGTTGCCGGGGCCGAGCTCCACGATGGTGCCGGAGACCTCGTGGCCGAGTACCGCCGGCAGCGGGAAGGCGATGGCGCCCCCGATGACGTGGAGGTCGGAGTGGCACAGCCCGCAGGCGGCCACCTTGATGAGAACCTCGCCGCTCTTGGGGCGAGGAGTACGCAGCGTCTCGATCTCCAGACCGACCTCGTGGTCCCGCAGGACCGCGGCCTTCATGGTCTCGGGGATGGACTCGGTCGTCTCTGAGGCCTGGACTGCCTCGTTGCTCGTCATGCTCAGGAACCTCTCTGTCAGGTGTCGACGACGTCGGGCCGTCGGGCGGCCTCCTGCGGCCACGTCCCCACCATACGACATTTGTCCTGACAAATCATAGGTCTGAAGTCGGATGCGGCGAGATCTCTCGTGTGCGTACGTGCCCGCACGCTCCACTGCCTCAGACCTTCAGCTCCCGCGGTAGGCGCAGGAGCACGGCGACGACGCTGACCAGTGCCAGCGTGAAGGCCGCCCAGTACAGGACGGACGTCCCGAGGTGGATCACGACGAGCAGCGCAGCGATGAGGACGCCGGCGCGCGCCAGGGCTCCTCCGGTCGCCGAGGCCCGCCGCTGGGCCTCGACCAGCCACGGCGGGATCCGTGGGTCGATCGCCCCCTGGCAGGCCGGCAGGACCAGCACCGACTGGCTGGCCACAAGGATCGTCAGCGACACGACGATGGTCCAGGCTCCTCCCACTCCCCCGAGAGTCAGGCCGGTGATCAGGAAGGTCGCCCCCAGGACGGCGACGACGGCGCCCAGCACCACGCGCAGGAAGCGCAGCTGCTCGATCCGAGTCACCAGCGCCAGGGCGAGGAGGGCCAGCCCCACCCAGATCGCGGCGCTGGTGACAATCGCACCGGCTCCGAGCCCGAGGTCGACCGCGACAAGCGGTGCGAGGACCAGAGCCGCTGCACCCAGGGGCGCCTCCTGGGCGACGATGAGGACGGCGCCGGTCAGCACGGCGGCGCGTACCTGAGGCACCCGCAGGTCGGCGGGGGTCAGGGACTGCTGCTCCTCCATCATCTCGGCGTCCAGGCGGGTCCAGTCGATGGCCACGGAGGCCTCCAGGGTTCCGTGCAGGCGGCGCAGCACCTCAAAGGCCTCGACGTCGCGGTCCCGTCGTACGAGCCAGACCGGGCTCTCGGGCAGACGCAGGGTGCAGACCAGGTAGACCAACGCGGCGCCCGCGAGCACCGCCCAGGCGGTGGGGGTCCGATCCGGGCTCCACCAGGCCGCCAGCACCACGACGCCCGCCCCGGCGGGACCGAGGGCCATGGCCTGCGGCATGAGACGCTTGTGCCCCCTCAGGGAGAGCTCGTGGCACACCAGCGGGGCGACGACGAGCACCCCGCCCACCGCCAGGCCCGCCAGCCCGGCCCCGATGAGGGCGGGGACGCCGTTAAGCCCGGCCGCGAGCCCAGCCCCCGCCGCA
>CAUVMS010000018.1:0-30346 GCA_963552815.1 uncultured Actinomyces sp. | reverse complement strand
AGGCAGGCCGCCTCCGCTCAGGCGCGCACCGCCGAGTCCCATGAGCACCTGCGCCGGGCGGTCGACGGCGTCGAGCAGGCGGCCACCGCCTATGAGGAGGCGGCCGGCTCCAGCGCCGACCTCATCCGGGTGGCGAACCTCGCCCGCGGTGAGAACGAGGCCGGCACACCCCTGGCCACCTGGGTGCTGCAGGCCCGCTTCGAGGAGGTCCTCGTCTTCGCCAACGAGCGCCTGTCCCAGATGTCCTCCGGACGCTACGAGCTCATCCGGGTCGCCGAGGAGACCAGCCAGCGCCGACGCCGCAAAGGGCTGGGCCTGGCCGTCGTCGACCACCTCGGTGACGAGCGCACCCGAGACCCCCGGACCCTCTCGGGCGGGGAGACCTTCTACGTCTCCTTGTCACTGGCCCTCGCCCTGGCCGACGTCGTCTCGGCCGAGTCCGGGGGCGTGAGCCTGGAGACCCTCTTCATCGACGAGGGCTTCGGCACCCTGGACGCCGACACTCTCCAGACGGTCATGGCCGAGATCGACCACCTGCGCGCCGGCGGGCGCACCGTCGGCATCGTCTCCCACGTGGCTGAGCTGCGCGACCAGATCGCCGAGCGCATCGCTGTGCGGCGCGTCGCCTCGGGCGGGTCCACTCTGAAGGTGACTGCCTGAGACGACGCGCCGTGAACGCGTCCTCCTCACCGGCGCCGCCCCAGCGGCCGGCGCCGGCATACCGTCCTAGAAGACGCTGCTGCTGGACTCGATGGTGATGGTGGGATCGCCGGAGCCCTCCGGCAGCTCCACCTTCCCGGAGAAGGTGAACTTCGCCTTGCGGGGGCTGGGGTTCTTGTCGAAGGACGTCGGCTTGGGCGTCCCGGAGATGTTGATCTCGTCGGATTCGAAGGACAGGTCGTTGCTGTCCTTGGAGAACTCCACCTTCGTGGCGTCCTTGTCCACCGACAACGAGGTCATGTCCGAGGAGGTCTGGTAGGGACAGGACTTGTCCGCGTTCGTCGGAACGGTCGCGCAGGTCTTCGTCTGCTCCTTGACCTTCTCCAAGGTCTTGGCCTTCAGCTCATCGGTGGGAGTTGCATTCACCTTCTGGGTGCCCACCGACTCGGCGGATGAGCCCGCACCCTGGCCTGAAGGAATCAGCGTGAGCGAGGTCTCCTTCACAGTGAGGTACTTGCTGACGGAGTCCGGCGCCGCCAACGGGTAGACACCGGGGTAGGCGTACTGGGTCGTGGTGCGAGCCCCACTCCACCCGCTGTCGTCCTTAGGCAGGTCGACGCCAACCCCTCCGATCTTCAGCCCGGGAAGCGAGGAGGAGCTGAGGTCCGCAGAAACCACGAGGGCCTTATCCACTTTCCAGCTGTCCAGTCCGAAGGAGCCAGAGCTCTTCGAGGCGGTGAAGCTGTACTCGAAGGCCTTCCCGTCCAGGGACAGGTGAGCCTTGATCGTGGCGGAGTCACCGGAGATGCTGGGCTCGTCGATCTTGGTGACCTTGATCCTCGCCGTGGCGGCCTTGAGAGCGTCGTCGGTCAGCAGCTTGCGCTGGTCGTTGGGGACACCAGGGTCCACCATCTTGGTGGCCTCGGCGGCCTTCCCTTCCGACAGGAGCGTGAGGTAGCTCTCGACCGCCTTGTCTGGGCCGCGCATGCCGTTGACAACGTTGAGCGCGACGACGCCGGCAACCACCAGCGCCACCACGACCCCGAACACTGATAGCCCCAGGATCACCTTCCTGCGCGAGGCCGCGTTCATCGGGGCGGGCTCGGGCAGCGCACCCGAGGCAGTCGTGCCCGCGGCAGTGCTGTCAGAGCCGGCAAGAGGAGCCGGAGTCGGAGAGGCCGGCGTGGTCTCCACCCACTGGCCGGTCGCAGGGTCCATGGAGAAGACGGCACCGGTGGCCGGGTCCGTGGCGATGCTGGCCCCAGTGGCCGGGTCGGTGCTGTAAGCCCACTGCTGGGCCTGCGTCGTCGGCCGGATACCGGAGGTGCCCGCACGCCAGGCCGCGCTGGCTTTCTTCCCACCGGCCAGCTGCAGCACTGCCGGGAAGGAGGAGTAGATCCACAAGGGGAGCAGCTCCGCCAGCACGGAGATGATCGCCACCACGACCCCGAACAGGAAGAAGGTCAGGGCGTTGGGCTGGAGGCTGAGGGACATCTGGTGAGAAGCCCCATGATCGCCCGAGGAGCGCAGCATGGCCTCAGTGCCCGAGAAGCGCAGTGGGAGCAGTCCGTAGAAGACGATCGCCCCCAGGGCCAGTGATACGAGCGGAAGCTGCCAGACGCGCTGCCACTCGGCCCGCCCCGTGCGGGCGCGCCTGACGCCCACACGCACCGCCGCCGCCGCGATGGCGACGATCATGACCACGAACAGCAGGATCGACCAGCTGCCGAACCAGGTCCAGGCGTAGGCGTCGCCGCCGTCCTCGCCACCCAAGGACGGCAGGAAGTAGGCCAGTTCCTTGGCCTGACTCTCATCCAGGGTGAGGCCTCCCATGGACCCCATGCCCAGAGCGACCAGCACCAGGTTCGGCAGGAAGACCGGCAGCAGAAGAATCGAGGCGAGGCCCCACCCTCGAGCCAGTGCCGCAACGATGTAGGCGACGATGACGAAGAGTCCCAGGACCACACCGAGTGCGGTGCTCAAAGCACCCAGCTCACGGCCGATCTGCACCACCGAGCTCGGCAGACGCTCAAGCAGTGACCCACCGCTGCGAGCCACCACCAGCGCCGCGAAAACCACCACAGTCACCAGGAGGATCGTCATCAGCGGGGAGGAGGAGACCTCAACTCGCTTCAGCCCCAGCATCTTGCTGCTCATTGAGAACGGAGCCGTCACCAAGCAGGCCAGCAGCGCCACAGCGAGAGCCTCGGCTCCGGCCCGCGCCAGCGTCGCGACGAGCGGGGCCGCCGATCCGTCGGCCGCGGCCCGACGGCGCGCCAACCAGAAGACCCCGATACCAGCAGCGGTCAGTGCCCCCATGGGAAGCAGCGTGAAGGTCAGGGTGACGGCCTCGTAGGAGCCCGACCCCGACAGGACGAACTGCCCGCCCAGGCTCCAGCCCATGAGCAGCGGCAGCATGGAGAAGGTCGTCGGGAACGTGTCCGACGTGTCCATGGTCGTGATGGCCACGAGCGTGAGGAGCGCACTGACGGCTGCGGATCCGAGCACGATCGCAAGCGTCAGGGCCGTGGAGATCAGGCCCGGGGCACGGAACCAGGCGGTGAAGGTCTGTGCCAGGGGCGAGGGCTGAGCGACCTGGCCGGGCTGCGCGAACCCGCCGTGAGCCTGCGGCACCGGCGCTCCAGGGGCAGGGGCTGCGTCAGCGGGGACGCCCATCGTATGCGGGGAGGCCACGGGGGCAGCCACGGGGGCGGCTTCGGGCACGGCGGCAGCCGGGGGCGGAGGAACCGCCGTCGCGTTCGACGCCTCGGGAACGGAGGCACTCGGTGGAGGCGGGACAGGAGCAGCGGGGAAACTGCCGGTCTCCGGCCCTGACGTCATCGGGGGCGCAGGGACTGGCACGTCGCCGGCGCTATGAGAAGGATCGGGAGGAAAACTGCTGTTGGACACAGGACTGCCTTCGATAGGGAATCGAACAGGGCAGTTCTACCTCATCAAAACCGGCCGCACACCAGTTTCGTCACCCAGTCTTGACATGCGATCCCCACTGTCAGCGACCGAGCACGGACCCGGCCGAGCTCAATGCGCCGAACATCCCACCGACCTGCAACCTAGCCTCCATTGCCGGCCGGCTGACCATCGCCCTGCTGGCCGTCCCCTTGCTGGCCGGCACCGTCCTCCTGACCGGTACCGTCCTGGGAGTCCCCCTGTTGGTCACCGGACTGGTCGGCGCCTCCCTGCGGGTCGATTCCCTGCTCGGCAGCCTTGTCCTTGACCGTGTTGAGAACGCTGATGATGTCCTCACGGCCGGGGAAGGAGACGCCCGACTGCAGGGAGCTGAGGACCTGGTCGATGTTGCCGACGTTGACCTGACCGGCGAAGCTGTCCGCCTCGGCGATGGTCTGCTCCTTGAGCACACCCGCCCCGTAGTAGATACCCGCAACCGTTGCCGCCAGGGGCAGGAACAACGAGGCCAGGACCAGCAGCGCCGCCGGAGCCTTCGGCTTGGCCCTCGCCAGGGCCGTGCAGGAGACGATGAAGGCGATGAAAGCCAGTACCGCGCCACCACCGATCGCGCCGATCGCCGTCCAGTTCGGATTCCATGTCTGGTTGGAGAGAATCTCGAAGACATGGAGCGTGGTCAGCAGCGTGTACACCCCCCACCCCAGGAGCGCGGATGCCACCAGCACCATGATGGTTCCCAGCGGGAGCGCCGCCGTGCGACGACGCTGTGGGGGCTTGGGAAGCTCCACCGGCCGCTCCGGCTCAGGCTCGCTCCAGGTCTGCTGGGCCGGCACCGGCAAGGCCGCGGGGCCGGCGGGCTCGGGGTGGACGTAAACCGGCTGCACCTGCTGGACCGGCTCGGCCGGGTAGGTGGCCTGGGCCGGCATGGTCCTGGTCTCCGGCGCCGCCTGCGTGGGCTGAAGGACCTGGGTGTACTGGCTGCGCTGCTCAGGTGAGGCGGCCAGCTGCGGGGTCGACGTCGACGGCGGCAGGTAGCCCCAGCCCTCGCCTCCCGGCGGCATGGCGATCGCCTCGGTGGCACCCGCCTGGGCCTCGGCCTGGGCGAGGTCGATCCGCTCGGTCGACCGTCCGCCATCAACGCGGTCACCACGGTCACCACGGTCACCACGGTCAACGTAGTCAACGCGGTCCACGGCCGCATCCACCTCGGCGTCGTCGTCGAACTGCGGCCCACGGGAGAGAGGACGGGACACGATGAGGCTCCTTGCCAGAGGGTATCGATTGGGTCTCTACGACCACGAGGCTACGCCACCAGCGCCCTAGATACGAGGAGCCAAAGACCGCGCCGAGAGCATCACAATGACAGACCTCTGACGTGCATGCCCCACAGCACCGGATCAAGCACTCTGAACGGCGAAATACCTCGTTCAGTGAGTTGCTCGTTATGCCGAGGTGACTCACCGACCGCAGAAACGGCGAAGTGCCGATACTCACAGATCTGCCGGTTCGCCTTCGCCTGTTCAGCCAGGAGCGTCACCGACTTCTCTCCGATCAGCTGGAAAAGCGATCTCACCTCTGCGTCTAAGAAATCAAGGTCTTCCATAAGCGCCTTACCGGCACCAGGTTCCTGCATTCCGGCCAAGAACATTGTGTCGTCCCGGTTGATATGTGCCGCCGGATTGGCTAGTGCCGGCGCCATCGGACTCATCGCTTGAGGCAGCTGGTGAAGGGAGTCGAACTTGGAGACCGTCAGGGCCAAAAGTGCCCGACCGGACTCCATGAGCCCCATAATGGCTGGAAGCACCTCCCCGGATCGCGCACCCAGTCGGCCTTTATCGACGTCCGGAATGATTCCAGAGAGCACCTGACGCACCGAGTCCAGCAAAATCGGATCAAAAAGGAATATGACCAGGTCGGCTCGATCATGAAAGCTGAACGCAGGTGGTCGACCAGTGAGGTTCTCCATATCCTCGCCCGGAACGTCGCGCATCACGATATACAGACGGCCCGATCGAGCACCTGAGACCTCCCAGATGAGGGGATCACTCTCAAAAGATGCACCCACGCCCAACGGGTGAGTGCCCTCCATGGCTATATTCTCTTTGAACAGCGGCCGGTAGTACATGGCATTATAAGCATCTTGGGTGCGGCGCGTGTAAGGCAGTACCGTACACGCCCTCTCCTGCGCATACCGACGCAACACATTGACCATGACAGCAATGTAGACAGATTTACCAGCCCCGCGCGCACCAGTGATAGCCATAGTGAACACGTTCGCGTCACGCCAGCCCTGCGGAAGATCTCGATGGCAGACAGAGCAGATTTCCTGGACACACATCGAGCGGCAACGTCGACACTTCACCGAGCTCGGAAGAACCTTGACCTCCTGCCTAAGAGTCTCCCTGTAGAAAGGGGTGCAACTCGTCTCATATCCAGCATAGGAAGACGCCCGAGGATCCGGCACGCTGGCACAACCACCTGTGCACCTCAGAAAGATCTCAGATGGAGAAATTGGAGTGAAACAGTAAGGGCACGCAGAACTCATGATGACGTTCCAATCGACGCATTAGACGAAGCAGGCTGAGAGATCCAGTCCAGGAGGGGGTCCAAGGCGATAAGAGTCTGCGAGGTGAAAGCCACGTCCTCCCGCAGAAGCTCATTCCAAGCATCCTCGTCGAGCACGAGGTAGGGCGCTCCACTGTGTGGATCAAGTGCACGAACAATATCCGGCTGTCCGATGACGAGACACTCACAACGTCCCGCCTCCAAGGGCGTGTCAGTCAGCACAACGCGCCTCCCCCGCGCATCGAGGTCCACTTGCACCGCGCCAACCCCGCCCAGCCCCACTGAGGAAGCATCCACCGAGCCACCTACATTGAAGGAATGCACACAAGGTGCGGCGACACCGATCCCAGCGCACAAGTCAGTCAGAAAAGTCAGGAATGAATCCACAAGGGGACGATGCTGCGCCATGGATGCGGAAGCATCAACGATGACCTCCGTGATCGTCAGCGCCAAGGGCGCTCCAGACTCCTCTCTCCGCTTGGCGCACCAGCCTCCCAGACCAAGTGTCGCCAACCCCTCCTCACCCGGTCGGACACGAATCGTGTCGCCCTCCAGCCTGAGCTGAAGGAGCGGAGCGCTTGCCTGACCCGCCACCGAGATACCCCTGATGAGGTAGGCATGCTCGCCGCCGGCAGCATCGAAGGACAGGTCCACGACACAGTCACCAGGAAATGCCTCCCGGGACGACGTATTGGCACGAACCGTAACAGGTCGTTCAGTCGGGACCGCTCTTCCAGGAAAAGCGACAGCATCATGTGATACCCCAAGATATTTTGGAGCACTAGAGGTGCCCACGACCTCCAAGGTGGCGGGTACGGGAGCGACCAGTCCGATCTCAAGAGCACCTCGGTTGCTCACCGAGAACTCTTTCCACTGCCCACTCACAAGGATGTCAGGCATTAACTTTCCTTTCCCATAGCAGACTCAGCATCATCTCAGCATTTTCCGGCGACTTCCGGAGCCACGCCCCGCCGCAGACAACAGGGTCTTATCGACCCAGCGCCGCGCTCCAGCATCATCGTTAAACAAGTTACGGAGAACCAGTCGAAGCATTTCGACTCCCCCAGCACCGTTGCGGGCGATCACGGCGCGAGCTATCGCCAGAACAGCTTCCCATCTATCCGAGAACAGAGTGGAAGACCCCTTTTCGACTCGCCTCAACCGATTCACCTGCTCATCAACCAAGGAGAGCATGTCATCGGACATACGAACACCGCTGCTGAAGTAGAGGCTCTGAACCACCGGCGGAACCAGTTCACCCAACCCGTTGTCCTCATCAGCGACCAGGTACTCCGGGTGACGTCCGAGGGTGCCAGGAAGCTCCTCCATCACCTGTGCCAGCTCCCGATTCATCAGCACTACCTCGGGGCCATGCCCTCTCAAGACGGTTTGCTCGAGAACGATGCACCTACCACCCCACACTCCGGCCAGCAGTATCCCGACAGCCTTGATCATGGCTCGACGCACCGGATCGCAGCGGAGGTATCGACGTTGAGTTGCCAGCACACGGATGGCAATAAGGATGTTTCCAGCGTAGTTCAGGGCGGCATCGAGACCTACCTTGGTCGCTAGAGGGGCTTTCGCGCTGAGCACGACCAGACTCATGGCGACAGAAGGGGAGATACGCTGAATTAGCCCAGCAGTAAAGCAGTGCTCGGGAAATCCACAGCTGTTGAGGTAGTTTCGGGCAACCTTTTCTGCATTCTCCGTGTCATGGCGCCTGACCAGGACCTCCGTGAAGATCTCATTGAAATTCTGACAGCTATGAGGAAGGTGCTTCACCATGTCGGGCATCGCGCGCTGTGCCAGCGCCTTAGCCACCGACGGCTGAAGACTGAAGACTCCCCCCAGACGTTCCAGTGCCAAACATGCTCGGCCGACGTCGCCCCCACCAGCGGCTACTGCCGACAAAGCGACCTGCGCTTCAATCTGTACTCGATTTCCGGGCTCATTATCCCGACTCAACCACTCCAGGACCTCGCGGCTGAGGCTGGGCAGAACCCTCAGTCCACCAGAGCGCTCCTCACCATCGAGCTGCCAGTTCACCTGGTCGGCTAGCAGGCTACGACTGAGCGGCGTCGCCGGCACAGCAAGAATCTCCCGCTGCTCGCGAGAGCCATTGGCTGCAGGCTGCATCATATCGGCGCACCCTTGCAGGAGATAACTGTACGTCTTACTAGAGACGTTGACGTGCTCACGGATCATACGATCCAAGATGCGCAGGCCCCCCGCAGCTCCCGGCTCCTCGGCTTCGACAAGCTCTTTGGCGCGCACAAGTGCTGCATCGACTTTCGAACGATGCTCTCGCGTCCCGCTCCACTCACGCAAGCAACGATTGGCTTGTTCAGAGACAGGGCGTTCAAGGTTAGTCAACCACCGAGCCTCGTGGCAGGCGGCATCAAGATAGCGTTCGCAGAGCCCACCGACGAGTCCGTTCACTGGTGCCCACCGGGGAATCCGAGAAAGCCTCTCGTACCAAGCGGAAGGATTCCGTGTCGAAGAGCCAAGTACGCGATCAGTCACCACCGCCGTGAGGTAGTCATTTCCGGCCAAGGACCGCGGATAACACGATACGAGTTCACCCTCGATGAGCTCCGCCTCGGGCCCCGTCCTCGCTTCCACTTCCTCCGACGAGCGCGGCGTCGTCTCCCATTGAGAATCGAGGAGCCCGGGATCGCAAGCCTCGGCTGCGGCAAGTGGCCACCCCGGGCTGAGATCGGAATGATCGGGCAGAAGGCTGAGGACATCCTTCATTCCTTCATAGGCGGCGACCCACGCTCCCAGATCCTGACTCATCAAGGCCACCAGGCGTCCCCACGACGTCGTTGGCGCTAGCTCGATGGAGGCGCCGCCCTCGTTCGGGTCGACGACAACCAGGTCCGCTCGCGACTCCCCAATGTTCTTCAGGTCCTGTCTCGGAACACAGGCCACGTCGATGCGAGACTGCACGAGCATCTCTACGTCCGAGGGCGTCAGGATCCTCTGGAGGACGGAGTAGCTCAGGTACCGACCGGTGGCAGGGGCGCAGGTGCGCAGCAGCGCTCCGATCCACAGGGCGGCTTCATCGGTCGAGGACACTGCGAGTATCACCGTGTTCCCCTTGTCCGCCCGGTCAGGTGGGACGCCACCCCGTTGGGTACGGACGGCCTTGGCAAGCCCCGGCTCGAGAGCATCGGCCATGGCTACGAGAACTGAGCTCCGCGAGCCATCGGAGAGGAACTCGGCCACCGTGTCGTCGTCAACGCACTCACCGGGTCGCAGCGACGCCGGGTCGGGCAGCTCCGCCTGCCTCACCTGCTCGGGCCCGAAGGGAGTCACCCAGCCGGGTGATCTCCACAGATCAATGGTTCGTAGGTCGGGCGCTGGTTCATGGTGCTTCAGGAGCACCACGTGAGTCATAGTGTTGGGCCGCCCCGTTGTGTCGTTTCCCGCCGGGGCGGTGTGGACAAGTACCAGTCCTTCATCCGTCGAGAACTGCGCCAGGCGTCGATCAGCTGCCGCCACCTCCTGTTCCGTAGGAAATCCGGACAAGGGCGTCACGGGATTGAGCGTGGGGTCGATCAGCGCGTACAGAGTACTTGCATCGCCTTCACTCAGGCCGGGAGAGCGCATCATTGTCTGCCACCCCGAGCGTTCTACCCCGTCGACGACATGATCGACATTGGTGTAGAGAAGCTGCTCACATCCCGATATCAAGCCGACATTCGGATCAGAGTCGTCTCCCACGAATGTCACCCCTTCTTGATGAGATCAGAGAGGAAAGGATCAACCAGACCGAAGTGCTCGAGCGCCAGATGCCGAACCTTCTCGTCAATGGCGCTCAGCGGATAGGAGTCGACAACCAGCCTGAAGTATCCGGCAGGAAAGTCCGAGTGATCGAACCACAGCGATAGCGGCTGTCCGTTAGGCGGCACCTGGACAGACGTGACAGCCTCTTGATGGTTGTCCTTGGTTGGGCGCGCCAGGAACAAGCCGACCCTCTGCCCGTCAGCAGCGTGGAGAGGAAGGTGCGAGGGGTTATGCAGCAGCGTCAGCCCGATGACCCCCGACTCATCAAGGACCCCCTTACGAGCCTCAACGGTGATCTCCACGATGGTATGCCCGAAACGCGCCACCGCTTGACGCATGAAACCGCCCATGACCTTCACATCACCCGGCCACTTGAGAGAATACTGGTAGGTCCACAATGAGGGAACCTCGATGCTCACTGGCGGTGAGGAGATCTGAGTACCAGACATGTAGGTAATCGCATTGAGATAGAGGCGGCCGCCGGGAGCGGGCAGACCGTTCTCAACGACACAGCCGCCACAAGCCTGGTAGTCATCATGGGTCACGGACATGAAAGGTGTTGTCGAGGCATCGAACGGGGCGTCCAGAGCCGTCATGCGCAGCTCCACAAGAGTCGCGTCTCCCGGCCAGGTGAATGTCACCAGATCCCAGTCCAAACGGCGAGTCAGCGTGACGTTTTCGATGCTTGCGGCGCGTTTGCGCTGGACGGTCGTCCCGATAGTCACCTCCCCGTCACCATGGAAGGTCACCGGGGTGAAGTAGATAGTGTCCCACTCATGTCCATCAGGCCATGGAACCGCAGAGATCGTGCGCAGCTGCCGGGCCGGAGTGTCGAGCTCCTCGATGCCTGCGGCCGCAGTGATAGCCGCGTCCCGGGGAAGGCCCGCGCTAGCCAGTGCCTCTTCGGGAATAGTGGCTCGATCGGATGCCGCCGGATCCACGGACCTCTGGGTGCGGTAGACCGTCACGGAGGACTGAGACAGTTGGGTCCATGTGAGTCTCAGAGCCGACCCACGCGCCGCGTCGCCCCCTTCGTCAATTCCCAGGTCGACAATCTTTTCACGTTCCACCTCGGGAGTGATCTGCTGGCGGATCGGTTTGGAAGTGTAGGTCTCCCCGGAGATCTGGGCCTCGACGGCGGCAACGTAATTGTACTGCTTTCCCCCTAAGAGATTCTCAGAGTCCTGAAATCCTGCTCCGTTATTCGGAATCTCCCAGCTGAGCCAGGCGCTTCCACGAAGATAACGCCCTACTGGTTGCTCCAGAGGAAGACGGGCGGTGCGCACCTTCACAGTGGCCCCGGGAGGAGCCACCGGAGGTTCCCAGGAGGCATCGACGCACCGGGACTCAGAATTGAATTCCAGGGACCACTGCGCCACAGGGTGCACGACGACGCGGCTGGCAACTCGCCGGCACTGGCCCAGATACTTCTCATCATCGCCTAGACGCTCATAGCCCCATACAGTGACGAAGCGCACAGCTGTTGTCCATGGAGCCGCGTCCAGAGCGCTCATCCCCTCGGTGACAGCTGCCTCATCGAAGTCATCCGGACTATAGGGATCCTCCAGATCGGAGACGACAACCCGATAGACCTCCGACTGTCCCGCATCGGGCCAGGTGTATCGAAGGCTGCCCCCAACGTCACTGACTGTGACCGGGACTCGCCCTCCTTCCTCAGGCCGATCAAGGTCCTCACGAGAATAGTCGTAGGCGGGAAAGATCCAGTCGACCGTCTCCTCAACGAGCTGGGACTGCGACTGCTGGTCCGGCTCCGTCGTCGGATTCTCGTTGTCCGCATCCTGCATGACGTGTGCGTCAGGCGAGGGATCGTCTCCGGGCAGAGAGCCATCCGAGTCGGCGCACTGTTCCTCCTGCCAGGCCTCGCTCTCCTGCTGGGGGCCGAACCTGCGATTGAGCATGAGCGAGACCGGCACGGCTACGGCCATGGTCAGATCATCGCGCTCATCAAGCACCCGCTCGACAATGTCTTGAGGGGAGAAGACCGTTCCGCCATCCACGTCCTTCCCGGTAAGCATAAGGGATTTCCATGACGAAGCACGTAGATGCTCCTTCACCTCCGCAGGTGCCTCAGGCATCCACTGCGTCATTACACGAGTGAATTCACGAAAACTAATTGCCATAATGAGTGTCCTCGGGATCAGTATGTGAGGGGAAACGGATTCAGCAGTGACGGCCACCCCGTGATGTCATGAGGTACGGCCCGTTACCCACCTAGTACTCGAGAGGACCGCTCATCGAGTCCGGACCCGTGGGAGTCTCACCCTGAGCCGGAGAGGGCGAGGCCCCCAGACCAGCCTGAGACGTCGTCGTACGGTCTAGCCCGACGCTGAAGTAGTCCATCCCCGCGAGCGGGCCGCTCATCGTCGTGTCAGGCTCTGGGTAGACGAAACCAGCCGGTGGGATCGGATTCGTGGTCTCCACCAGCACCATCGTGGGCGACAGCCCGTCGTTGCGCTGCCTGAGCCAGGAGTGGGCCGGCACTGTCAGCGACTCAGGACCCGAACGAGCCGCCGGCCCGAGGACGTCGAGCACCACCGATCGCGGGCCCCCTTTGGTCAGATCCTGGCAGTAGGCGGAAACCTGACGCTTTTCTCCTGACGGCGTCATCACAGTGAGCCGAGGGTCGGGTCCATGATCGCCCGTGAGGATCGTCAGGCACTCCTGCCAGACATGACTCGCCTGTCCTGAACGCACCCCCTTGGTCTCCAGGCCCTGAGCCCAGTTGCTCAGCGCGCTCCCCGGCTCACCGGACTCCGCGGTCAGAGTCAGCTGCCGGGTGGCCAGGCGGTTGCGCTGCTCAGCGTCCAGATCGTCACCGATACTCGCACGCATCGCCTCCCAGGCCTGGGTGAGCCAGCCGACGGTGAAAACACTCGTCCGCAAGGAGGCCGCAGTATCGGCGAGGTGTTCGGGCGATGCCTCGGCCTCGGCCCGTTGGACGGCGTCAGGGAGCACCGCCTTCTGCCGCGCCGGGGCGGATTCGAGCTTTTGAGCACCGAGGGGATCATGGAGGAAGGCCGAGACGATGGTCGCCCAGCGTCCGAACTGGGAGTAGGCCGATCCTTGGGCTGCAAGGTCCTCCACCGCCAGGCGAAGGTTGGCAGTCAGCACAGGGATGCGTTGATCTCTGGCCTCGATCCTGAACAGGATCCGGAAGACCTCACGCTGCTGCGACACGAAGGTCGACAGGGAGGCGACCAACCACCCGACGACCGCGACGACGGCAAGCACCACGAAGGACATCCAGCCGAGGCGGTCCATGGTCTTGAACACCACCAGGACAACGAGGGCGACAACCAGGACCAGCAGCAGCAGACGCAGAATCTTGGCCAGTCGACGCTGACGCCGCTCCAGCTCGCCGTCGGGCTCCTGTCCCAGAAGCGACTGGAGCTCCTGGGACAGAGCGACGACGTCGTGCCGGGTTGAGGTGAAGCAGGTGGCGAGGACCGATCCCAATCGCGGAAGGAAGCTGCGACCATTGCCTGCGCGCCATCGGTCTATCTCAGCGAGTCTGCGTGCCGCCTCGGAAGCCTGGTAGTGCTGGGACTGGGAGATCTGACGCAGGTGGGCGCAGACCCGCTCAATCTCGAGTTGATCCCATGAGTGAAGCACTGTGCCGGCGGGCAGCTCTCCCAGCTGCTCGGTGATCTCGATGCGGTTCTCCGGGCCGGACGACGGCGCGATGGCATCGCGGCAAGGCAGATGCCCCTCATAGGCTTGGATGCCCAGCGCGGGATGGGCCGAACCATCCAGCAGGGCGATCGTCCCTGAGACAAGATCCTGCCACAGGGCTCCGAAGTCACGTGTGGCTGGCCGGCTCGATCGTGGAACGTCCTCGGGCAGCGTGGCACTGGCGCGCTTCGCGGCGTCGGTCAACTCGCTCCATCCGACAGTCCGGCCAGAGGAGTCCACACCACCGACGACGACCTGCACCGCGGATCCTTCACCGAAGACGGCCGACGCCACCCCGGAGGCGATCGTGGCCTTGGCAGCCCGCACACGACTGCGAAACCAGTCGCCGGGCGCTCCAATGAGCGCCTTGACAAGGAAGGAGAAGAACAGTCTGAGCGCCTCGAGAGCCCCCATACGCCGTTGACCGGTACCGTCGGGCATCGGCACCTGCGGCCGCCTGAGAGCAGGAACATGACGGTTCTGCCAGGCCTGCGCCACAGCTGCAACCTTGGCGTCAGGATCAGCGTATGCCGGAACGCGGACACCGGTATCCGCGCGGGTGGGTTGGGGGAAACGATCTCCGACCTCAGTCACCTGGCGGCGCAGCTGATCCTCCACGCGGTGGGCGTCAACGATACGGACGAAGCTGCGGACCACGTTGATGTCATAGGAGACGTCCTCACGCTGTCCGTCGTGCGGTGCCGCGTTCACCGAGCCGCACAAGCCGGCCTGAACCGCCAGGCCGACCGCCGCCGCTCCCGGGATCGTCTCCGGCCGGGTCCACCAGGGGATGGCGTTGTAGGCGGGATCAGAGGTGGACTCCGGGGAGAGCATGACCTCCCGCCAACCGATGCGACCCAGCTCGGCAGCCTGCGGCTTCGAGGAGTAGGGAACGATGACGCGCACGCTCTCTCTGCGCGTATGCTGCGGCACCCCCAGAAGCTGGTAGAACTGCTCCGCGCTGGCGGACAAAGCATCCTGACCAGGATGGCCCACAGGAACAACGACGAGCAGCCGAACCATTTCCAGATCATGACGGTTAACGACCTGGGAAAAAGTGCTAACCGATATTTTCCCCTGATCGACCCACACCCCGACGGGATCGTACCGGTCTGGATCCGTTTCCGGGTCCTTGCCTGCCTCGATCCAGGCGAAGGGGGCCAGCAGTCCCGCGGCGGAGAGGTCGACAAGCCCGGCCAGCACAGGTCTTTGGCTTGGTGGAGCAACGAAGATCGACACAGACCGGGGCCCGGTGGTGGTTGACGCTGATGGCTCCATGTCAGTACTCGATTCCGGATCCGAACGACGTGGAAGAGGCACCAGGGGCTGTCGCAGGTCGCGCTGAGGCGATCACATCTCGAAGTCTGCTGAGCTCGTCGTGCATGTCCTGGGCAAGATCAATGGTCAGGGGAGTCGTCTCCACCAGGGAGCGCTTACGATAGTTAGTGAAGTGTCCTGGCTCATCGGCCTTTCCTGGACCGGGCAGGTAGTTCTGCTCCAAGTCACCAAGGATCACGTCGCAATAGCTCAAGAGCTTCTCACGCCTGAGCTCCGGGTCTGGGAGCTGATCGATCCCAGCAACCGGGGTGAGACCATCGACTTTCCCCCTACCCAGGAGCTCCGACACAGCCTCATCCACAGGAGTCGTCACTCCAAAGGCCACCTGCGGCTCGTTGACGGAGGCGTCGGCCCAGCGGCGCAGCACCCGCCATGGCCTGAACGCCTGCAGCCCGCCTTCACCCACCTGGAGATACGCCAGCAGGGAAGACTCCAGCACTGCGGGCAACCACGCATTGGCAGTGATCATCCGCGACGGCGGAGTGAGCATAGGAGCGGGGAAAGCCACCCACTCATGCTCCTCGGTGTCCCAGACGCGCACCGGCTGCGTGTCCGAATGGCCACCCCACGGGGCCCGTTCGACGCCTCCGGCCAACGTGGCCATCCACCACCCACGCACCATGGTGAGGCGTTCGGAATCGCCGAACGGCAATCCACCGATCAAGGGACGCGCTCGCCTGAAACGCCAGAAGGCGTCCCGCGCCCCCGCGGAACCACGGGACTTGTCCCACGACTCACGCACAGAACGCAGCAGCCCGGAGTACGCCACTGGGAGCGTACGCGGATAGGAGCCGAAGACGTCAATGCGAGCCACATCCTCGTCACCCAGGGCCCTTTCGACTCGATCGTGCACCAGTTCACGATCAATCGTCGACTCCTGATCCAGGTAGTCAAGGAAGTCCTGGGCCACACCCTGATTCCGCAGAGGAATCGGGGAGAACGTGTAGGCCAGTGCAGGAGTGTCACCGTTGTGAAGAGATCGGTAGGTCTCAGTGCTGATCTCCACAAGAGGTCGCGCCATCTCCAGCGTCCGCTTCAGGCCGGCAAGAACCGACTGTGACCGTTGAGATCGCTCATGGTCTCCTACAGTGTCATCGGTGAGATAACTGCGCAGAGACTGGCTGCAGAAGACCTCGAATGCCTCGCCACGCCTTCCCACGAACGCCCGAGCACGTCCGAGGATCTCGGAGGGACGCAAACGCAGCTCATACCGTGCCGGCGTCGGAAGAGCCGTTCCGGTGGCGCTCTGGAGACCTGACGGCACCCAAGCGGTCGTGATAGTGAGCAGATCCTCCGGCGGCTTGTCTCCCGCACCCTGCGCCCAGATCCCCGAGACGACCTCCCGAACCACGCGTGAATAGGCCTGGTGGAAGTCGTTTCCACCACCGACGGCGTCGGTGGTGTGCTCCTCAAAGCGCCCGGGATACTGCTCCACCGGCATGAGGACGACCTCGTTGTGAGCCGTGGCGAAACGCTGCGGCACGATACTGCCGTCAGCCTGTCCGGGTTGGGGCTCCTGAGGCCATGCGCTGTAAACATCTGTGGTGACATCGGCGATGCCCTGTTGACTCGCTCGGACCGCTCGCGCATCGACAAGGACTCTACGGGCGTCGTCCAGGACGTCTTCCAAGGGCCTGACGGCGGAGGTCATCATGTCGCGCATCGCTGTGGCGAGATGAGCGGCGGTTCGCGCGCTGAGCCAGTGGAAGGCCGACTGCTGCAAGCTGGACTCCAGCTTCCCAATCACTTCCTCCAGCCCGGCTCCTCCGAGAACTGCCTTGCCCATCCCACGCAGCTGTTTCAGGAGCGAGTCGGGGAACGACAGTGGGTGCTGAGGCGCCAGATGCTCCATCGCCGCAACACGCGGAATGAGCGTGTCGAGCACGCCTCCGGGCTGGCGAAGCTGGCCCAGTAGATACAAGGCGTACGGAAGCCCAAGGTCGGCAATCGTCTGCCGGGCGGTAGCAACGAGACGGTCCGCCATCTCCTCGGCACGCTTCAGGGCGAAGTCGATGCTGACGCGCTCGAGCTCGGAGACGAAGGCGGGTTCCTTGGACGTAGTCAGCCACCGGTTCATCCCATCGGCCCATTCGGTCACCGGCATCCCCTCGGCCTGGGGGCGTTGAGCCAGAACGGCCGCCACCGCATCCTTGGCATGGGTTCCCAGCACGGTCTTGTTAACGGTTGAGGAGACCGTCTCGTCGAGAAACCAGTCGATCGTGGCCTGGTCCGCCGCCGAGCTTCCGGCGAGTACGGGGGACCCGGCGGAGGTGGGTAGTCCCAGGCTGCGCAGCTCGCTTTCGTGACGATGCGCCCACAGGTCAGCGAGTCTCTGGGTGTCGCCGGTTGTGTCACCCGTCTGACGGAAGCCGTCCAAGGTATGGTCGACGGCTCTGCGAGCGATGCGTTGTGCGGCGTACTCGGCGTATCGATCACGCCCGGTGCTCAGCGAGGCGTAGCCGAAAGATCCCCATGCCGTATCAGTGGGATCCACCCCCCAGCTGGTCATGTCCCGGCCAGGGATGGAGACCTGGTTCGCGATGTCGTAGGAGACGTAGTCGTCGAAGGCCGATGACGAGATGTAGCGCGCCAAACCGCGCCCCATTCCCCGGAAGACCCCTTCCGTGGTGCCGTCTCCGAAGACCGCACCGGAACCCCCTGCGCGTAGACCGATCGGCGTGACCCGCTTGAACGCCCGTCCTGCCCGATTCGTCAGTCCCAGTGTCTCGTAGAGCCGCCGGTCGAGCTCGGCGGCTGTGCCGTCAGCCCCAGCCTGGGCCGCCACGATCTCGCCCAGCATCGCCAGAGTATTGCCCGGCATGCCCGAGCGCATGTGCGCCGGCACCGAGGCGAAGGCCTCGGCCGTGTAAAGGAACACGGAGATCAGCTGAGGATCAATGGCGGGCGTCGAGCTGACTCCAGCGACGAGGCGGCAGACATCCAAGGTCATCGACGCCCCTGACCCGCCGGCCATGGAGGAGACGACCAGTACCAGAGGCGGCGCAGTGATGTCCGGGGTGGGTCCGGCTCCGGGCACCGCCTGTGACACCCGAACCGCCTGCTCCTGGGAACGAGGACTCGTCATGCGTGCGAGAGCCGACTGCACGGCCTGCGAGATGTCACGCAGCCGTGTGAGAACCAGCAGGCGACCGATCCCTCGGAACTGGCCGGCACCCACCGTCACCGGGAACGAGACATCCCTGGGCCGACGGGGCATCCAGGTCGCCAGCTGACGCAGGCCCTGACTCCCGTTGAGCTGAACCGACTGGGTCAGAGCCTCATCGACAACACGGTACTCACCGTTGGCCACCCCACAGGCGACGTATGCACCCCCCTGTCTGCTCACGGAGGCAACCGCTTCACCTTGCTCCTCCTGGAGAGGAGTGTCGACATTGAGGAACTGCCAGCACCCAGGAACCTCATCGATCCCATGGACAGCCAGGTCTGCGTGCAACTGGTCCAGCATGTAGGACAGGGTCCTGGCGCCCGATCCGCCGCATCCGATGACGAGGACCTTGTGCATGGTTCGAAGGTTCCTTTCTGCCGAACTCACAGCATTCTACGAGACTGCGCATGATCGCAGGTCACGTACGGGTGTCGTCACGACGCCATCACGCGCAACCCGGATCGTGATCAATTTATAACGTGGGGAAGGCGACCGGAGGATCCTCGGGTGAGGAAGGGCCGGACCGTTCCCGTTCAGGCGCGGCCTTCTCCTTCGGCTGGGCTGTCTCCGACGACAGCACGCCCGAGGTGGTCGAGAATCCGCCGAAGGCATCATCCTCATCCGAGTCCAGGGAGCCGAAGCCCGTACCCGCACCCGGCATCGAGGGCCCCGCAGCTGGAGGGCTGCCGATGTGCCCTTCGGCTTGGGAGGACGACGCCTCTGAGTCCTGTCCAGGAGAAAGGATCGAGCCAGCACGAGATGCGAGGTGAGCTTGAGCATCACCCACGACCTTGGCGAGGACGGCCTCATCCATCGATGCCGCGAGCACGATGAGGGTCACCCGACGCGCACCGTCCGGAGACGACGGCTGGTCGGCAACCACGATCCACTGGCCGCGAACGCCCAGGGGCACAACGGCCCGGCCCTCGCGCGAACCAGGCGTCGCCCCGGACACCGAAGGAGCATTCGGTTCGACGAGCTCAACTCTGGGGACTGCGGTAGGCGATAGCCCCATGATGGTGCGCAGGCGATAGCCGTCCATCTCAAAGGTACGAGTACGACCGCGAAGGGAGTACATCCTCATCCGCTGGGAGGGCAGATCGATCGTTGGCGCGGTTCCGTCACGGGGCACCTCCACGACGGTCGTCCCCACGACCAGCGACCCCGAGGGGATCACGGCGGAAAGGTACTTGAAGAGGTAGAGAATCCCGATCGGGATTGCTACTCCGCACAGCAGCGCGATCACGAATGCCGTCCATGCGGTGCCCACATTGAGCGGACGGCGCATATCTGCCGTGAAGGGCACATCGACACCCTGGGGCTCACCCTGATCATCCAACGGAGCCACCATCACGGTCACCGTTCCCGTCACCGCTCCGTTGGCGTACTCCTGGGTTGCCAGGCTCACCGGCACCGTCCCAGACTGCCCCTCCTTAAGCTTGACGCATTTCTCCTTCGACGACGCCTGGGCCGCGATGGTGACGGTTCCGGCCTCCTTAGGAGAGCCAGTGAGCACGGTCTGACCATCCCCGATCCAGACACAGCCCGGGCCAGTGACCTTGAGGTTGGCACTGGCCGTGGTCCGACCATCCAAACGACCAAAACTGATCTGGTCTCCCAGAGTCGGATAGTTCGACGGCGGGGAGATGCTCACCGCTGTGGAGACGAGCGATGGCGAGAGCGTTGTGCCTTTGACAGGTGAGCCGTCGGCAGCGGTGGCGTCGCCCGTCGTCACGGTGAGACTCGTGGTCAGGGTGCCGCTGCCCAGAGCGGCCTCCTTCGGGATCGTGATCCGCTGAGGACTGGAGAGTGAAGCGGGGTCGGTGCTCTGGAAGAGGTTGTGCTCCTTTCCCTGTGCGTCCTTCAGTGACACGTTCAACGAGACTGGACCGGTGAGATCCGAAGGCGGGACCTCATGCCCCCCGGCCCCGTCAACAAGTTTCAGGTCAGCGTCCGACACAGCCTCACCCTGGCGCAGGGTCGTCTGCCCCAGGTTCTTCCAGGCCATCGACAACGGTGAGCTGAGATGGAGATTGACACGCACCTCATGCCCTGACGATGACTCCTGCCTATCGACAAAGACCAGACGCCACTGTCCGGTCCATAAGCCGGTGCTGTTCGAGTCGAGGTCGATCCGTAGCGTCCGCCCTGTCATCCACTCGTATGAGACGCCCTGATTGCTCTGCGGACCGCTAGAGCCTGACGCCATCATGATGGGCGTCTGCGATCCAGGGGCGTAGAGGTTCGCCTCCAGTCCCTGGGTATCCGATGATGCCAAAATGTGCACATTGCGCAGTGAACGATCCAGGACAAAACTGGTCTCGCCTTCGGAGCACACGTCACCCTGGCAGATCTTGGTCGCACTACTGGACACGGGGCGCCCCGGAGCGGAGATCGAGTCAAATGCCATCAGCAGGGAGTCGATATCAGTGACGGGATAGAATTCCCCCGGAGGATCGGAGACATTTCCGCACGAGTCAACGGAATGGCTTACGGAATTCTTCCCTCCACCTGACGTGATTCTCTTCATGAAATCAAAGTCGGAGTCGCCACTGCTCAAACCGATGCCCAGCAAGGTGATATGAGAGGCACGCAGCTGATCGGCAAGTCCGGTCGGCCGACAAATATCCTGCTTTCCTGCCGCCTCAGCCGCCCTCACACCTGATTCGTCAGTCAATGAGACGCCGGGGGCATAGGATTTAGTGGTGCCGTACTCCTGCTGAACCTGATCGGAGTCCCGCACATCGAGGTCATAGGCGCCGTCCGAGAACCAGGCTACGGAACGACATTCGGATGAATCGTGTTCCGCCAGGTCCTGACGCGCCCCCTCAAGAGCGGTCCAGTAATCGGTATCGTAGTCCTTGAGATTGTCGCCGGCTGCGGTGATCTGTTTGTCGATCTCAGCCAGGGATCCTGAGTTGATACTGACCCAGTCACCCAGCGCCTGATAGTCAGAGGCGAATCCTGCAACCCGCACCTTCAACGTGACCTTAGAGGAGTCGGCGAAGGCTGCAAGACGCTGAGCAAGATACTTGCTCGCCTTGACTCTCGCCTTCTCCGGATCCGACTGCCTCAGGGAGCCGGATTGATCCATGAGAAGGACCAATGACCCCTCACCTTTACCTGACAGGCAGGCTCCGAAGGCACTCAGGGGCCCGGAGGACTGCTCCTTCTGGGGTGCGGCGAGGACTTGAGGAGCGGCAGACAGAACGCCCCCTGCGAGCACGAGCAGCGTAACACCCAGAACTGAGAGGACGTTGACGGCCAACCTCCCCGATCGTTGGATCAGCTCACGGCAACAACAACGCGGGATCATATGCCAATCACATCCTACCCACGAACAAAGCGATTCTGACCGAGGTGGCCACAATGGCCAGGAAGCAGAGCAGCACCGACAGTCTGTACAGCAGCTGCGGGCGCGAAGAATAGAGATACCATGGACTTGTCTGACGTTTGGCGTTCTGAACGACGAAGACCGTGGCAGCACCCAGTCCCACCAGCGCCGAAAGCGCCCAACCGATCCCAGCCACAACCACGGACTCAAATAATGCTGACAACAGAATCGCGATAACGGCCGCCGCTAAAGCGACGTAGAGAAGCCCCTCGGGTGCCTTCGTCACTTGGATCGAGGTGCTTTCGGGGCGCCAGCTCGAGCCATCGCCCCCGGAACCGAATCCGATGCCACTACTCGTACCGGCTTCGCGCGACCGGAAGCTGCCGGACGTTCCTTCCATTGCAGCCATTCCGGAGGACGCACCCCCTGTACTATCCAAGTCCTCTGACGAAGACTGCTTCGTCCAGGAACCCGCACTAGGAATCTTCGGAAACTGTGCCATGTTCGCTCATCACCCTCTCACCTGATTTTGACACCGCCAGGCCTGATCACCATCATCACATTCTGTGCTCCACAGTGCTTTCCACCAGCTTCTCCAGCACTACGAAACACCCTCCTTGCTCTCGCGCAGCAGCGCAACCAGATCGTGGCGCCAGGGAACAGAAACCCCCATCTCCTCAACCTTGACGAGGACTGCATCGACGTTCTCAGGGCTCACCTCACCGGCATAGTGCCGAGCTTCAGCGAAGGTGTGTTTCTGCAACGCTTCCCCACCCAGGTGTCCAGCACCGGCTGCTGTCATCGCAGGCATAGCCACACCGCACAGGAGGACAACCACGGCCAGAACCTTCGGCCTGGATCGCACGATCGCGATGATCGCCATGATGACAGCGATGAATGCCAGCAGGGATCCTGCAATGACGGCGAAGACCGCTTTCCAGTTGATGAATGAAGCACCATCGAACACGATCGCAAATACATGGATCGAGGTGAGAAAAGCGTAAACGCCCCACCCTAGCAGGCAGCTCGCGACCACAGTGAGCGCAATGCTGGCCAGTATCGTCTTGCTGCGCCGGCTTGCAGTCGACGGGGTCTCACCCACCGATGGCGTCATCTCACCGGAAGAGCTTCCAGAAAGCACCGGAAAGGCAGAAGCAGCAGGCGGTTCAGATAATGATGGAAAGGTCATCCTCTATACCTCTCAACATCGAAAGCCACATACTCGCCCCACGGTGAACCATCAGTATATTGAGCCCCACCATCAGAAGAATTCATAGGAGTTCCTATTCACGGTGAAACCTTTTCCTGTCCACTGATTCCAGCATCTCACTCCTTCTTCACTGGACGAACAGGCATAGTTCCCATCGGAGCTCACCCCCGTCGTCCCGTACTCCAAGGTTTGGAGTTCCTCACCTTCATGACCCGCGAAGATAAGTCCGCACACCACAGCAGCATCGCCTTGGCCGACGCTCAGGGCGAACAGGGTTTCATCACAGTCTTGCTGCCCGTTTTCCGCATAGAAGCGTTCATTGACAAAGCAGTTCACCTGACCGTCCGCGACCTCGCATGCGATATTCTTCGAGGGCGTCTGAAAAAGATCCGTAGTAATTGCGCCCGCAGGTGCCGGGCTCTTCTTGTCCGGCGTAGCGCTAGCATCCGACCCGGAACTCGAGGAGCCGAACTTATCAATGGCGTGGATGCATCCGTACATCAGCGTCATGACGATCACTGAGATGACGAGGCAGCCTAGCGCCATCCCTCCGCAAGACGAGTTGGCACGAGAATTCGCTCGCACAGGTACCTGCTGCACTCCCTGCGGCGAAGGCTGCATCGACACCGGCCGCATCTGCTGCGTCTGCTGGGTCTGCACCGGAATAGTCTGGGTGGCCGCCTGTCGGGCCTGGTGCCGGCTCCACGCCTCCGCCGCTTCCTTGGAGCCGCGATCCTCAATGATCCACTGGCGCAGCTCCGGGGGGCACGATGGATTCATCACGATGAGGGCGTACAGCTCGGGATACAGGTCCGCCAGCTGCTCAAGCCTGTCCGCGGAGGTCTCTGGATCGCGAGCCTCGGCTGCTTCAGGAATCTCACTCATATCATTACCTCAACTGAACGATTATACTCCGAGAGACCCCACCTACTGGCACCCCTCCGCAATCGACCTGGGCTTCATCGCCCAAAAAAAGTTCACTGCCGCGCTTGACCTACCAGCAACCTTCACGCAGGCGCAGCCGCACCGGTCAACTAGTCTAACAACACGTGCCACATGTGCCTGGCAACCGAGAACACCAGCGCAGGAATGCCGATCATGACAGCCAAACCGAATTTTACAATATACAGAAAGTAAGGAATAAATAATATCACATATAGGATAATCGGAATGTCGCCTTTGAATTTCAGCGAGAACCTAAGTTGATTAATAATAGAATCCATGAACGACAGCACACGCCACCCGAAGGGGAATCCAGCACCCATGCCGAAGAAGATCGCATAGCCGGCTAGATCGTCGAAGGACCTGGTCACGGCATAGAACACTCCCATACCGGCAAGCGCGCCCAGAATCAGCATGACGGCATCCTTCACGATGCTGTGAGAGATCTCCGGCGTCATGTTCATGCGAGCGCGGAGAGGCTGACGTCCGACCGGATGCGCGGCTGGCGCCGCCCCTTCCGTGTACGCATAGGGATGCGTCGGCGGCGGCTGGTTCATGTAGTACTGCGACGAGTCTTCAGGGATGCCGTTGGGGATCGCCATAGCGACAGTGTAGACGCCATCACCCCCCTGCAACGTCCCGTTGAGCAGCTGCCGCGCATTTTGCCCAGTGACGCCACCCCACCGATGAGAACTCAACACCAGGTGCGTTCGGTCCTCGCTACTGCTTCACATCAGGGTTGCACTCGGCGAGGATGCCTGAGAATGCGGCACGCAGTGCACCACAAGCGCCGAACGCGGGGCCAGGACGACGTGCCCCGTGCAGGTCCCACCAGTCAGCAGATCGGTGCCCACGATACCGGGCACCTCGACGGCCCGGTCACCGTGGTTGAGGAGGAAGAGGACCTCTCCGCGCCGCTGCGCCTCGACGCCGTCGGGCAGGTCGGCCACGACCGGCCCCACCCGGGCGTGCGCGCACACCAGTCTCAGCAGGGCGGCCCGGCTGAGGGAGTCGAGGTCGGCGGCCACGTACCAGGCCGACCCCGCGTCTCCCACCGGGCGCCGGGTGATGGCGGGACGACCGGCCAGGTCCACTCCCCCACCGCGGCCGTCAAAGACCGCAACGACCTCAACCGCCTCCCGGCCCTGACCGGCACCGGCGTCGGCTGGCGCCTCATCGAGGCTCACTTCCTCGACCCAGCCGCCGGCGCGCAGGTCAGGCGTGGGCGAGCCCATCTGGTCCAGGACCCTGCGCAACGGCTCACCGACCGCCTCCAGGCCCGTCCAGGCCTCGGCGGCAGGTGTCCCGACGGCGCGGCTGAGGCGGTTGACGAGCGCCCCGCGGGAGTCACCTGAGCCACCGAGGTCGCCGGCGCCGTCCCGCCCCACCGGTCCGCTCAGGGCGGCATGGTCGGTGACCCTCACCCCGAGCAAGGGCCGCAACGACCCGAGGTAGCCGCCCAGAACCGCCCCAGCGCTGACGTCGACGACCCCGGTGGGGCCGGCCACGACGACCTGGGCGCCCGCGGCGGCGGCCTGCTCCAGGCGCCGGGCGAGCTCGGGGTAGTCGATGAAGACCGCGGGAACGACGATAAGGCGGTACCCGGCCAGGTCAGCACGCAAGGGAACGATGTCCGTGGCGATCCCGGCCTCCCACAGGCTGCGGTGCCAGGCGCGGGCCGTCTCGAAGCGCTCCCCGGGCTCGACCGGCCCGATGGTCGAGCTCATGGCCCACTGGCTCTCCCAGTCCAGGACGACGGCCGCCTCGGCGCGCACCGGCTCGCCCAGGACCGGCCCGAGCCGCTTCAGTGCCCGGCCGGTGTCCACCACCTCGTCCCAGGTGCGGCTGACGCGCCCGGCGTGGGGGACCATGCCGGAGTGGAAGGTCTCAGCGCCCCGGCGGGACTGTCGCCACTGGAACTGCAGGATGCCGTCGGCACCGTGGGCCACTCGCGCCAGGGACCACAGAAGGAGCTGGCCGGGACGCTTGGGCGAGTTGCGGCCGCGCCACTGGACGGCGCTGGGCGCCTGCTCCATGAGGACCCAGGGGCGTCCCTCCGCCAGGCCCCGCATGAGGTCACCGGCCCAGGCGACCTCGTGGGCGGCGGCCGGGTCAGCGGGGTCGGGGTAGGAGTCGTCGGAGATGATGTCCAGGGACTCGGCCCAGCGCCAGTAGTCGGTGGCCGGGAAGTCGCCCATGAAGTTGGTGGTCACCGGCAGGTTCGAGTGCTCGCGCAGGATGCGGGCCTCGGCCTCCATGAGGCTGCGCAGCTGGTGGTCGCTGAAGCGCCTCCAGTCCAGAAGCTGGGCGGGGTTGTGGAAGGTGGGCATGGCCGCCGGCGGGCTGACCTGATCCAGGCTCGTGTAGCGCTGGGACCAGAAGTCGGTGCCCCAGGTGGCGTTGAGGCGGGCGACGTCGCCGTAGCGGTCCGCCAGCCAGGCCCGGAAGGCCTGGGCGCAGTCGGGGCAGAAGCACTCAGCGGTGTGACAGCCGTACTCGTTGCCGATATGCCACATGACGACGCCGGGGTGGCTCCCCAGGCGCTCGGCCAGCACCCTGGCCAGGGCGGCGGAGCGCTCCCGGTAGACGGCCGAGCTGGGGCAGTACTGCTGGCGTGAGCCGAAGCCCAGGCGCACGCCGTCGGCGTTCATCGGCAGGGACTCGGGGTGGTTGGTGGCCATCCAGGCGGGTGGGGAGGCGGTGGCGGTGGCCAGGTCGACGGCGATCCCGGCGTCGTGGAGGCGGCCCACGATCTCCACCAGCCAGTCGAGCTCGTAGGTGCCCTCGTGCGGCTCGAGGCGCGCCCAGGAGAAGATGCCCAAGGAGACCAGGTTGACGCCGGCCTCGGCCATGAGCTCGAGGTCCTCGACGAAGGTGGCCTCGTCCCACTGCTCGGGGTTGTAGTCGCCGCCGTAGGCGGGGCTGGTCAACCTCAGCAGCTCGTGGGGCGCCGAGCGAGGCGCGGCGGTGTCGGAGCCGGACGTCTGCTCGGGCTGGGGTGCGGAGGCTGCGGCGGAGGGCGCGGGGTGGGTCATGGCGTGATTGTCTCCCACGGCCCCTGCCGCCGACGCCCGGGGCGGGCGGCTGCGAGCAGGCTTCAGCTGATCGTCGAGCGCGAGCTCGTCAGCCAGGCCAGCGGCACCGTGGTGAGGAACAGCCCCTGCCACTCGCGCTCCCACAGCAGGGCGATGTCACCGCCGGGCAGCTGGGCCATGCACTGGTAGACGTAGTGGCGCGGGTTGACGACCCGGTTGTGGGGCCAGGTGGCGCCGTCGTCGTGGCTCAGGCGCATGACGCCGCATCCGCGGAAGGGCAGCATCTGGGAGGCGTTGGCGAAGACGATGCTCCTGCTGTCGGGCTCAGCGGCTCCGGCGGCGTCATCGGCGCCGGTGACGGTGATGGCGTTGGGCTGGGAGAAGATCTCGGTGAGCTGGGCGTCGTGGTCGACCTCGCCCCAGGTGGCGCCGCCGTCGCGGGAGACGGCGTGGGCGACCCGCCCGGAGGGGTGCTGGTTGCGGGCCCAGACGTGCACGGCGCCGTCGGAGCCCTCAACCAGGACGGACTCGTACAGGCTGGCCCGCTCGTCGGCCAGGTCGCGCGAGGAGACGACCGAGCCCAGCACCTCGCGCCCGTCGTTGGGTGAGGCGCCCAGGGTCCAGGTGGCCCCGCCGTCGTCGGAGTAGATGGCGGCGCAGGACAGGTAGCCGGTGCCGCCCGCCTCGTGGCTGTAGTAGACGGGGACGAGGATGCGTCCGGCGTGCTCCGCTCCGGTCAGCTGGATGGCGTTGCCGGGGCCGGTGCCCAGGAAGCACATCCAGTCGGCCTTGACCTGGACGGTGATGTCGATCGGCTCGGACCAGGTGGCGCCGTCGTCGTCGGAGGTGATCATGAGCAGGTGGGAGCTGCGGTGCTGGAAGAGGCAGTCCTCGGGGGCCTGCTCGTAGGCGAGGTAGATGCTGCCGGCCGCCTCGCCATCCAGGAGGACGTCGCCGGCGCGGGCGCCGGTGGCAACGTCATCGCTCAGGAGGACGCGGTAGTCGGTGGGCTCGCCCGCATCGGTCAGCACGGCGCCGTCGGGCTCGACGGCGAACATCTCGCCGGCGCGGTTGTGCAGCACACGGCGCCCCTGGGCGTCGAAGCCGGTGCCGACGGCGGCGTTGGGCTGACCGATGCCGCCGGGGAACTGGTCGACCAGGCAGATGACGCGGCCGGTGGAGCGGTCCTGGACCAGGACGGAGTCGATGAGGGAGGCCCCCAGCGCCCCGGTCCCCGGCAGTGAGAGCAGGGTGCGCATCTCCTCCCAGGTGGCGCCGCCGTCGAGGCTGCGGCGCATGACGAGGTTGATGTCGTTGGGGGCGTCGTTGGGGATGGAGACCCGCTGGTCGGCGCCGGCCAGGATGACGCCGCTGTCCAGGGTGAGCAGGGAGGGGATCCGGTAGGACAGGGCGCCGTGGTAGCCGGTGTCGAACAGGGCGCGCGTGGGCAGCGGGGCGGCACCGGCCAGGCGCTTGATCTGGGCGTCGGTGAGGGCGGCGTCGTAGACCATGGCGGTCTGGGCCTCACCGAAGAGGCGCTTGCCGTCCAGGTCCGCGCCCACAACCACGCGGGTCACCGGCGCGATGTCGGCCAGGAAGGCGCTTCCGGGGGCGTGGGCGACCTGGTAGCCGTCGACGTGGATCTCCACCGCGCCGCGCGCCGAGGTCACGACGACGTCGTGCCAGGTGCCGTCGTCCCAGTGGCCCGGGGCCCGCACCTCGATGAGGGGCTCGGTCTCAGGGGAGTGCGCTCCGGGCAGGACCCGGTAGGTCAGGCCCCCCGCGTCGATGCCGAGGTGCAGGGTGCCGCCCTGACCGTGGGCGGCGATGACGGTGCCGGCCTGTCCCCGGCCCCGGGTGCGGAACAGAGCGCGGATGGCGCCGGTGGCCAGGGCCCCGGTGCGGCGGGCGTCGCGGGCGGAGAGCTCACTGGCCGCGAACTGCACCATCGGGGTGGCGGCCAGGGACTGGGCCATGACGGCGCGGTCGCTGAGAGGCTCGGCCCAGGCGGCCAGGCGGGTCACCTCCACGATCCCGTCGGGGTCGATGCGCACGCCGGTGAGGCCGATCTGGGCGAGGAAGGCGGTCAGGGTCGTGGAGAAGCACTCGTAGCCGTCGGCGTAGAGGTGGGTGCCGGTCTCGTTGACGCTCACAGCGATCGTGTGGGGGCGGCCGTCGTCCAGGCCCAGGGCGTCCTCGGCGTCGAGGAGGCGACGTTCGACGCCGCCCTGCTCCCCCGTCTCCGGCGAGCCGTCGGCCCCGAGGACCTGCTCGCCGTCGAGGCGGCCTCCGCGCAGAGACAGCGTGATCCGCCCGTTGGTGCCGGTGAGCTCCATGAGGGTGGCATCGGCGCGGGCGGCGACGTCGAGGAGGATCGTGCCGCGTTCGCAGGCGGCCAGGGCGGCGAGGTCGCGCTCACCGATGCTCAGGGGCGAGGAGGTGTCGGAGGAGGTGAGGTCGAGGAGCATGGGCGGGGTCCTTCGGGACAGTATCGACTTTCCGGCGGGTTTGCGCGATGAAGAGCAGTCTGCGCGCGACGGTGCGCGATCACGCCATCCAGTCATATGATGTCTGATGTATCGCGCACTGTAGCACGATCCCAGAACCTCAAGGAGACCTTATGTCCGCCGTCTCAGAGAATCGGACTGAGAACCAGGCCGAGAACCAGGCCAAGAAGCCCGCTGAACTCCATGCCGTACCCTTCGTCGTCGGCGCCTACCCCATGCTTCCCCCCGACGACAAGGACCGCCGCGGGGCCGCCGACCTGTACGCCGCGCTGGCCGACCTCGGTTGGGTCGACGGCATCGAGCTGCCCTTCCGGGAGGCGCTCGACGCGCCCGAGCCGTGGCTGGCCGAGCAGCTGTCGGGGCGCTTCACGCAGTGCGTCATCACGGCGATCCCGGGAACCATGGGGCGCGCCGGGGCCGACCCCGCTTTCGGCCTGGCCTCCCCCGACGACGGCGGACGCAGCCAGGCCCTGGCCCACACCCGCACCCTGCTCGAGGCGGTCGATCGCCTCCATGAGGCCGCGGGACAGCGGGTCGTCACCCGGGTGGAGCTGCACTCGGCGCCCCACTACCAGGCCAGCGCCGAGGCCTTTCACGCCTCCTTGAGCGAGCTGGCCGAGGACTTCGCCTCCTGTGGCCTGGGGATGATCGTGGAGCACTGCGACGCCGAGGGCGGCGTGGGCCCCTCGGAGAAGGCCTTCCTGCCGCTGTCCCAGGAGATCACCGCCTGCCGGGACACCCCGGCTCTCATCACCGTCAACTGGGGCCGCTCGGTCATTGAGACCCACGACCCGGCCACCCCGGAGCACCACGTGCGCGAGCTGATCGAGGCGGGCCTGCTGGGCGGCGTCATGATCTCGGGCGCCGGACCCGAGAAGACCCAGTGGGCCTGGGCGTGGGCCGACGCGCATCTGCCACTGGCCGAGCACGAGCCAACCAGCTGGCTCACCCCGGAGCGGGTGGCCGCCACAATGCAGGCTGCCGGGGGATCCCAGACCTACGAGGGCCTCAAGATCAACACCCCGGCGACCGCCTCCCTGGAGGAGAAGCTGGCCTGGGTCGGCCGCGTCCGCGAGGCCATGCTCAGCGCCTGAGTCGCCCGCGCAGCTCTGCCCGGCCTCACACGGCGTCCGGCCCGCTCCCCCACCGGGGAGCGGGCCGGACGCTATGCGAGTCTCAGGC
>CAUVMS010000017.1:0-30946 GCA_963552815.1 uncultured Actinomyces sp. | reverse complement strand
GGGGGCCACAGGCGTCGGTTTGCAAGGCTGATCCACAGGGCTGATCGCGGGCGCTGCGGGCGGCCCGGGGGCGCCCTACCGTCGAGTCATGTCTCTCTCACTGTCTTTATCCAGGATGGACTACGACACCGCAGTCACCCAGTTCCCCACCGCTGTCCCCGCCAGCTGGGTGGGGGCCGCCTCCATCGCCTGCCAGACGGCCCTCGACAACGCCTCCGGGCTCCTGACCGCGCTGGCGACGCGCTATGACACGGCGGTCTCCGACGTCAGCGTAATCGAAGCCCGCAACTCATCAGTCGGAACGAGCCCGTCATGAGCCCGGTGCCTATGGGGAGCTCGGGCAGCTCCTATCCCGCCTCTGAGCAGAAGCCGAGCTCCTCGGGGTCGTCAGCAGGGTCGACGTCGAACACGTCATCGGCTGGGGGCGGACACACGAATGGGGAACCGGTTGGGAACACGGGCAACCCCTACCCCGCCTGGGCACAGGATCCCGGCGCGACGGAGCCTCCTCGCCTTGCGCCGACGAGTGGCGTGCCCGCGGCTCCCGCCGCCCCGTACGACGGTCCGGCCCCGGAGGACACCGGCCACTCATGGAGCATGTGGGGAGGACAGGTTCCAACGATCGTGTCAGGCGGCAGCGTTTCGGTGAACACCGATGACCTGGATACCCTCGCAGGCAGTCTTACCTCGGCGGCCGACTCACTCGATGATGCGCGAACACTCATTGCCAACGCGGTCACCGAGGTGAATGCGGCGCCGCCCCCACCGCCTCCCCCGAAGTTTCCTTTGGCGCCGCGAAGCCTTTTCAACCCGCAAGGGACCTGGAAGGATATCGACGGTCAGTGCGTTCCCGCTCTGGATCCCGCTCTGGATCCTGATCTAGATTTCTCCTTGATCTCGCCGCACAGCGGGGTGAGCAGTGGGTCCTACTCGTTCACTCTTGACCTGGAGAAGTCCACCGCTCTTCAATCTCTGAACGTCTTGAGTACCGGACCCGGGTCGTTGCAGGATGTCGCGGACACCTTGCGCGGCATCGCCTCCGACGTCACCGCCTGCTCCCAGGCCCACACGCTCGCCGAGGGCGGAGCCACCCCCGGCCCCGGCCTCGTGGGCCCCGTGGACATCCGGGCCTTCGACGCCGGATTGGCCCAGCTGGCGCTGGGCGTCTCCCTCGCCACCCCGATCCCGGGTGCCATCGGCCTGGCGCTGCTGGCGACGACGCCCGGCAGCCCGCTCTACACGCAGCTCGCGAACAACGAGGGCGGCCAGGCCGTCGCCGAGGTCCTGCACCTCCTGCTCGAGGACCCGGCCACCGCCCAGTGGGTCAAGGACGACGCCGTACGAATGGTCCTGCTGACGCTCTGGCTCCAGAAGGCTCAGACCGGCCGGGAGTCGGCCACGATCGAGGCCTACCTCAGGCAGGTCTCCGAGCGCCTCGACCCCTGGGTGACGCAGCAGCTCCCCGGCCAGGTGCCCGTGGGTAGCCAGACCGTGGACACCGCCAGTCTCACACCCATGCAGCGCGTTGCCACGTACCTGGGGATGAACGCGACGGCGCTGGGCGCCGGGCTGTACGGGCGCCAGACCGGCATCACGGTCACCCCCGTGGGCGGCAGCGGATCCACCGTGCTCCCTCCCGCCGCAAAGGACCCCCTGGGGCTTGGCAGCCCCGTGCAGGCCGGCATGACCGGCAAGGGCAAGGACTCCAGGTCGCCGCAGAGCATCTCCGAGACGATCACGCACTGCCAGGAGGTGCAGTCCTCCAAGAGATCCCTGGGGCAGGACTACGAGGAGGCCGGCGTCATCTCCATCCAACGGGTCGAGCACGCCGACGGCCGAGTCTCCTGGGTCGTCTACGTCCCGGGAACCACCGACTGGACCGTCGGCGACGGCGAACCGCAGGACCTGCTCACCAACCTCGAGGGCGTGGGAGGGACCCCCACGGTCATGGAGAGCGCCGTCGTCACCGCCATGCGCCAGGCCGGCATCCAGCCGGGAGAGGAGGTCGCCCTCTACGGCCACTCCCAGGGCGGCATCACCGTCTCCAACGTCGCAGCCGACCCGTCGATCCAGGACCGGTACAACATCACCACGGTCCTCACCGCCGGGTCTCCCACCGCGGGCGCCGACATCCCCGACGACGTCCACGCTCTGCACGTGGAGAACGCCGGCGACGCCGTCCCCGGGCTCGACGCCGCCCCCACGCCCACCGGCCCCCGCAGGCAGGTCGCCATGGTCGATACTCACCAGATGGGCATGGACGGCTACCCCCACGCCTCCGACGTCTACGCGCAGGCCACCGAGGGCCTGGAGGGCAGGGCCCCCGAGCTCGGCGACTGGAGCAGGTCCTTCTCCCGCGCCTCGGGCGCAGGCGAGCAAGGGACGACCACCACGGAGTACACCTTCGCGATCCAGCGCAACACCGACTCCAGTGGGGTGTACCAGGACTCCACCGGTGACCAGGGCAAGGTGCCGTCGTCGAAACCCTCCTACGAGCTGCCGACCCCGGCCCCGCAGCCGTCGGGCGAGCGCTAGGGACGGCTGGAGCCGACTATGGACGCCGGCCGGCCGGCGTCGTCAGCGTCAGTCCTCGCGGAGCACGAGCATCGCGGCGATGATCGAGGAGATCACCGAGACGATGATTGAGCCGATCACCGCAGTGCCGAAGGAGGATACCTCCAGCCCCAGCGGCACCGAGCCGCCGGCGCCCAGCGCACTGATGTGGTCGGTCAGCCAGCCGGTCAGCAGGAGCATCGCGCCGTTGACCACCAGGGCGAACAGCCCGAAGGTGACGATGTAGAGCGGAAAGGTCAGAAACTTCGCCACGGGCTTGACCAGCGAGTTCACCAGCGCCAGCACCAGCCCCAGGACCAGAAGGTTCAGCCACATCTGGCCGGTGCCCACCCCCTCGGGCACACTCAGCCCGGACAGGAGGCGCGTGGCCAGCCACAGGCCGGCCGCGTTCCCGATAGTTCGTGCCACGATCTCCATAACCGCATTGTGCCAAGCGAACCTGGGCTGATGCCAAGATGGGGACATGACTCCCGCAGCGACTCCAGCGACCGGCGAACCCGACCACCCGGAGGCCCCCGTGATCCCGACGCCGACGTCGACGGAGCCCGGCGCGACCACCCCCGGCGCCACCCTGAGCGCCGAGTCCTCGACGGCGGTCCGCATCCGCCCCGACGTCGCAGCCCTGCCCGCCTACGTGCCCGGGGCCCGGCCCGACGCCGAGGGTCCGGTGGAGATCGCCAAGCTCTCCTCCAACGAGATGCCCTTCCCGCCCCAGGACTCGGTGGTCGAAGCCATGACCCGTGCCGCCGCGGGCGCCAACCGCTACCCCGAGATGACCGGGGAGACCCTGACGCAGGTGCTCGCGCGCAGGTGGGGCGTCGAGGCCGAGCAAGTCGTCGTCGGCAACGGGTCGGTCGCCCTCATCCAGCACCTCCTCGACGCCGTCTGCCAGCCCGGCGACGAGGTCGTCATCCCCTGGCGCTCCTTCGAGGCCTACCCGATCTGCGTCGCCGTCGCCGGCGCCACGACCGTACGCGTCCCGCTGACCCGCGACGCGCGCCACGACGTGCCCGCCATGCTGGCGGCCATCACGCCCCGCACCCGCGTGGTCATGGCCTGCACCCCCAACAACCCCACCGGGACGATCCTGACCGCCGACGAGCTGGCCGAGCTCGTGGCCGGGGTGCCGCGCCACGTCGTCGTCCTCGTCGACGAGGCCTACCTCGACTTCGTCACCGCCCCCGAGGCTGGCGACGCCCTCACCCTGCTGGCCGGCGCCCCCAACCTCGTGGTCTCACGGACCTTCTCCAAGGCCCACGCCCTGGCCGGCATGCGCGTGGGCTACCTCATCTGCGAGCCGGGCCTGGCCGCCGCCATCCGCTCCGTGTCCACGCCCTTCGGGGTCAACCTGCCCGCGCAGGCCGCCGCCGCGGCGGCGTTGGGGCAGGCCCAGCTGGCCCGTACGGCCGAGCGCTCGGCCACCGTCGCCGCCGAGCGCGACCGGGTGGTGGCCGCCCTGCGCGCCCAGGGCTGGGAGGTGCCCGAGACCCAGGGCAACTTCTTCTGGCTGGGTGCGGGCGCGGAGACGACGGCGCTGGCCGAGCACTTCCGCTCCGCCGGCATCCTCGTGCGCCCCTTCGCCGGTGAGGGCGTGCGGGTCTCGATCGGGACGACGTCGGACAACGAGAGGGTCCTGGCCGCCGCGGCAGCCTGGCGCGCCGCACACTGAGGTCCGCACGGCCGAGCGGCTGGTGCGGACTGTCCCGCTGACGGCGTCGGGCAGCGTCCTGCCTCCAAGCGAGGCTCAGGGCGGCCGTTGCCCTCAGACCGCGATTATCACCACGTTGCCGGTCGTACGGTCCGAGCCGAGTGGGCGGCCGTCACCGTGACACCGAGATGGTCACCAGGAAGGCGACGCACATGACGACCTCGATGATGCCCATCGTGCCCGGGCGCAGCGGGCGGTGGCGCCGACGCACCAGGCTCCACTGCCACAGCGGTATGACCAGAGACCGCACGGCCAGCACCACCCAGAGGACGGCGTGCCCCCACGGCAGCAGCCCCCGTGACGCCAGCCAGATCGTCACCACCGCGACCGCCGCGTGCGCCGCCACCGTGCCGGCCAGCAGCACGTAGTTGAAGCGCTCGCGGATCATCGACTTGATGTAGGGGACCGTCCCGCAGAAGTAGGCGACTGTCATCGCCGTCACCAGCCACATCCAGGACCAGCCCGTCAACGCGCCGTTGGGGGAGACTCCCGGCAAGGAGGTGCTCGACGTTCCCAGCCCCAGGAACCCGCCGTCGCCGCGCACCGCCAGGCTGTAGGTGACGGCCGCCATGAGGGAGGCGGCCGTCGTCGTCGACAGTCCCGAGATCAGGGAGCGCTCGTGCCCGCGCCACACCTGGTGCAGCGCGATCGCGGACAACGGCAGCAGCGGCACCGCCCACTGGATGAGGTAGGGCGCCGCGAGCAGGGTGATGAGGGCCAGGGAGACCGTCCAGCCGGTGTAGACCAGGAGCGGCAGCATGATGAGAGCCCGCTTGCGGGCCGAACGGGTGCGCAGCCACTGCGACCAGCACCAGTAGGTGAGGTAGCTGCCCCACCACGCCGGCAGGAACAGGATGTTCACCCAGCTGAAGCCGCCCACGACCCAGCCGACGATCGGAGGCAGCACCAGCATCGACCAGGCCCCGTGCTGGTTGGGGACCCAGGCCTTGCGGCCGGGCTGGCGCCGGATCTGCTCCTGGGTGGGGGGCCTGGGGCGCTCGGTCTGCCGGGGGCGGCCGGTGGCCAGCATGATGTCGTCCTGCGGGCCGGGTCGGGACTGCTGGGAGGGAGCCCGGCGCGGCAGGTTGGTGCTCGCCGACGCCGGGGCGGCGCCGTCGGCCGAGCCGGCCGTTGGGCTCTCCAGGGAGCCGATGGACGTGGAAGACGCAGGGGACCCTGCCGATCCGGCGGTCTCCGTAGGGCCGGCGGAGTCGGTAGGTGTGGGGACGTGCTCGGCGTGGTGGGTGGACGGCCTCGACGGGCGGGACTGGCTCACACCGTCACCCTAGCCGTTTGCCCCGCCATGCGGTCGGGGAAATTTTGCGCCGGTTGAGCCGTTTGGCGTCGAATGTTCCCGGCCGCGAGTGGCTCATACGCCGAGCCGGGCATTCTTCGCGTACCCCAACGGAATTTCTGTAGGGCTACGCGAAAGATGCCCGGCTCGGTGGGTCTTCACCAGCGGGAGCCCGAGCCACACGGCCGCCGACGCGCCGAGCAGGACCAGGTCCCCGCGGGTCTTGGCCAGTGCGGCCCGGATGAGAGTCAGATGCCGCAGGTCCGGCCTGGCCTCCTTCCACTCCTGTGCGGGCACATAGGTCCCCGGGGCGATGCGGGTGAGTTCCGGGCCGGTGAACAGGCGGGACGCCCCGGCCATGACTGGATCGGAGGTGAGAAGCAGTGGCAGCGATGGGGCCGTGCTGGGTGTGTGGGCAGAGTCGATGCGTTTGAGCGCGGCGGTACTCATGCCCACCAGAGTGGTGGCGATCGGCGGGAGGCGGTGGTCGACGTCGTTGGCCCTGTGGAGGGGGCATGCACAAGGCGACCTGTGGCACCCGGCGAACCGTTGCGTGCGGGGATATTTTCTTGCAGCCGGGGACATTCCACGCGTACGGGTGCAGGAATCCTGTCCCCGACGGCGTCGAATGTCCCCGGCTGTGAAAGGAGGTGTGCGGGCGGGCTGTGGGCGCGCAGGCCTCAGCCTCCCAGGGCCGCGGAGACCACCTGCTTGGCCTCCTCCTGAACCTGCGCCAGATGGTCGGCGCCCTTGAAGGACTCGGCGTAGATCTTGTAGACGTCCTCCGTTCCCGAGGGACGCGCGGCGAACCAGGCGTCCTCGGTGGTGACCTTGAGCCCGCCGATGGCGGCGCCGTTGCCGGGGGCGTCCACCAGCCGGGCGGTGATCGCCTGGCCGGCCAGCTCGGTGGCGGTCACGTCCTCGGCGGCCAGGGCGGCGAGCTTGGCCTTCTCCTCCTTGGTGGCGGCGGCGTCGATGCGCGCGTAGGCGCTGGCGCCGAAGCGCTCCACCTGCTCCTCGTGCAGCTGGGAGGGGGACTTGCCGGTGACGGCGATGATCTCGCTGGCCAGCAGGGCCAGGATGATGCCGTCCTTGTCCGTGGTCCACACGGTGCCGTCCTTGCGCAGGAAGGAGGCTCCCGCGCTCTCCTCGCCCCCGAAGCCGATCGAGCCGTCGAGCAGCCCGGGCACGAAGTGCTTGAAGCCCACCGGCACCTCAATGAGGGTGCGGCCGATGGCGGCGGCCACCCGGTCGATGAGGCTGGAGGAGACCAGCGTCTTGCCCACGGCGGCGTCGGAGGGCCAGCCGGGCCGGTGGGTGAAGAGGTACTCGATGGCCACGGCCAGGAAGTGGTTGGGGTTCATCAGCCCGCCGTCGGGGGTGACGATGCCGTGGCGGTCGGAGTCGGCGTCGTTGCCGGTGGCGACGTCGTAGGGGGTCTTGCCCTCGGCGTCGGGCGTCATCTTGGCGCGCAGCGAGGCCATGGCGTTGGGGGAGGAGCAGTCCATGCGGATCTTGCCGTCCCAGTCCAGGGTCATGAAGTGCCAGGCCGGGTCCACCTCGGGGTTGACCACCGTGAGCTCCAGGCCGTAGCGCTCGCCGATCGCGCCCCAGTAGTCGACCGAGGCGCCACCCAGCGGGTCGGCCCCGATGCGCACACCGGCCTCGCGGATCGCGTCGAGGTCGATGACATTCTCCAGGTCGGCGACGTAGGTCTCCAGGTAGTCGTGCTTGATGACGTAGGGGCCGTCGAGCGCCTCGGCGACCGGGACGCGGGGGACGTCCTGCCAGCCCGAGGCCAGCAGCTCGTTGGCGCGGTCGGCGATCCAGCTGGTGGCGTCCGAGCCGGCCGGGCCTCCGGTGGGCGGGTTGTACTTGAAGCCGCCGTCGCGCGGCGGGTTGTGGGAGGGCGTCACCACGATGCCGTCGGCCAGGCCCGGCCCGGTGGTGCGCACGCCGGCCTCCGTGCCGGCGCCGTTGGCCAGGAGGATGGAGTGTGAGACGGCCGGGGTGGGCGTGTAGGAGCCGCGCGCGTCGACGGCGGTCATGACGCCGGCCCCCGAGAGCACCTCGATGGCGGTGCGCCAGGCCGGCTCGGACAGGGCGTGGGTGTCGCGCCCCAGGAAGAGGGTGCCGTCGGTGCCCTGGGAACGGCGGTACTCCACGATGGCGGCGGTCGTGGCCACGATGTGGGCCTCGTTGAAGGCGGTGTCCAGCGAGGATCCGCGGTGCCCGGAGGTACCGAAGACGACTTTCTGGGTCGGAACCGAGGGGTCGGGAACGAGATCGTAGTAGGCGGAGACGACCTCGTCGACGTCGATGAGGTCTTCGGGCTGTGCTGGCTGTCCTGCGCGTGCGTGCATGGGGCACAGTGTGTCACGTACCACTGCTTGAATCAGCCCGTTTCGCTGTCCGAAACACTGGACGTTCCAAGGCTGGGACGTGGTGACCGGCGAGGGCGGGATATCCGACGACGACGCCGTGGGAGGGCCCGCTGCGAGGACCGGCATGGAAGTGCCGCAGGTCCCGGGCCGTGGGGCGGACGCGGTCTTGACGGAACCGTGCGCCGTGCATGCTGCCGGTTGGCAGTGGGCGAGATGCTCGAGGCTCCTAAACCCACCGGAATCAGTCATCTAGGAGGCAGGCCGAGTGAGGGACATAGGTAGTCTGGCCCGGGCGCTCGCCGCCGTGCTGCGGCGCGGCCCTACCGCCGCGCCCGCCAGCAACGATCCAGGAACGCGACCGACCCCCAGTGCCCAGGAGGAACGAGGAACCATGACCGTCAGCCGTATCGCCACCACCAGCGCCCCCGCCGCCGTCGGCCCCTACTCCCAGGGTGTCTCGACCGGCCAGGAGACCGGCTCGCTCGTCTTCGTCTCCGGGCAGGTGCCGCTCGACCCGGCCACCGGCGCGCTCGTCGACGGCGACATCCAGGCCCAGGCCGAGCAGGTCCTCAAGAACGTGGGTGCCATCCTGGCTGAGGCCGGGCTCGGCTACGACGACGTCGTCAAGACCACGGTCCTGCTCGCCGACATCGCCGACTTCGCCGCCGTCAACGAGGTCTACGCCCGCTACTTCACCGGTGAGACGCTCCCGGCCCGGGCCGCCTTCGGGGTCGCCGCCCTGCCGCTGGGGGCCGGCGTCGAGATCGAGGCCATCGCCGCCCGGTCCTGAGCCGGCCCCGGCCTACTCAACGAGGGTCGGGGTGTGCCGGCCAGGGGTTGTGCGTACTGCACGTAGGTGGGGCCTTCGTGCAGTACGCACAACCCTCCTCCAGTAGCAGCCGACCCTCGTGCACTACGGGCCAGGCCGACCCGGATGACTGCGGGAGGCCAGGCCGGCCGTCCTGTGTTGCTCTCCCCATGGCAGACGGCGTGACCGCAGGTAAGGATGAGGCACGGCTGGCAGCCGCAGCGCCACCAGCCGACCAGGACTCCGCTTCGAGATTTCATGAGAGGAAGAAGATGCCGCCCATGCGCCTTCCTCTCGTCGTCCGCCTCGGAGGGATCCGCTCGCTGCTGTTCTTCTGCGCCAAAATGACTGCGGGACTGGCGGCCGCGCTTTCGCCGGTGGCCGTAGCGGTGTGGGCGCCCTCGCTTGCCGCCCTCACGCTCCTGCCGGCCCTGCTGGGCGCCGGCGGTGTCGGCTACTACCTGTGGCGCGGTTTCTCCGCACGGCGCATGTTCGAGCAGGCGCTGCGGCACTACGCGCAGGTCACCTACGACTACGAGGCCACCGAGCTCCATGCCCGTCTCATCCCTGAAGGCGAGACCCGCGGCGCCCGCGTCATGGCCCACTACCGCTGGTTCCGCGACGAGTACGAGAGCCTGACCCGGACGTGGCAGGATCTCGGCAGCCCCCGGGGCGCCCAGTGGTTCGAACCGGGAGTGTTCCAGCGGGTCTCCGAGATCAAGCGGCGCTCGGCCGCACTGGACTCGAGCGACGACATCATCGCCAGCAACGCCGCGTTCCTGAGCCTGTCCTCCAACTGGGAGAGGCTCTGGTGCGAGGAGCAGCAACCGGTTCTTCATGAGCTCAACCTGCTCCTGGGCCAGTGTCAGTGGATCGATTCCTGCGCGTTCACTCCCTGCGGCACGGTGGAGGCGCGCGAGCTGGTTCGGGCCCACCACCAGCGCCTCAGCGAAATGACCGCGGAGCTGTCGGCCGGCTTGCTGCAGCCCTCGGCGGCGCTCGACGAACTTGCCTGGATAGCGGCCGATGTTCGCCGGACGGGGCGCGGCCTGGCACTCCGCATGACCGGTGCCGGTTGGCCCCTCGGGGGCTCCGGAGCCGGGTTGCCACCTCGGTCGGCCGCCCACGCTTCGCCGAGCATCGTCGGGTCCGGGCGGCGCGACGGGCACTGGCAACTGTCCGGCGGCAACTTCGCACTCCACGCCAGTACCTGGCCGTCTGACCCGGCCCGCGCGGGCCTCCTCGGGGACGGAGCGTTCCCAGGCTCCTGACGCCGGCGGCAGGGCCAGCACCCGTCACGGCCATCCGCCAGGGCTCTTGTCCCGGCGGATGACACCAGTGAATGCAGGAAAGAACCAAGAGAACCGAGGGAGAGAAGATGCATCAGTCCCGTATCGTCGGCCTGGGCGGAATCTGGTCGGTGACGGCCTTCGTCGCCAATGTGGTGGTCAGCCTGGCCCTCATCGCGGTGCTGCCGATCATGGTCATCTGGCCCTTCGGCGGCAGCCACCACCCCAGCGTGGAGGTCCACGACGAGGCCGGGATACTCCAGACCGAGCCGCTGGTCAAGGAGATCCAGGCGATGCGGTTCCGTCACGACGTCCACGTTGCCGTGCTCACGGTCCCGGGCTGGGACGTCGACAACCTCAACGACGCGGTGCTGGCCTACGCCCGCTCGCACTCGGGTGACACCGATGTCCCATGGATCTCGACGTCGAACTCCAACTACTGGAGCGATGGCCTGGTGATCCTGGCGGTCGCCCCGGAAGCGCGCAAGGTGGGCTGCTACTTCGGTGAGGACGTCGCGGTCCCCCTGGACCAGCAGGCCGCCATTCAGGACGCCGCCAAGAAGCAGTACCGGCAGGCCGACTGGTACGGGGGCACCGTCTCCATGGCGGCCAAGACCGCGGACGTCATCGGCCGGCCCGGTGGCGGTGACGTGGGCACGACCTATGTCCTGCCTGGAATCTCGGCGCTCGTGGGCGTCGCCTGGCTCTTGTACTACCTGTGGCGCGGCTTCACGGCGCGACGCCGGGCTCGCGAGGCGCTGCGCCACTACTCGCAGGTCACCCACGACTACGAGACCACCGAGCTCCTGGCCGGCACGATCCCTGAGGACGAGCCGCACGGGGCCCAGGTCATGGCCCGCTACCGGTGGTTCCGCAGCGAGTACGAGAAGGTCACCCGCGCCTGGCAGGACTTCGGCAGCCCCTACCGCACCCAGTGGTTCGGCCTGTCGGTGCTGAGGCGGGCCACCAGGTTGAAGAAGCACTCCGAGCTCCTGGACTCCCTCGACGACGTCATCGCCAACACCGCGACCTTCCTGAGCCTGTCGCCCGGCTGGGATCGAGTCTGGAGCAATGAGCAGGGGCCGGTCCTGGAGGACCTGCAGTCGCTGCGGCGCCTGTGCCACCAGGTCGACAGCTCCGACGTCGCCAACAGGGGCGCGATACCGGCACGTTCCAAGGAGGAACGCGACTGGGTCCGCTCCCGTAAGCAGCGCCTGGACGACATGACCTCCGGGCTGGAGGACGGCTCCCTCCGGCCCTCGGATGCGCTCGACGAGCTCGACGAGATCGCCAGCGAGACGAAGACGAAGGCGGCCCGGCTCGCGCGTGAGGCCATCGACGCCGACACCTCCAGGTACGCCGATGAGCGTCGTCGACGCTACGACTCGCACTCGTCCAAAGAAGCCGCCTACGCCGGCTACTGGTACCTGGGCGGCGGGCACGGCAGCTACAACCCGCACTCGACGATCCGCCTCAACCCCTCCTCGCCGGCGATCTTCGTCCTCGACTCGTCCGGCTCAGGCTCCGGTGGCGGCGGGTCGTTCAGCTCCTTCACCCCGGTCTCCGACCTGGTGGTGGGCTACAGCTCGGCCTCCTCCTACACGCCGTCGAGCAACTCCGGAGGGTCCGGCTCCAGCTTCTCGGGGAGCAGCTTCTCCGGCGGCTACAGCGGTGGTGGCGGCTTCTCCGGGTCCGGCTCCTCCTCAAGCTTCTGAGCCGGGTGCGCGCCTGGGGATGCCGGCCGACGTCGGAGTGCGGCCGCCGTGAGCGGTCACGAGCCGCCGTGAGCCGCGTTATGGGGCGCCGACGGGCCGTCGTCGGCCTGGGAGGGGCGTGGGCCGGCCGGTAGGCTGACGGGCATGTCGAAGAAGAAGCGCCATGGGCGCCGTCCGGCCGGGGCCGGCAAGTCGGCCAAGCCCCGCAAGCAGAGTATCGAGTTCGTCGCCCGCCCCTTCGCCGGTCTGCCGGCGGAGGAGGACCTCGTGGCGATGGCCCAGATCATCCCGGCCGCCACGGCCACGGTGCGCCTGACCGAGGAGTACGGTGGCGGGCAGGTCCAGCTCGTCACGCTCCTGCCCGAGTTTGTCCAGGGGCTCAAGCGCTCCGACGGCGAGGTCCTCGTGGCCATGCAGACCTCCATGCACTCCGGGGACGCCTCCCGCGACGTCGCCGCCGCGCTCCTGGCCACCCTCGAGCTGCCCGAGGGCCAGGCACTGCGCTCCGACGGCCTGCCCGAGCCCGGCCCGCGCCTCCAGGACGTCCTCGACACCAGCGAGCCGCCGGTCATCTCCGTGCGAGAGACCTTCGACTTCTGGGTCGACCCCCAGGCCGCCGGCGACAACGAGCAGGCCCGCCAGGTCATCGAGGAGGCCATCGAACGGGCCAAGGACGAGATCGCCCCGACCCGGCCCGTGCCCGGCGTCGAGCACGCCTACTGGTGCCGCCTGGGCGCCAAGGAGTTCGTGCGCTGGGTGCGCGGGGAGGACGAGGACGAGTTCTTCAACGCCTTCGCCCGCATCCACGCCGCGCGCGAGTCCGACCTGGAGGAGGGGGCGCGCTTCGTCGGCGCCTTCCGGGCCAACGGTGTGGCCATCCCCGTATGGGAGCTCGTGCCCGGCACGGAGGCCGAGGAGCTCACCGAGCCGCTGCAGGCCATGGGCAAGCGCCTCGACGCCGCACTGGCGGATGAGAGCCCCCTGACCCCCGAGGTCCGCCGCGCCAAGGCCGGCATCATCTCCCGCCAGGTCAACCTCTGACTCTTTTTCATCGAGCCGGGCATTCTTCGCGTACCCCAACAGAAATTCCGTAGGGCTACGCGAAAAATGCCCGGCTCGGTGCTGCTCAGGTCTCGGCGATACGCAGGCGCCGGCGCGTCACGCGCGACAGCCCGCGCCCGTAGAGGGTGCCCTCCTTCGCCTTGACGGCGGCGACGAGCACGAAGCTGAGCGAGATGAGCAGCGCCCAGCTGCCGAACTTGCCGGCATGCACCAGGTGCCAGCCGTCGGCCTGGTCGGGGTAGCGCCAGGCGCTCAGTGCCGTGGCCAGGTTCTCCGCCAGCCAGAGGAATCCCCCGATGAGGATGAAGGACACCGTCGTCGGCATCCAGTAGCGGTCCCCTCCGACAGTGAAGTGGACGGCGCTTCCCCACAGGGTGATGAGGAAACCGGCGGCGATGACCCAGCGCAGGTCGACGATGACGTGGTGGGTGAAGAAGTTGAGGTAGGCGGCCACGGCCAGCAGGCTCACCGGCCACCACCGAAAGCCGCCCACGTGCAGGTCGAGGCGCCGGAAGGCCTGACAGATGTAGGAGCCGACGGAGGCGTACATGAATCCGGAGAAGACCGGCACCCCACCGATGCGCACCGCCCCCGCATCCGGATAGGCCCAGGAGCCGGTGTGGACCTTGAACACCTCCAGCGCCAGCCCAATGAGGTGGAAGGCGCAGATGACACCGAGCTCTCGCCAGGTCTCCTGCTTCAGGGCGACGAAGGCGATCTGAACCACGACGACGTAGATCAGGAGGGCGTCGTAGCGGGCAATCGGCGGATCCGCATGGTTCCAGATCAGGGCGCTGACCGCGAGCCCAACGAAGATGGCGATGGCGAAGGCGCAGCAGGCCAGCTCCAGGAGGGTGAACTGGATCAGGCGGCGGGGGAGTAGACGCCACCGACTCAGCGGAAGGCGCGCAGTTTCAGGCACGACCGAAGTATGCCGTGCCTCGACGTCGCCTTGGTGGATGAGAGCCCGCTGAGCCCCGCGGTCCGCTGGGCCAGGGCCGGCATCATCTCCCGCCAGGTCAACCCTCTAACCACTCCCATCACCGCCTACTCCCACGGGACTCCCCGCCCCCTCTCGGCCGGGGGCCTTTGACACCTGCGGGGACTTTTCCCCGCGGCCGGGGACGCCTCGCGCGGACGGGGACGGGAATCCTGCCCCCGTACGCGCAGGATGTCCCCGCACAGACGACGTTGTCCCCGTACGCGCAGAATGTCCCCGTCGAGGTTGCGCGTGACTACTGCGAGGGCGGTCCTGGTCGGACTCGACGACCATCTGGCCGATGTCACTGCCGGATCGAGCGCAGCGCTCGCTTGATGATCCGTTCAGTGGCCGGGGTGGGCGACTCCTTCTGCCAGCGCCCGCAGAGCTCCATCGCCCAGGTGGGCTGGGTCTTGGTGGCGTCGTGGACCCAGTTCGCCACGGAGTCCTGCACATAGCGGGAGGGGTCGGCACGCAGTGGCTCGAGTAGTGGAAGGCCCCGCTCGGGCTCCTTCTTGAGCGCGGGGATGTGCCGTGCCCACACGCCACGTGGACGTAGCGTCTCGCTGGCGAAGCGCCGAATGCGCTCCGAGGGTTCTGAGGTCCATGGCCGCAACGCGCGGATCGCCTCGTCGAGCTGGGGCACCAGGTGCGGACGCACTGCCATCCATGACCACTCGCGCACTCCGAAGTGCGGGTCGTCTGCGGCTGGTCGTGCCAGGGTCAACAGCGTGTCGACGTCGGCGTCCTTCTCCTGAGCGACCAGGGCGAAGACTGCCCAGCCCCGGACTGTGTCCGCCGGGTGGTCAGCGAGATCCAGGCAGGCAGAGCGACCAAGGTGCGTGCACAGCGCTTCTCCCATGGTCTGCATACGAGTCAGGATGCCGAGGGAGTCGGCGTGCTTGGCCGCTTCAACCAGCTCCTCTGGTGCCGCCGGCACTACCTGCGTCAGAAGTGTGGAGTGGGTGATGGCCAGGATCTCTGCCAGTGTTCGGGACTCGTCTCGTCCCGAGTTCAGGTCGGCTTGGCGCTCTGCGGCGATACTCGCGGCGGGGCTCATACGTCACTTCACCGCGAGGCGGGCGACGCGCTTGAGGTGCTTCTTGTGCTGGTGTCGGCTGGCCTTGCCGACCTTGCCGAAGTTGACCCAGCTCCGTCCGCGCATGCCCAGCTGCTTGAGGGCGGCGCCCAGGAAAACCGAGCCGACGTAGTTGCCGCAGAACCGGCGCAGGAACCAGGTTGGGGCGGTCGAGGTGGTGAGCACCAGGACCTGCTGGATGTGGCCGAGGTGGCCCTTCACCCCCGAGGCCGTCGCGTGGTACGCCCAGCGCTGCTTCATGATCTTGTCCACGAAGCCCTTGACGATGGCGGGAACGTCACTCCACCAGATCGGGCAGATGAAGATGATGCGCGAGGCCCCCTCGATGAGCTTCTGGTAGTGGCTCACCAGCGGGTCCAGCGTGCCGCCCTCGCTGAACAGGGCCAGTTCCTCGGCGGTGTAGCGCGGGTCGAAGCCGTCGGCGTAGAGGTCGACGACGTCGTAGGGCTTTCCCGCCTTGTCCAGGGCGGAGGTGGCTGCCTCGAGCACGGCGTGGTTGAAGGAGCCGTCGTAGGGGTGGGCGTACACGATGAGGGTACGGTCGCCCGTTGTCTTGAGGGTGTTCTTGGCGGTCATCAGCTGTCTCCTATCGTGACGACGGCGCGCAGGGCTGCGCGGATGAAGGTGGCGTCGGCGGTGGTGGCCCCGACGGCGATGAGCTGGGTGTAGCCCTGAAGGCAGGACCACACCAGGAGGTGAAGCGGTTCCGGCTCGGTTCCCCGCTGCGCGGCCAGCCGCTCGACCTCGCCACGGGTGAGGGCCAGCAGCGGGTGCTCCTCCAAGCGGTCGAGCGCGGCGATGGCCGCGGGGCTGACCTGGTTGAACTCGAAGAGCCGGGGGTGCTCGGCGGCCAGGTCCACCAGGAGGGACCCGATGCCGATGAGCGACTCGAGCGGGTCGTCCCGGACCAGGGTGCTGGCGCGCTCGCCCAGCGAGGTGGACAGCTGGCGTGCCGCGGCCTCGAAGAGGCTGGTCTTGGAGGGGAAGTGCTTGTAGCAGGCGGGCGTGGTCACGCCGCAGGTGCGGGCCACGCCGCCCAGCGTCACCTCGTTCCACCCGTGGGTCTCGATGAGGTCCAGGGTGGTGTCGATGAGCCGCTGACGGGTGTCCGTGCTGCGCCGGTCTATCTTCACGCCAAGTAGGTTAACTCAGTTCACCTATCTGTCAAGGCGGGTCTCGGGTGCTGGCCGAGGTGCGGAGGTGCTCGCGCTTCGTCGACGTCGTCAACCGCGAGTGACCACTATGTGGTCGGCTCGGGACTCGGGCGTCCGGTCCGAGAGGGGGTTGGTCGCCTGCTTGGTAACGTTGCCAAGACCGCGATCGCAACGACGTCGGACGGCCGCTGAGACCGCCTCCGACCAGCGCGGATATCGGTACGGGTGAACCTCGGGGGCCAGAGTCTTGACACCTCTGCCGCGGCGGCCTTGAATTTTCTCAAGTCCATCGCAGCACGACGAACGCCCTAGTGGCGCCGGGATGCTCCCGGATCGTCCGGCATGAAAGGAGCACTGATGACGCGTACCGCCTGCGGCTCCGCACTGCGGTCGATGCTGATGCACGTCTGGCTGTCGGGCTCCGGCCGGTCGTCCAGCCGGTGCCATCGATGCCAGTCGACCGCCGCCCAGTGACCATCCGCTGACCATCCGCTGACCATCCGCTGACCATCCGTTGACGTCTCGAACCGTCAGCGCTGGTTGGAGGGGAACGGGGAGCATCAGGACTCCGAACCCGTCGCCGAAGGCTCCCGCTCAGGTTCGTCGTCGAGTCTCGTCAGTCGGGTCCCTGTTCAATGTCAGTTACCAGTGACGTCCGCTGCCTCCCGGTGGCGCGACGCCGCAGCTCAACTCATCCGATCTTTTTCGCTGTCAGATCCACGAAGCCTATGGACCTTGAATCCGCTTCCTGGCACTCTGTGAGGACGGCAGCGTCGTCGCCGGGCCCGCCCGTCACGCGGCGAGTGAAGTGAAAGGCCTGTTGTCATGACCACTGACCCCGGAAGCCGCCCCCAAGCAGAAACCGCCGCACCTCCGACCGACCCGCACGTTCAGGATGCTCGAACCGCCGACACGGGCACCGTCCCTGCGCCCACTGCCATCCCGGTCGGCACCGGGCCGCCCGAGCGTCCACCGGTCTACCCTCGGCACCCGAGCTCCGGAACGTGGCACCCCGTCAGGACGACCGGCGCCCCCCTGAGCGTGCGCGAGGTGGAGGCAGCCGCCCCCACCGCCACCGCCGCCCACATCGCCGCCCACACCTCCGCCCAGGTCACCAGCCGCTCCTCCGCCTGCTCCCCCTCGGAGACCGCCGCTGCCGGCGTTGTCCTGCGCGACCTTGCCGATGAGTACGCCCAGCTCCTCAGCGCCCACGACCCCGAGGCGGCGGCCCGCACCGGCCTGCCCGGCGGTGCCATCCTGCCCGACTACTCGCCCGCGGGCCTTGTCGAGCGTCTCAGTGCCGAGCGCTCCCTGCGTCACCGCGTGGCCGCCGTCGACCGCTCGACCGGCTCCGACGAGCTCCTGCGCCGCCACCTCCTGGAGCGCCTGGAGACTTCCATCCAGTTCATCTCCGCCGGGGAGGAGGGAGGCAACCTCGGTTTCCTCTCCTCGCCCTTCCAGAAGATCGCCCGCCAGCTGCACCGGCCCCCCGAGGCCCCCGATCGCGCCGGATCCGAAGAGGCGGACCTGGCCGAGGCCGAGGCCAAGTGGGAGGACGCCTGGAACCTGCACCGCATCCGCCTGGAGGCGCTGCCCGCCGCCCTGGAGGGGCTGGCCGCCTCCCTGGCCGCCTCCGCCGAGGCCGGGGCCATCGCCCCGCTCAGCCAGGTCGACGTCGTCGCCGGACAGGCGCGCGACCTCGCCAGCCGCCGCACCCGGGGCCTTCCCGAGGACCTGCCGGCCACCCTGCACGTCCAGCTGCAGGAGGCCGACATCGTCGCCCGCCGCGCCGCCCTGGATTTCGCCTCGCACCTGCGCACCACGCTCTCGCCGCGCGCGCCGCAGGCCGAGGGGGTCGGGCGCCAGCGCCACGCCCTGTGGATGAGCCGCACCCTGGGAACCCGGGTCAACCCCGAGGAGACCTACGCCTGGGCCACCGAGGAGCTGGACCGGGTCATCGCCGAGCAGGACGCCATCGCCGTCGACCTCCTCGGCCCCGGTGCCGACGCCAACAGCCTCAACCGGCACCTGCGCGCTGACCTGACCCGGGCCCTGCGCCCGCGGGACTACATCACCTGGGCGCAGGAGGTCGCCGACGAGGCCTGGGACGTCGTCGTCGGCCGGGTCCTCGACCCGCCCGACGGCCTGGGACGCCCCTGCGTGCGTCTGGGCGAGCCCGGAGTCGGGGCGGTCCACTACGAGGAGCCGCGCGGCACCGGCGGGGAGCGCCGGCCAGGCATGGTGCTGCGGTCCCTGGCCGACGGCGAGCGGATCGTGTGGCCGTGGATGGAGCGGACCACGGTCCTGCACGAGTCGGTCCCCGGGCACCACGTCCACGTCGGCGCGCACGCCACCAGCACCCGGCTGACCGCCTGGCAGCGCTATCTCGGCTCCGTGCCCGGCTGCGACGAGGGCTGGGGCCTGTACGCCGAGTCCCTCGCCGACGAGCTCGGGCTCATGCCCACGCCCGAGGACCGCTTCGGCCGCCTGGCGGCGCGCCGCTGGCGCCTGGCCCGGGTGCTGGTGGACCTGGGCGTCCACTCCCGCCTGCCGGTGCCCGACGACGTCGCGGTCCTGCCCGGTGCCAGCCGGGAGTGGAACCGGGCCACCGTCACCGCCGTGCTGCGTCATCACACGGTGATCTCCGAGGGGCGCCTGCGCTTCGAGGTCTCCCGGCACCTGGGCTGGCCGGCTCAGCCGCTGGCCTACGCGGTGGGCGAGCGGGTCTGGCAGGCCGGTCGGCGCAGCGCCCAGGCGCAGGCCCGCGCCGAGGGCGGCGAGCTGGACCTGCGGGCCTTCCACAACCGGGGCATCGACCTGGGGAGCGTGGGGCTCGACCTCCTCGCAAGCGTCTTGCACTGAGGTGCACCCGGGGTGCGCAGGGCCCGGTCGCACATCGGCCGGGCCCAAGCCCCTGGGGCTGGCTTCCCGCCGGGGGAAGGGCCGCCGGGCAAGCCGCGAGGCGCTTCTGACGTGCGTGGGCGCGGAACCGGCACTGCCTGCGCACCCGTGGACGCTTGGGCTGCGGTGAGACAGCGGCGAGTCGGCAATGAGGCAGTGGTGCGGTCAGGGCGTGCCGGGGCGGCAGGGGTGTCGCCCCGGCACACGAAGGGACGCGTGGTGCGTCGGAGGAACCCGGCTCCGTTGACGGGCTCCATGTCTTCACTGTGCCATCAAAAGGGGCGTGACATGCCGAAACGGGCAACTTTAGCGTTTCGATCAGGCAATGTGCTGCTTTGCAGCAAGATTTGTCGGTTTCTCCGGGGACCGTCGTCCCATGATGAAGGTTTGACACAAAAATACAGAAGAAAACCTGGGAGCGGGTGCCCGCCCGCCGGTGCACAGCTCTTCGGCGTGTCGCGGCGCAGGGTGGAGGTGCCGCCAGCGCGGTGAGGGCAGATGCGTGTTTCGCGCAGAGCCCCGTGGTGCTGCGATTAATCATACGTAATGCGAAAATTTGATGGTCATCACAAAAAAGGTGAGCGACAACGTGTCGCTCAGGAGTCGGCTGGAGACCACATGTCTGGCTACCCTGGTGGTGTGAGTCCCACCAAGCGCCCCGACCAGCGCGTTGCCGTGGTCATCCCCGCCAAGGACGAGGCCGAGCGCATCGCCACTACTGTTCGGGCCTGCCGCTCCATCCCGCGGGTGGACCTCGTCATTGTCGTCGATGACGGCTCGACCGACGGAACCCAGGACCATGCCCGTGCCGCTGGCGCCGTCACGGTGCGCCACTCCGTCTCACGCGGGAAGGCCTCCGCCATGGAGACCGGGGCCTCCGTCGTCGCGATGCGCGACTACGTCGACGGGCCCGCCCGGCTCCTGCTGTTCATCGACGCCGACCTGGGCGACTCGGCCGCCTCCTGCGCCGAGCTGGTGCCCCCGGTTGTCGACGGCGTCGCAGACATGTCCATCGCGGTGCCACCCAAGCAGGCCGGGGCCGGTGGTCGCGGCCGGGTCGTGCGCGCGGCCAGGAGGGCCATCTCGCTCGCCACCGGGTGGTCTCCGGTGGCGCCGCTGTCCGGTCAGCGATGTCTGAGCCGCGAGGCCTATGAGAAGGCCGTGCCTCTGGCTGACGGCTGGGGGGTCGAGGTCGGCCTGACGATTGACGTCCTCGTGGCTGGGCTCGCGGTCATCGAGGTTCCCTGCGACATCACTCACCGCGTCACCGGCAATGACCGGGCCGGCACGATGCACCGGGCCTACCAGTACAAGGACGTTCTGCGGGCTGTCGCCCGGCGCAAGCTGCGCCGCCACCGCGTGCCGCGCCACATCTTCGAGAAGGTGGCCGCCGAGCAGGACCACTTCTTCGTCTACCGCGCCGTGCCACCGCCCGAGGCCGACGACGACGTCGAGTCTGCCGAAAGGCCTCACGAGGGCGCGGAGGCTGATGCGCTGAAGACGACTGACGACTGAAGCTCGCTGTCGCCGCGGACGGCGTTGGTCGACGCGCGGAGCTGAACGCCGGCTCGTGGAGGGGTACGCATGGAATGTGCGATCGGATCCGCCATTCTTCTGCGGTACGTGTGTGGACGCCGGTTGCCACCGATCGGCCGATAGTCGACTACGGAGAGGTCACCGCAACACCGACCTCTCTGTCTCAGTCAGGGAGTCCTCACTCCGTGAAGACCTTCATCCTGAACGGCTGGAAGGTGGACTCGACCAGTAGCGGTACGGGAGACTCGTTCGCCACGGCTCCATTTGAGCGAATCATCACCGTCGCTGAACAGGCCGGTCATGTCGGGACAATCGAGGCTTCCCCGTTCGGTGGTGGAACGTCAATTCTGTTGTCGGGACTTGTGTCGGAGCCCGGTGACACGCTCAGTGTTGACAAGGCGGCCTCCATCGTTCACGGTCTTTCGGACTGCCGGGGTCTTGGTATTTCGCGCTTGATCATCGACACGGAGCGGCCGAATTCATCCAGCCGATCTCAGCTGGAGCTCACGTGCCAGGACGGGGCATGGGCTCCTCACGATGGTCATTCCTCAGATGGTCGTGAGGCAGAGGTCCTCCAGCAGGCTGCCGAGCTATGAAGATGATGTGCTCCGCTGCCGTTCTGGGCTCGGTACTACGTGCCGGCGTCGGTAGAGATGCTGAGACGGTGCGGGGAGTCGCTCATCAGCAGCGTTAGCGCCAGCAGGGCGGGAACAGCCACCGCCAGGATGAAGCCCGCCATCGTGACACCGGAGTCGTTGACCAGCACCGACACGAGGGTCAGCACCCCCAGTGACTTCAGCGCCACTGTCCTGCCCTGCACGGACGGGGACCTTCCACGCGGCCGGGGGCCGGAATCCCGTCCCCGGCCGCGTGGAATGTCCCCGTGGGCGGCGGAGGCGAGGAGCCAGGCATACGGGCTGGTACCGGCGCGCCAGGACCGCACCTGCCGGCGCAGCCACCACAGGGCGGCGGTGAGGAGGACCAGCGCGCAGGCCAGACCGGCCGCCGCAGCCGGCCGCGTCACGAACGGGCCGACCAGTGCATACGCCTTGCGCCCCACCACACCGAGGGCGGAGCCGTCCGCCACCTGATGGGCGAAGCGCCCCAGATGCGTGTGCCCACCCGGTCGGATGAGGTCGACGGCGGCGAAACCACCCACGACCAGGACCGTCGTCGCCCCGATGGCCAGCCAGCGCCGCCAGCTCAGACGCAGGCCCGCCAGGCCCGCTCCGAGAAAGGCCAGCGTCGGCACCAGGGTCAGGGCGCCACCCACATCCGCACCCAGCTGGGGGGCGCCGTCGGCGACCAGCGCCGCCCCACCCAGCGCGCTCGTCACAAGCAGCGCGGTTCGGCGGCCTCGGCCCAGTGCCTCCCAGACCCCGACGATGACGACGACGAGCGCGCCCGCCGTCAGCGCGAAGGCCGTGTTGGACACCCCGTAGAAACGGCCCGCCACCACCGCGTTCATACCCAGCGGGTTGTTGAAGGCCAGGTGCGCGCCCGCAGCGGCATCCGTCAGCCACGCCAGCGGGATCGCCGCCACGACCAGCAGCGTCGTCAGGCTCGCCCCGCTGGAGGGCGGAGACAACGACGAGGAGGGCATGGGGCTGTCAGCCTCGTCCTGTTGCGGCTCGGCCGCGGCATCCCCCCGGGCGGAGAGGACAGCAGCTGATCCGGCTGCCTCATCGGCCGGCGTGGCGCCGAGCGCTGAGGTCGAAGGAATCGGCGAGGCGGCAGAGCGGAGCTGCCTACCTCGCCGGACCAGCGTCGCGATACCGGCGGCCAGGCCGACGACGCAGGCCGCGACCACGACGGCCGCGGTCAGGGCAGTCGCTGGCATCCACAGTGAGGGGGAACCGGCTCGGACCCCTACGCGCCACCAGGGGACGGTGTTGACCAGCAACAGCGCCGTCGGCAGCGCCCCCAGGAAGGTGGCCGCCCCGGCAACCCGACGGCGAACCGCCGAACGCCGGCCCACTCCCGGATCGCGCAGAACGACGGCCGCCCAGACCAGCAGCATCACGGCCGCCCCGACGAGCAGGGCGCTGGCCGGGATGACGGTGGCCTGCGAGGCGCGGGCGTGCAGGGCGTCGTCGGCCAGCCGGACGATGCGGGAGTCGTTGGGCGCTGCGGTGGGGCTGGGCGCCCTGGTGCCGGGGGGCATCTCCAGGGCCTGACCGTCGAAGGCCGGGTCGCTGTGGCCGGCCAGGGCAACCGTGAGGGTGGGAGCGAGATCGGTCAGCTGGGCCAGGCCGGGGCGATGCGTCGAGGTGCCGACGACGAGCCCGTCGGAGGTGCCGCGTGCGCTCGTCGTGCCCGAGGGCAGGACCGCCATCTGGGGGCCGGGGGCCTCGTCGTCGGCCAGTGAGGCGATGACGATGCGGGTGCCGGGGCGAGCCTGCTCCTGAACCGTGCGCAGGGCCTTGTCCAGCGCGGCGACCCGGTCGGCGTCGGTGGAGGCGACCTCGGCCGTGTCGACGATGGTGAGGTCGGCGCCGGTGGACAGGGCCTCGGGCAAGGAGGGCACTAAGGAGACGGATACGTTCGGCGAGCTCCCCGGTGCTCCAGTGGCGAGCCGTGCCCCGGGGCCGACGGCCTGGATCGAGACGTCATGCCCGAGTGCCCGAACCAGGGGAGAGGCGCTGCTGTCAGCGGTGGTGGCGCTGGCGCCGGCGCAGGAAACAGCCGGTGTGACGGCGCTGGCCCGGCTGCCCCGGCCCAGGGTGAGCCAGCCGTCGGCCGGGCAGGTGCGGTCCGCCGGGGTGCGCACGGAGAGGTTCATCGGCTCGCCTTGGGAGGCGAGGGTCAGCAGGTGGGCGGCGGCCGCGCTGGCGTCACTGATGCCGGCGGCAGTGCCGGAGGCCTGGGCCTGCAGGTCCGCCCAGGTGAGATTGTTCGTCCCCAGGACGACGACCGGCGTCGGCCGCGAGGACTGGTTGGCTGCAGAGAATCCGTGGGCCACCGGTGAGGATGCTGATGACGCCGGGGCCATGAAGACTCGCGCTCGTCCTGCGTCGGGGGGCCGACGCAGGAAGCTCCTGGCCGGTGACGATACCGACGCTTCTGCGGCCGCCCAGGATGGCGGGGACGACGGATGCGCCGGCTCTGCCGGTCCCGCCGGCCCCGTCGGGACCGCGGCGGCGAGCGCCGAGCCCACCATGGTCAGGATCATGCCGATAACCACCAGCAGCACCAGGACGTACACGACCGCGCGCACCAGGCGCTGTTGACGTCGTCGAGGTCTCACCCGACCAGCCTACGGGCCGCCGTTGCTCACAGGTACTGGCGGGCCACAGCGACCGCCTCACCGCCATAGCCCCCGCCGAAGAGAAAGGCGTGAATCATGATGATGTGCCATGAGTGGAGGCCCACTCGCTCGCGCCAGCCCGCCGCCAGCGGCGAGACCTCGTGGTAGGTCGCGTAGATCCGGTCCAGGTAGCGCTGCCCGAACACCCCCAGGGCCGCCAGGTCGGTCTCGGCGTGCGCGCCCTGCGCCATGGGGTCAATGAGTACGCCGACCACCGTGGGCCGTCCCGCCGAGCCTCCCCCGAGAGCATCCTCGGAGGACGAGACCTGCGGCCCGAGCCCGGCCCGAGGCGGCGCCCACTGCGCCGCCTCATCAGCCGGGGTCCACAGCACATTGCCGCACCACAGGTCTCCGTGCGTGCGGGCCACCGCGACCCGAGCGCCGCGCTCACGGGCACCGGCGCGTACCAGAGCCGGCTGGTCGGTGTCGAAGTCGCCGTCGCGCAGCCGCTCGCACACCCGCTCGACGACGCGAGCCCCGCCAACACTGATCGAGCCGTTGTCCCGACTGGGCTGCAGGTAGGGCAGGATCCGGTCCTCGGCGTAGAACTCGCCCCAGCGGCGCGGCTCACCCTCCTCGGCTGCGTGCGGTCGCAGACGGATGTCCGAGCGCCCCATCTGCGCCCGGCCGTCCCACCCGGGAGGCGCCGCCCCGAAGGCCGGGGCCCCCGCCGCATGGGTGACGGCCAGTGCTCGGCCGAAGGCCTCCGCCCCGGCCGGCGTCACGCTGGTCGTCGTCAGCCGCGGCTCCTCCAGCCAGCCCGGGCCACTGGTCACCGGCACCACGTGCGCACCGCCGTCGGCCATCGCCTCAGCGAGCCAGGTCAGGCCCTGGGCCTCCAGGGCGGCGGAGACCGGGCCGTCGTCGTGCTTGCGGAAAACGCTCATGGCCCCAGCCTGCCAGGCCCGCAGCCGTCACGGGAGGGCGACTGGCCCGGCGGTGGCAGGGCGGCGGGAAGTCTGGGGCGGCCCGAGTGCCGGACCCGAGCCGACGCCGCGTTTCGCGGGCCGGTCCCGATCCGGCCGACCGGCCCGAACCTGGCTACCCTGTGCCCATGACTGCTCCCGCCCCGCTCTGGTCCTTCCTGGGGCCGGCCGGTACCTTCACCGAGATGGCGCTGCGCCAGGTCGCCCCCGTCAACGTCGAGCTCGACCCCTGCCCGGACGTCCCCACGGCCCTGGACCACCTGCGCGAGCGCACGGTGGAGGCCGCCGTCGTGCCCATCGAGAACTCCGTCGAGGGCGGCGTCAACGCCACGCTCGACAACCTCGTGGCCTCCACGCCCCTGGTCATTGCCGCCGAGATGGCCGTGCCGATCGCCTTCGTCCTAGCCGGGCGCCCCGGCACCCGCCTGGAGGACGTGCACGCCATCTCCACCCACCCGCACGCCTGGGCGCAGTGCCGCGGCTGGGTCCACCACAACCTCCCCGAGGCCGTCTACGTGGCCGGGACCTCCACCTCGGCGCCCGCCCGCGCGCTGGCCGCCTCCGACGAGGACACCGGCTTCCAGGCCGTCCTGTGCAACCCGCTCGCCGCCAAGACGTACGAGCTGGAGGTCATTGCCGGGGGCGTGGCGGACAATCCCGACGCCGTGACCCGCTTCGTCAAGGTGACCCGGCCCGGCCGCGTGGGCGAGCCGACCGGCGCCGACAAGACCACCCTCCTCGTCCAGCTCCCGCACGACCGCTCCGGCGCACTGCTGGACATGCTCGAGCAGTTCAGTGCCCGCGGCGTCAACCTCTCGCGCATCGAGTCCCGGCCGGTGGGCGACTCCCTGGGCCGCTACCGCTTCTCCATCGACGTCGAGGGGCACGTGCGCGAGGAGCGGGTGCAGGCGGCCCTCATCGGGCTGCACCGCACCTGCCCGGTGGTGCGTTTCCTGGGCTCCTACCCGCGGCTGGACGCCCGCCCGACGGCGGTGCTGGCCGGCACCAGCGACAAGGACTTCGTCGTGGCCCGCTCCTGGGTTGCCGACGTCCTCGAAGGTCGCGCGCTCTAGGCCTGCCCGCGTTGCCGACGGGTGGACAGGCGCCCGGGCCGTGCGCAAGGCTCTGGGCCGTGACCACCTCTGATGCCAGCACCGAGACAACCGCCGCCTCGAGCGCTTCCGCCTCCATCGTCCGTCCGGTCGTCCCGGCGCCGGCCTCATTGCCGCGACGCCGCGGCTCCGGGCTCTACCGCGTGATCATGGTGTGCACCGGCAACATCTGCCGATCCGCCATGGCCGAGATCGTCCTGGGCGACCGCCTCGCCGCCGCGGGGATTCATATGCGCGAGCCCGACGGGGTGGTTGTCACCTCCGCGGGCGTCTCCGATGAGGAGCGCGGCAACCCCATCGACTCCCGGGCCCGCCGCGTCCTGGCTGAGGCCGGCTACGGCACCGGCGCCGACGACGTCTCGCGCGCCACGGACATCGCTATCTCCTCCCACACCGCCCACCGCATCACCGACGCCGAGATCGCCGAGGCCGACCTCCTCCTGGCCATGACCGACTCCCACTGGAACGTCCTTCGGCGCCGCGCCGCCGGCCTGGAGGCGGAGCCCTCCCGGATCCGCATGTACCGCGAGCTCGACCCCGCCGCCGCCCAGCAGACCGAGGCCGTTGCCGCGGGGCGAGCCTCCCGCAGCGTCCTCAACGTCCCTGACCCCTGGTACGGCACCATGGCCGACTTCGTCGACACCCTTGAGGTCGTTGAACGGGTCAGCGATGAGCTCACCGCGCTCCTCAGCTGAGCTCAGTGCAGGCGGTTGTCCAGCCAGTGCATGACGGCCTGAAGGTACTCGGCGCGCGCCAGCGGCCCGGACAGGGCCAGGTCGTGGACGCCCTCGGGGATCTGACGGACAGTGACGTCATCGCCCAGGTACTGGGAGCGGTCGATGATCTGCTCCACGTCGAGGACCACGTCGGAGCGCTGGGCCTCCTCCAGGCTCGCCTTCACGCCGCCGCTGGCCGTTGAGCAGCACACGAGGATCGGTACGCGGATGCCCAGCCCGTGGTGGACCTCCCGCTGCAGGCGGCGGATACCCGCCAGGAACCCGGCCCGCACCGGGAAGGACGGCGCCGGTTTGAGCGCCAGGTCCCAGTCCCACTCTCCGCGCCAGCGCCGGTGCAGGGCCGCCACGTAGTTGTCCTCCTGGCCGCTGCCGGGCTCGCCGATGACACGCTCGGGGGCCCAGCGCGAAATGAGGTCCACGAAAGCCGACCCGTAGGAGCGCACGAGCGCCGAGCCGCGCAGGTCCAGCCACGGGGAGTTGAGCACGACCGCGTCCACGGTCCCGGGGTGGTCGGCCGCCCAGATGACCGCCTGTAGCCCACCGGTGGAGTGCCCGTTGAGGACGACGACGTCGTGCCCGTGCTCGGAGCGGATGATGCGCAGCGCCTCGGCGATCTCCTCGTCGTGGACGCGCAGGTCACGCACGTCGTGCGGGGAGGCGTGCCCGATGCCGGCGCGCCCGCAGGCCCGCAGGTCCAGCGCGTAGAACTCGTAGCCGGCGTCGAGGTAGGCCTGCGCCAGGTGGGACTGGAAGAAGTAGTCGCTGCGCCCGTGAAGGTAGAGGACCGCGCGCGAGTGGCGCGGTCGGCTGGCCCGGCCGGCCGCCTCGCGCTGGTAGACGAGCACGGCGTGGTCTGCGCCGGGTGCCTTCGTGGGCGACTCGGTCACCGGGATGCGGCGGGCCACCCACGGCTCGCCCAGGATGTCCGGCGTGATCGCGCTGTCGGGGGCGTGCGCCGTCCCGGCCGGCCTGGGGGCGGCACCGGGGCCGGTGGTGCGGGCCGGCCCTGCCGGGGCTGCTGGCTTCGCGGCGTCGGCCGGAGCCGGAGGAGGGGGCACGGGCCCGAGGTCGGCGAGGGTCTTCGCGGGTGGCGAGGGCACAGGTGCGGGCGACGTCGAATCGCCCCCCGCGGCGGGTCCGGTCGGGGTCGGCACGGGGGAGGTCTGATCTGAGGTCGCACTCATGAGCAGATCCAAACACGCCGCCCTGTGAGGTGCGAGTAGCGTCGCCGATACGAGACCTGGGAATACGCAGAACGTTGCCCAGGCGTCGACGCAGGTCCGATCGAGAAGGCCCGCCCGGTGGCGAGGGGGCCGGCCCGTGACTCGGTCTGCCGTGAACCCGGCGCCAGCGTGACCTGGGTCCCTTGACGATGTCCCCGCTTGCGCCGCTGAGGAGACGCTGCGTATGTTACTCGTGGCCATCTAGAGCAACCGAGAGACCTGGCTCGACGACATTGCAGCAACCCCCTTCATGGTGCGGGTGCTTCCGCCAGGAACGATGGAGGAATACGTGACGACATCAGACCAGTCGACCACCGGCTCTGACCGGCGCGAGGACGACAGCTCCTCCGGTCCACAACGCGTCAGCTACCAGGAGGGTGTGAGCGCCGATCTTCAGGACGCCGATTCGCGCGGCTCTGAGGCGGACTCCTCCGCCGAGCCCATGATCTCCCTGCGCGACGTCCACAAGGTCTACCGTCTGCGCAGCGGCAGGGAGGTGCGGGCCCTGGACGGGCTCAGCCTTGATGTCGCCCCCGGCTCCATCCACGGGATCGTCGGTACCTCCGGCGCCGGCAAGTCCACGCTCGTGCGCTGCCTGACCTCCCTGGAGCGCCCCACCAGCGGCCACGTGAGCATCGATGGCCAGGACATGACCGCCCTGTCGTCCGGCCAGCTGCGTGAGGCCCGGCGCCGCATCGGCATGGTCTTCCAGCACGCCAACCTCCTGGACCAGCGCACCACGGCGCAGAACATCGCCTACCCGTTGGCGCTCGCGGGCGTCCCGGGCGGACAGCGCCGCCCGACCGTGGAGCGCATGCTCGGCCTCGTTGGCCTGGCCGACCGCGGCGCCTCCTACCCCTCCCAGCTCTCCGGCGGGCAGAAGCAGCGCGTCGGCATCGCCCGCGCGCTCGCCGACGACCCGGCCGTCCTCCTGTGCGACGAGCCCACCTCCGCCCTGGACCCGGAGACGACCCGCTCCATCCTCGATCTCATCAAGAGCGTGCGCGACGCCCTGGGTCTGACCGTCATCATCATCACCCACGAGATGAGCGTGGTCCGCCAGGTCTGCGATTCCGTCAGCCTGCTCGAGGCCGGCAGGATCGTCCAGAGCGGCCGCCTGGAGGACGTCGTGCTTGACGTCGACTCCCGGCTCTCGCGCGAGATCGTGCCCTTCCCGAAGGTGCCCGCGGCCGCGGTCGCCGAAGGAGAGAGCGTCATCGACGTCTCCATCACCGCCCACCCGGGCCAGCCGGCCGCGGTCGCCCTCATGTCCATGGTGGCCGAGCTCGGCGGCGACATCGCCGCCGGTGTCTTCGAGACCATCGGGAACGCCCAGATCGGGCGCCTGGCCGTCACCGTTCCCGGGGCCGACACCGAACAGGCCGTGAGCACCCTGCGTCAGGCCGGTATTGCTGCGGAGGTCCGCTCATGAACTCGATGCTCCTTCCGCTGACTGCGGCCGCGGCCCGTTCGAGCAGCCGCACCTGGTTCGACAACCCGGTCATCCAGCGCAAGCTCGGTGACGCCCTGGTCGAGACCCTGTCGATGACCTTCGTCTCCGGGGCCCTGACGGTCCTCTTCGGTCTTCTGCTCGGGCTCGCCCTGGTCTCCACCGGCAAGCGCGGTCAGTTCCGCAACCCGACGCTGTACTGGCTGCTCTCCCAGATCGTCAACATCGGCCGCTCCATGCCCTTCATCATCCTCATGGTGGCCCTCATCCCGATCACGCGGATGCTCGTAGGCACCTCACTGGGCTGGCAGGCGGCCTGCGTGCCGCTGACGATCGGCGCGATCCCCTTCTACGCGCGCCTGGTGGAGACGGCCATCAACGACGTCGACCACGGCAAGGTCGAGGCCGCCCTCATGATGGGCGCCTCCGGGCAGCAGATCACCTGGGGTGTCCTCGTGCGAGAGGCCCTGCCGATCCTCATCCAGTCGGCGACCGTCACCATCATCACCCTCCTGGGCTACTCCGCCATGGCCGGCGCCGTCGGCGGCGGCGGCGTGGGCGACCTCGCCATCCAGTACGGATACCAGCGCAACATGGTGGACGTCATGGTCATCACCGTGGTGGTCATCGTCATCATCGTCGGCATCATCCAGCTCATCGGCGACATGCTCAGCCGGCTGGTGAACCACCGCTGAGGCGATCACCAGCCGGGTAAGCGCGCTGAGCCGTCCAGAGCCGGTCGGCTGCGTCGTCGGCCCCAGCACCGTCAGACTTTCTCTCCCCGACATTGGGGCCACCCGGCCCTGCGAAAGGAACCATCATGTCCTCCTCCATCTCCCGCCGCACCGTCATCGCCGGCGGCCTGGCCACCGCCGCCGCCCTCACCCTGGCCGCCTGCGGCTCCAAGTCCGCCAAGAACGGCGACGTCCAGGGCATCAAGGTCGACGGCGGCACCGCCACGATCACCATCGGCGCCACCCCCAAGCCCCACGTCGAGATCCTCCAGTGGGTCCAGGACAACCTCACCGAGGGCTCCGGCATCAAGCTGGACATCAAGGAGATCAACGACTACCAGACCCCCAACTCCTCCCTGGACGACGGGTCGCTGGCCGCCAACTTCTACCAGACCCCCAACTTCCTGGCTCAGCAGAACAAGGAGAAGGGCTACGACTTCGTCTCCATCGCCGACGTCCACATCGAGCCCATGGGCATCTACACCTCCAAGGGCTACAAGGACGTCCAGGAGATCCAGGACGGCGGCACGATCGTCCTCAACAACGACCCGGCCAACACGGCGCGCGGCCTCAAGCTCCTGGCTGCGGCCGGGCTCATTGAGCTGGACAAGTCCGCCGAGCTGCCCGCCGACACCGACGTGACCTCCAACCCGAAGAACCTCAAGTTCACCACCGTCGACGGCGCCCAGGTCTACAAGTCGATGCCGGACGCCGAGGCCGCGGTCATCAACGGCAACTACGCCATTGAGGCCGGGCTCAACCCGAAGAACGACTCCCTCTTCCTGGAAAAGGGCGGCAAGGACTCCGAGTACCCCAACCAGCTCGTCGTGCGCAAGGACGACAAGGACAACGAGCACCTCAAGAAGCTCGCCAAGCTCCTCAACGACGAAAAGCTGCGCCAGTACATCTCCACGACCTGGCCCGACGAGGCCGTCATCCCGGCGTTCTGACGTC
>CAUVMS010000016.1:0-31390 GCA_963552815.1 uncultured Actinomyces sp. | reverse complement strand
GCACCGAGGAGTTCCGCGAGCGCCAGGAGCGCACCGTGCGCGGCGCCGCCATCATCGCCGAGCGCCTCGGGGCCGAGGACGTACGTGCCGCCGGCGTCAGCCTCGTCACCGGCGGCACCGATGTCCACCTGGTGCTGGTCGACCTGCGCGACTCCTCCCTGGACGGCCAGCAGGCCGAGGACCTCCTGCACACCGCAGGCATCACGGTCAACCGCAACGCCGTCCCCTTCGACCCGCGTCCCCCGCGCGTCACCTCCGGTCTGCGCATCGGCACCCCCGCCCTGGCCACCCGCGGCTTCGGCGACGCCGAGTTCACCGAGGTCGCCGACATCATCGCTTCCACCCTCATCCACGGCGCCGCCGGCACCGCCGACGACGAGACCCTGGCCGCCCTGCGCGGCCGCGTGCGCGCCCTGACCGACGCCTTCCCCCTCTACCCGGGACTGGACCAGTGAGAGCCCCCTGGAACGGGCCCGCCCGGGTCCTGGACGGCAAGGCCACGGCCGCCGCCCTCAAGGCAGAGCTCAAGGAACGCGTCGAGGCGCTGCGCGAGCGCGGCGTCACCCCCGGCCTGGGCACGGTCCTGGTGGGGGAGGACCCCGGCAGCGTCAAGTACGTCGCCGGCAAGCACAACGATTGCGCCGAGGTCGGCATCCTCTCCATCCGCGAGGACCTGCCCGCCACCGCCACCCAGGCCGAGGTGGAGGCCGCCGTCGACCGCCTCAACGCCGACGACGCCTGCACCGGCTACATCGTCCAGCTCCCGCTGCCGGCGGGCGTGGACACCAACGCGATCCTGGAGCGCGTCGACCCGGACAAGGACGCCGACGGCCTGCACCCCACCAACCTGGGGCGCCTGGTGCTGCGGGCCTCAGGCCCCATCGACTCACCCCTGCCCTGCACGCCACGCGGCTGCATCGAGCTCATGGAGCGCCACGGCATCGACCTGGCCGGCCGCAACGTGTGCGTCGTCGGCCGCGGCGTCACGGTGGGCCGCTCCATCGGCCTGCTCCTGGGACGCAAGGACGTCAACGCCACCGTCGACATCTGCCACACCGGCACCACGGACCTGGCCGACCACGTGCGCCGGGCCGACGTCGTCATCTCAGCGGCCGGCAGCCCCGGCATCATCACCCCGGAGATGGTCGCCCCCGGCGCCGTCGTCCTGGACGTGGGCGTCTCGCGCGTCGTCGACCCCGCCACCGGCAAGGGCCGCATCGCCGGTGACGTCGCCGACGGCGTGGACGAGGTCGCCTCCTGGCTCTCACCCAACCCCGGCGGAGTGGGCCCCATGACCCGCGCCCTGCTGCTGGCCAACGTGGTCGAGACCGCGGAGCGCTCGCTCTAGAGGCATCGCCGCTCGCCCGACCGGCCGATTAACCTTGAGGTCATGACGGACGAGTCCCACGGCGCCCACCCCTCCCATCCTGACCACCCCACCCATCCGGCTGAGTCGGCCGATTCCGGGAGTTCCCGGGAATCCGAGTCGACTCAGCCGGATGCGTGTCCGCCTGAGCCGGGGGACACGCCGGCTGTGCCGTCCTCGCCGGGCTCGCCCGACTCCAAGACCCCGCAACCGGGGAAGGCCGGCCTGCGGCGTCGGACCCTGCTGATCGGCGCGGCCGGAGCCGGCGCCCTCATCGTGGGCGGCGCCATCCTGGTGCGCTGCTCCACGGGACACAGACCCGCCCCGAGCCCCACGGCCACCGACTCGCCGGCCTCGGCCGCCTACCGCCCCGCCTACCACTACAGCCCCGCCACCGGGAACCTCGCCGACCCCAACGGCCTGGTCCTCTACGATGGCGAGTACCACCTCTTCCACCAGCAGGACGGCACCTGGGGCCACGCCGTCAGCCCCGACATGGTGCACTGGAAGCGCATGGGCACCGCCCTGGCGCACGACGCGCAGGGCCTGGCCATGTCCGGCAGCTGCGTCGTCGACGGCGCCGACACCTCCGGCCTGGTCAAGGGCGGCGGCATGGTCGCCGTCTACACCTCCACCGAGGGCGGTGAGGCCCAGTCCCTGGCCTACTCCACCGATCGCGGCCGCACCTGGCGGCGCTTCTCCGGCAACCCCGTCATCCCCAACGACGGGCGCAAGGACTTCCGCGACCCCAAGGTCTTCTGGCACGAGGACTCCAAGGCCTGGGTCATGATCGTCTCCGCAGGCGATCACGTCTCCCTGCTGCGCTCCACGGACCTCAAGACCTGGACCCATGCCAGCGACTTCGGCCAGGACATCGGCTCCCACGCCGCCGTGTGGGAGTGCCCCGACCTCTTCCCCCTGACCGACACCAGCGACGGCCGCACCCGCTGGGTCATGACCCTCTCCGTGGGCGCCAACGAGGAGACGGCCGGCTCCACCGCCCAGTACTTCATCGGGGACTTCGACGGCTCCGTCTTCTTCCCCGAGGACCGCGACACCCGCTTCACCGACGCCGGCCAGGACTTCTACGCCGCCCAGAGCTTTGAGCACATCGAGGGCCGCCGTGTGTGGATGGCCTGGCTGGGCAACTGGAACTACCCCTACTCCCTGCCCACCGGCGACTGGCGCGGCGAGATGAGCATCCCGCGCGAGCTGTCCCTGACCACCGCGGGCGGCAAGCGCACCCTCGTCCAGAAGCCCGTCCCCGAGCTCGACGCGCTGCGTGGGCGGGCAACCGACCTCGCCGGTCTCACGGCCACCGACACCGACGGCGGCGCAGTGACGCAGCTGGGCAAGGGGCGTACGGTCGAGATCGACCTGACCCTGGACGTCTCCAAGGCCTCCGAGGCCTGGCTGGGCCTGGCCCGAGGAGAGGTCGACGGCACGGTCCAGGAGGTGCGCGTCGGCGTCAACGTCTCGGCCGGCACCCTCTACCTGGACCGCACCAACGGAGGACTCACACAGATCGACGGCAAGGACGAGGGAGCCACCACCGACTTCGCCCTGCGCCGTGAGGTCGGCTACCGCCCCACCGGCTCCACGGTGCGCCTGCACCTCTACCTCGACCGCTCCAGCCTCGAGGTCTTCGTCGACGACGGCGCCACGGTCGGCAGCCTCCTGGTCTTCACCGCCCCCGGCTGCCAGGAGATCGTCCTGGGCGCCGCGGGCACGGCCACCATCACCTCAGGCAGCCTCACCCCGCTGGCGGCCGCCCTGTAGACACCACACTCAAGAGGCGGGGGTCGCCGGAACAGATGTTCCGGCGACCCCCGCCATCACCTCTGGTCAATGCTGGGCAGTGGCGCCCTGACCACGGCGCCTACTTCAGGCGCTGCGGACGGGTGTCACCGCCATTGGTCCGGGCCCGGTCCGCGGGAATGTCCGCGAACCCTCCCAGGCCGTTGGTGCCGTAGGTGCGGTCCACCGAGGTGGTGTCCCCGGAGATATTGATCTTCACCGTCGGGGCCAGTGAGCCCCCGCGCACCGGGTTGCCATCCTTGTTGCCGCCGATGGAGTCGATGAAGGACTCCACCAGGCCACCGGGCATCACATAGTGCGAGTAGGACTGGTAGGTGTAGGGGCTCTGGTTGAAGTCCGGCGAGTAGGGCTTACCCGGGTTGAAGTTGAGGTTGATCGGGTTGCCCAGCGCGATACCCGTGTTCTGGTTGAGCGGCTTGTAGTCCGATCGCAGCCCGTCGCCCACGAACCCGTAGACGCCCTCGGGGCCCTGGAGCCCACTGGCGTAGGTCTCCCGGTGCGAGATCGTGAACAGGTAGTACTTGCCGTCCTGGAAGTAGATCTGGGGCCGCTCGGTCTGGTCGTTGACGCAGTTACCGCTCAGCAGCGGCGGCAGGTACTCCCACTGGGTCATCGCCTTGTTCTTGGCACGGGCCAGCCCCACGTTGGCCAGCTGGTAGTAGGCGCCACGCTGGTTGACCGACTCGACCGTCTCCGCCTTGGGATCGCCCTTCTCATAGCCGAGATCCTCCTCGGTGCACGTGGCCAGGGCGGTGTTCTGACCGGCCTTGGCCGCGGCGTCGACATACTGCTGCTCACGCACGAACGCCGAGTTGCCCTCGAAGACCATGTAGTCGGTGAGGTCGGAGGGGTTGTTCTGGTCGCGGAAGGTGAAGGGGTCGCGGAAGTTCACGCCCGGGTTCTGCTCGCGGGTCTGGTAGTACTTGCCGTCCGGGACGAGCAGCTGGTGCTGGGTGCGGAAACCGGTGAGCCACACGCCGTTCTCATCGGCGTAGATGCGTCCCTCGGACTGCACGATCCGGGGGTCGTAGGGCTTGGAGGAACCGTTGTTGTCCTGGCCGCCGCCGTCGTCGTTGTTCCCGCTGCCTCCCGTGGTGCTGTTGTAGAAGGCCACCGAGGTGTAGAACATGCGGATCTTGTTGCCCTCCATGAGGCGGGCCGAACCGGACCACTCGGTCTGGGACGTGAAGCTCTGATCCTCGAAGATCGAGCCGGAGGCGCCGTCGGGGAAGACGTGTCCGCCGTAGATCCAGCCGCCGTTAGAGCTGTTCGCGCCGTCGGCCGAGGAGGTCTGCGTGCCGGCCTTACGGTAGAAGAAGCCCAGGCGCGCGTGGGTGTGGCGGTCGTCGAAGGTGTAGCCGGCGTGCCGGTCGGCCACCAGGGAGAAGGCGATCTCCCATCCGTTGTAGGAGATCTGGTGGGCGGCCTCATCGGTCAGCGTCCAGGTGTCCCATACCCACACGTCGTCGCTCGTGGCCGGGAAACCGTTGGAGATCTCCGGCATCGTGTACTGCGCGGGCATCGAGTTGGTGCCCGACGGCGCATTGGGGTCGGAGACCCGCTGGATCTGCATGGCGTCGGCGCGGGTCCACTTGGCCGTGTAGTTCTCATCGACCCCGTGGGCCTCGCCGGTGTGCTTGGTGGCGTTGGCCCAGCCGGGGTTGTCGGCCTTGAATCCGTTTGCTTCCTGGGCGGCGGCGCCCGGAGCGGCCTGCTGGTCCGCCTGCCCGGCCGGGGCCTGTCCGGCCTGCTGGCCGGCACCTGCCTCGGGGGAGGCCTCAGCGGAGGCACTGGGTTGGGGGGATGGGGTCTCGTCGGCGAGCGCGGTGGTTCCGGTCCCGGCGATCAGGAGCCCGATCGCCAGCGCCGCGGCCAGTCGTCTGCGACGGGCGCGGAACGAAGTGTGTGTCACGGTCATTGTCCGTACTGTCCTTACTCATGAGGGATGAGGGTGTCAGTGCGCCGTGAGCCAATGGTGTTTGATCTCCCAGTCCGTACCTTAGGGGGACCTGAAGGTCGATGGGCGGGCCTTTAGGCTGACCGGTCAGTCCCACTCGATGTCCGCCAAAGACTCATGCCCTGTGCTTTCAGGGGTTATTGAGGAATCCTGGCGCATCTAGTGATATACCCCACATGACTCTATGTTATTGGCCGGTTAGTCTTGAATACGTTCTTCGTGAGCTGTCTGGTCTCCCACGCCTGTCGGTTCAGGTGGTCACCCGATGCTGGGTGGCCCTGCATCTAACGGAGAACTTGTGAGTATCTTTCCCATCCGTCTGCGACGGCTAACCGCACCAACAACTGCTTTCCTGGCTGCACTCGCCCTCGGCGCCGCCAGCTCGGCCATGGCCGCTCCGACGCCGAACACGGCAGGGCAGTCCACCACCTCCCTGCGTGACGCCTCCACTGTGAGCCCTCAGTCCCTCGCCCAGATGGTGGCCGGCCCGAATGCCACCGTGACCAATGCGACCGTCTCCGGCAAGGACGTCCAGGTCGGCACGGTCAAGGGACTGCCGAGCGACGGCAACGCCATCACCGAGGGGGTGGCCCTGTCCACCGGCTCCCTCATCGACCCCGACCCCACCGCCGACTCCGACGTCGACTTCACCCGTTCCGCGGTCCTGGGGCCTAACAACGCACTCGACACCACCGGTGACTTCGGTGCCGTCGAGGACCCGGCCGGTCTGACGCAGGTGGCCGGTACAGACGTTTACGACGAGGCCGTCCTCGAGTTCGACGTCACCGCCACCAGCTCCAACGTCGTCCTCTACTACAGCCTCGGCTCCGAGGAGTACGCCGGTGCCACCGAGGGCACGCCGGCCTCCTGGCAGTCCCGCGGCTACAAGGACCCGCTGAGCATCCAGGTCAACGGCACAGAGTGCGCCTACGTGCCCGGCTCCCAGACGGCCGTGAGCGCAGCCACCATCAATGAGTCCTCGAACGCCGACTACTACACCGCCAATGTCGCGGGCCACACTCCGGGCCAGATCCCGGTGGAGTTCAACGGCTACACCTCGGCCCTGCCCTGCCAGGCTGCCGTCACCCCGGGGCAGACGGTGCACGTGCGCGTGGCCATCGCCGATGCCCAGGACGGTCAGCTCGACTCCACGGTCCTCCTGCGCACCCAGGGGCTGGGCTTCACCGACAAGCCGATCACCAAGCCCTGCACCGCCAAGGACGGCACCTGCGACATCCCCGGCCCCAGCAACGGATCCCATGGGCCCAACGGTTCGAACGGGTCGAACAGCGACGGCCCGACCACTCCTGTCGGCCAGGGCAAGCCGGGCGTCACCGACTACGGTGCCGCCACGCCCACCCCGGGAGCCTCTGCCAGGACGATCGCAGGTCTGCCCTTGACCGGAACCCAGGCGCTCTTCCTGGGAGCCATCGCCCTGCTGCTCCTGGCCGGTGGTGGCGTGGCCCTCATGCTCCGCCGTCGTCGCCTGGCAGGCTCTGAGGCTGACTGAGGCCCTGAGACTGTCGTGAGACACCAAACCGGGGGCGGATGAAGTCATCTTCATCCGCCCTCGCATGTCATGTCTCATGCCTCGCCCATCAGGCGCGATGCTGCGAGCAAGGTGGTGTCGGGACGATGTCAGTCCAGGTCCTGCCTGGAGGCGCGGCGCGCCGCCGCCTCCTTGGCCAGCATCGCGCAGCCCAGGAGGCACAGAGGCATGGAGCTCAGCCACAGTGCCGTGGCGAAACGGGACAGAACCGGTGCCTGAGCCAGGACGGGCAAGATGGCGGCGAGAACGACGACCATCATCCAGAAAGCGATTCGGCGCCCACGGTGCGACTCCGAGTCGTTGTTGTCACTCATGGCCTGTTCCTCTTCATCCGGTGATCTCGAACCGGCGGTCCTCCAGGCAACCGGCGCGCAGGTCGGTGACGGTGATGGTGCGCACCGAGGCCCACCGCGGGCCGCGTTTCAGCCACGATATCAGCCGGGCCACTGCGTCCGGCTCACCCTGGGCCATGACCTCGACGTCGCCGTCGGGCAGGTTGCGGACCTGACCGACCACGCCCAGCTCCTGGGCGGTGTAGGCGCAGTGGTAACGGAAGCCCACCCCCTGGACGGTGCCGTGGACCAGGACGTGAACGGTTCTTACGCGTGTGCCGGCCTCGCTCATAGCCCTATCGTCTCAGACTCATGGCCGGCCGGGGACTGATGGGGATGGTTCCGGTCCGGTTCATGACTGACCGCGTAGTCTTGCCGCCATGCGTATCGCCACCGTCAACGTCAACGGCATCCGGGCCGCCGCCCGTAAAGGCATGGGGGAGTGGCTCGCGTCCTCGGCCCCCGACATCCTCCTTCTCCAGGAGGTCCGTGCCGACGAGCAGATCGCGGCCGATCTCCTGCCCGGCTACCAGGCCGCCATCTGGCCCTGTCGCGTCAAGGGACGCGCCGGCGTGGGCGTCGCCGTACGCGAGGGCGGTCCCGCCGTCCTCGGCGAGCTGCGTTACGGCGTGGCGGCGCCCGGGACCGAGGAGCCCGACGTCGACTCCGGCCGCTGGCTCGAGGCCGACCTGACGCTCACCGGGCTCGACGGCGTCGAGCAGCTCACCGTCATCTCCGCCTACCTCCACTCCGGACAGCTCGGCACCGAGAAGATGGACCAGAAGTACGCCCACCTCAAGCTCGTCGACGCCCGCATGGCCGACCTCCTGGCCGCCAGCCGTGATGGCGGGCCCCAGGTCCTCATGGCCGGCGACCTCAACGTGGTGCGCTCCGAGCGCGACATCAAGAACTGGAAGCCCAACCACAACAAGATCGCCGGCGTCATGGACGAGGAGATCGCCCACCTGGAGGGCTGGTTCTCCTCCGGCTGGGTGGACGCCTCGCGCCACCTCGTGGGAGACGAGGAGCAGGGGCCCTACACGTGGTGGTCCCAGCGCGGCAAGGCCTTCGACAACAACGCCGGCTGGAGGATCGACTACCAGGTCCTTACCCCCGCTCTGGCCGAGCGGGCCCGCAGCGTGTCCGTGGACCGGGCACCCGACTACGCCTCGCGCTGGTCGGACCACGCCCCGCTCGTCATCGAGTACAGCTGAGGGCCTCTGGGCGCACTGAACGGGGGCGGGCGCGTTGTGGGCGCCCGCCCCCGTGATCAGTAGCGGATAGCGTCGATCGGCCGGATGCGCGTGGCCACGATCGCCGGGATGATGCCCGCCAGGGCGCCCACGGCGGTGGCCGCGACGAGGCCGATGACGGCGGCCACCATGGGGAAGGGCGGCGTGCTGGTGACTGGGATGCCCAGGTACGCGGCCCATGGCAGGGTGCGTATCCCGACGATCGCGATCCCGATACCGACGATTCCGGCCACCACCGTGGCCACCACCGACTCCATCATGATGGAGAAGAAGATGCGCCGGCTCGTGGCTCCGAAGGAGCGTCGTACCCCGATCTCTTGGATGCGCTGGCGCACCGTCACCAGCGCGATATTGACCAGGCTCAGGGCGCCCAGGAGCATGACGAACACGCCCGCGACCGTGACCACCTTGGTGAAGGTGTTCGCGCTGGAGTTCAGGCTGCCGCCGGAGAGGTTGTCGGCGGCCTGGGTCGAGCCCTGGCCGAAGCGCGCGTCCAGGTCCTTCTTGGCCAGGTTCGCCATCTGCTTGGCGCCGCTCTTGCCGGCCCAGACCTCCAGGGTCGGGGCCGGGCGACTGGCGTCCTTGGGCAGCCAGTTCTCGTAGGGGGTGTTGAGGGCGAAGGCGGTGACGGGCTGCGTGCACGGCAGGCCCGCGTCCTGCTCAGGGTCGCCGCTGCAGCCCATGAGGGAGAGGTCCTCCGGCTCCAGCACGCCGACGATTGTGAAGGAGGTCTGCACGGGGGAGAAGGAGGTGATGGTGATCGGCTCGGTGAACTGCTGGATCCCCATCGCGTCGAGGAACCCCTGGGTGACGACCAGGCTCGGGGAGAGGTCGTCCTCGTCCTGTGCGGTGAACCAGCGCCCCTGGGCCACGGTCTTGTGGTGCAGCAGCCCGTAGCTCAGGCTGACGGCCTGGGTCGAGACGGACCGGGCGCCGTCGGGGAAGGAGAAACGCACGTTGGAGGTGTAGGTGGTGGCCCAGGAGGTCACCTCGTAACGCTCGACGAAGCTGTTCATCGCCGCAGAGATCTTCGCGGCGGTGGCGGCGCTGGTGTCGGAGCTGCCCGCACCACTGCCCGCTCCACTGCCCGCACCGCTGCCCGAGCCCGCCGAGCCGCCACTGCCCCCAGCGCCACCGGCGCTGCTGCCGGTGCTCGCGTCCGAGCTCGCCTCGGGAGCGTCGTCGGCCTGGAGCGCCTGACTCAGGCCCTTGCCGGTGGGGTTGACGTTGATCGTCACCGTGCCCAGCCGGCCGTTGTACTTCTCGCCGACCTTGTTGATCGCGCTGACGGAGACCTGCCCCATGGCGATGACGAAGGTCATGGTGGCCACCGCGGCCGCCACGCCTACCAGGGACAGCAGGACCCGCAGCTTGCCGATGCGCAGCTGGGCCCAGGCCTCGACGATGGCACCGAAGAAACCGGTGAGAAGGCCGTTCATGAGGCTCCTTCGTGGCTGGTGGGGGTGGTCGGGTGGGCAGGGACCGGAGGGGCGACGACCTCGCTGAACTCCTCCAGGCTGCCGATCTGCTGACGCTTGACCGAGATCGGGGTGAGGACGCCGTGGTCGAGGCGGTACTGCGTGTGGGCGCGGCCGGCCACGGCCAGGTCGTGGGTGATGATGATGAGGGCGGCACCGTTCTCGGCGCACTGGCGCTCCAGGAGCGTCATGACCGAGTTACCGGTGTCGACGTCGAGGGCGCCGGTGGGCTCATCGGCGAGGATGACGCTGGGACGCCGGGACAGGGCCCGGGCGATGGCGACCCTCTGCTGCTCACCGCCCGAGAGGCGTGAGATGGGCGAGTCCAGCTTGTCTCCCAGGCCCACGGCCTCCAGCAGCTCGGCCGCACGCGAGCTGCGGGTCCAGAAGGCCGTTCCGGTGTCGTACAGGAGCGGGGCGGCCACGTTCTCAGTGGTGCTCAGTCCCGAGATGAGGTTGAAGGACTGGAAGACGAAGCCGAAGGTCCGGCCCCGCAGGTGAGCGCGCCGGCTCTCGCCGAGTCGGGAGGTGTCGGTGCCGCTCAACGTGTAGTGGCCCGACGTCGGCTTGTCGATGAGTCCCAGGATGTTGAGCAGGGTGGACTTCCCCGTTCCCGAGCGCCCCACGATGGCCACGTGCTCGCCGGGGGAGATGCTCAGGTCGATGCCGGTGAGGATCTCCAGCGGCGCGGAGTCGGGCACGGAGAAGGTGCGGGTGATCCCCCGCAGCTCCAGCAGCCCACTCACAGGATCTCCTTGCCGTCGGAGTCGTAGCAGGCGGAGTTGTCCTGCTCGCAGGTGTCCGGTGTCCCGGTGCGGCGCGTGTCCTTGTTGGGCACGAACTGCAGGATCTTCTGGTCAGCCTTGAGGCCGGCGGTGATCTGGATGTTCGTGCCGTCAGTGATGCCCAGGGTCACAGCAGTCTTGACGGCCTGGGAGGCGTCCCCGGAGTCGGGAACCAGCCAGACGAAGCCCGAGCCGACCTTGCCCTCCACGGCGGTGACCGGTACCAGCAGGGTGTCGGAGGCACTGCCCGCGTCGACGCTGATGGTGGCCGGCATGCCGGCGAAGACCTTCTGGTCCGCGGGCACCGAGCAACGCATCTCCACGCTGGTGCCGTCCCCGGAGGTGGTTGTCGTCGAGCCGTCCCCGCCGGTGGTCGTGGAGGTGGTGGACTTCGTGCCGACCTTGAGGTTGCTGCACTGGAAGGGGGCCGGGCCTCCCTCCAGTGTCAGGGTCGCGGCGGTGGGGGCGTTGGTGAGCCGGTACTGCTGAGAGGCGCTGACGGTGCCGGTGGCCGAGTAGGTGGAGGGCGCGATCGTGGCCACGACCACGCCGACGCCGGTCTCCTGCTGCTTGATGACCTTGGGGGTCACGGTGCCGCTGATGGGCGCGTAGATCGTGGACCAGGTGACCTTGTCCGCCACCGGTGTCTGGGTGATATTGCCTTCCTCATCGGTCCTGGTCACCGGATTCTGGGGCTCGGAGTGCTTGATGTAGAGCAGCGGCTCTCCGGCGTTGACCATCGTGTCCTTTTCCACGGCCACCGAGTCCACTACCCCGGCCAGGTCGGCCTGGACCTCGACGGTGGCGTCCTGGACGATGCGGCCCTTGACCTCCACCGTGTTGGAGATGCTGCCGGTGGTCACGGCAACGGTTTTGACGTCGGCTGCGTAGCCGGGGGAGATGTCGGCGGTTGCGCCCTCGTTCTGCGAGGGGAAGAAGGCGATCTTCACCAGGGCGACAGCGACGATCACCGCGATGAGGGTCTTGAGGGCGGGCCAGACGAAACGCTTCACGGCGTCCTCCATGATGACAACGGAACCAGAACCGGAGGTTGGGAGCCCCACGTCCCGGGCTAATACGGTCAGAGGCTACGGCAGAGGCACCTGTCAGACCTCATCCTGGAGGAGGAATGGCTGAAAACCCTCTCCAACCAAGGTTGGAGAGGGTTGAGTACCGTCAGGTACGCGTGTGAGTCAGCGGCGATGCGCGGTTCAGGCGAGCCGGCCGGCCGGGGCTGCGGGAACCGCGTCGAGGAAGGCCGGCGGGTTGAATCCCTCGCGCTTGTAGGCGTCCACGACGGCCGCGGCCACGTCGTGGACGGCGTCGGCGTCCACCAGGGCGATCGCCGACCCGCCGAAGCCTCCGCCGGTCATGCGGGCTCCGTGGGCGCGGGCAGCGCGAGCCGCCTCCACGGCCACGTCCAGCTCGGGGCAGGTGCACTCGTAGTCCACGCGCAGCGACTCGTGTGAGGCGTCCATGAGCTCTCCCACCGCGGCGAGCTTCTCGCCGCGCAGGGGGCGCCCGTCCTGGAGGAGGTCGACCAGCCTGCGGGTGCGGTCGATCTCGGTGACCACGTGGCGGGTGCGCTTGACCAGCTCCTCGGCGTCTCCGGCCGCCTGGACGTCGGTGCATGCGGTCAGGCGCTCCAGGGCGGCCGGCAGGTCCTCGATCGCGATGTCCGCCAGGAGGTCGACGCCGAGGACCTGGGCGGCGCGCTCGCAGGCGGCCCTCCTGGCCCCGTACTGGCCGTCGTCCAGGGAGTGCTTGGCCTTGGTGTCGATGACCAGCAGGGCCAGGTCCTCGGCGGCCAGGTCGAAGGGGACGTGGGCCACCGAGCCGTCACGGCAGTCCAGCTCCAGGGCGTGGCCCTCGCGGCAGCGCAGGGAGGCCGACTGGTCCATGCCACCGGTGGGGGCCCCGGCCATCTCGTTCTCCGTGCGCACGCAGTTGGTCACCAGGCGTGCGCGCCCGGCGTCGTTGGGTTCCTCGGGTGTGCCGGCCAGGCCCAGGCCCGCGACCTCGTCGATGGCGACGGCCGCCGCGCACTCCAGCGCCGCCGAGGAGGACAGCCCGCCTCCCAGGGGCACGCAGGAGACGAGGGCGGCGTCGAAGCCGGGCAGGTTCTCGAACCCGTCGCGCTCCAGGGCCCAGGCGACGCCGGCGATGTAGGAGGCCCAGTGCGCCACCTCGCCGGGGGTCCCCTTGGGGCCGATCGTGTCGAGGTCCATGACGTCGACCTTCTCCCGGGTCTGGGGGGAGACCAGGCGCACGACGCGGTCATCGCGGCGCCGCAGCGCCAGGTGCGCCCGGTGGGGCAGAGCGATCGGCAGGGCCAGGCCGCCGTTGTAGTCGGTGTGCTCGCCGATGATGTTGACGCGTCCGGGGGCGTACCAGACGCCGTCGGGCTCGGCCTCGAAGACCGCGCGGAACAGGGCGGTTGCGGCCTCGACGCCCTCCTGGGGGCTCATGGCAGGGGCGAAGACGGGAGCATCGTTGGTCATCGTGGTCTCCTGTAGTGGGTTGTGCGTTGGGTAAGTGGTGGAGTGCTGTCGAGGACAAGGAGTGGCTGGGATCAGGTCGCGATCGTCAGCCGGGTGCCGGCCTGCCGCAGGGCGGTGACAGTGTCGTCGTCGGGCTCGGCATCGGTCACCAGGACCCCGATGTCCCGGGTGGCGCAGAAGGACCGCAGCCCTAGGACCCCCCACTTGGAGGAGTCCAGGGTGGCCACCACCGTGCGCCCGGCAGCGACGAGCGCCTGGTTGGCGGAGGCCTCCAGGAGGTTGGGGGTCATGAGCCCGCCCTCGGGGGTGAAGCCGTGGGCGCCCAGGAAGACCCACTCCACGCGCATCGTGCGCAGCGCGTCGATGGTCACCAGTCCCACCAGGGCGTTCGACGGCGTGCGCTCGCCCCCGGTGACCACCACCGTTGGGGCGTCGCGGTTCTCGGTACGGGCGACGTCGGCGGCGTCGAAGAGGACCTGCGCGGCGGGCAGCGAGTTCGTGATGACGGTCAGGGTGGGGAAGTGCTCCAGCTCGGTCAGGGCCTGGGCGAGCGCCAGGGTGGTGGTCCCGGCCGACAGCGCCAGGGAGTCCCCGGGGCGCACCATGGCGGCCGCAGCCTGGCCGATGCGGCGCTTGGCGTCCAGGTTGAGGGTGGACTTGGCGGTGAAGCGGGGCTCAAGGGTGGTGGGGCCGGCCGCCACCGCTCCGCCGTGGACGCGCTCGACCAGGCCCTGGGTGACGAGCTCGGTGATGTCGCGGCGCACAGTCATCTCCGAGATCCCCAGCTCCTCGACGACGTCGGCCACGCGGACGCCACCGGTGGTCGCGACCCGCTCCAGGATGTGCTCCTGACGCTGGCGGGCGAGCATCGGGGCCGGACGGGAGGATCCGGCGGCGGAGGCTGAGAGGCCGGGCTGCATGGGGCCAGTCTGCCAGACCTCGCCACCGAAAACACCCATGTCCGCACGTTCCCGCACAGAGTCGCGCAGAGTCGCGCAGAAGGGGTGGTAGTAGTTCACGTTTCAGCCAGTCGGTCGGTCGTGGCAGACTTGTCCTGTTCGCGCGGCGCCCTCCGGCTGGGACGTGGGCGGTGCGGCGCGGTAGTGTGTCCAGGTAACCCTCAGGGCACTCGAGTGTCCTGACACAGGGCCACCTATCAGCCATCCGTCCCGTAGGAGCTCAGGAGTCATGCAGATCCCCGCACCAGACGCGCACCAGTGCGTCATCGGTGTGGCCATCGCCCTGCCCCCTCACTATGCCGCTCAGGTGAGGGCGGTGCGGGAGGCTGCCGGAGACCCGCTGGCCGAGGTCGTCCCGCCCCACATCACCCTGCTGCCCCCCACGGCCGTCAACGTCGACTCACTTGACGATGTCATGCGTCACCTGCGTCACGTGGCCGCCGCGACGCAGCCCTTCGACGTGCACCTCAATGAGGTCGGAACCTTCCGGCCCGTCAGTCCGGTGGTCTACCTCGGTCTGCGCAGCGGCGCCGAGGAGTGCGACCGTCTCCAGGAGCGCGTACGCGACCGTCGAGGCCCCCTGGCCCGGTCGCTCAGCTTCCCCTTCCACCCGCACGTGACCCTGGCCCACGAGGTGGCCGATGAAGGCCTCGACACGGCCGCCAGGAAGGGGGTGGGGCTGACCATGGACTTCACCGTCACCAAGCTCCACCTCTACCGCCACCTCCGCCAGCCCGGCCAGTCCAGTCAGTCCAGGCGGCTCACTCGTCGCGACCGGAACGACGGGCCCGATGTCGCGGGAGGCTGGGAGGTCGCCGCCGCCTTCGCCTTCGGAGGCTCGCTTGTGTCCGCCGTCCCTGAGGCGGCTGACGCTAGTGGGGCGACTGAGGTGCCCGCTGCCTCGGCGCCTGAAACGACTCCCGTGGTCTCGGTGTGATCGAGTGGGTCAAGGCGCTGCTGGCGGCCGGGCGGCGCACGCGGGCAGGACGGGCCCTGGTCCGTTACGGCACGGCGCGCGGTGCTCTCATGGCCGGAGGGATCGCTTACACGGCCATGTTCTCGGTCTTCGCGGTGCTGGTCATCGGCGTGAGCCTGCTCATGGCGATGCTTGGCAATCACCCCACCATCCGCGCGGCTGCTGTCGACTCGATCAACTCCCTGCTGCCCGGCGTCATCGACGCCGGTAACGGTCAGGGGCTGGTGTCGGTGGACCAGCTGACGCTCACCTCCGCGCTCAACCTGGGGTCCGTGGTGGCGGCGGGAGCGCTCATCTACTCGGTCATCAGCCTCATGGGCACCCTCAAGATCGCGCTGCGCGCCATGTTCGGGCTGGTCAACCCCGTGATGAGGCCGGTGTTCGGGCAGCTGGCGAATGCTGCCGGCTTCCTCATCATCGTGGCCGGAGTGCTGGTGACGGCCGTCGCCTCGGTGGTGACGACGACGCTGTCGGGCAGTGTGGGGCAGGTCCTGGGCCTGCCGGAGTCCCTGACCGGGACCGGGGCCTGGCTGGTGACGCTCCTCATCTCCTTCCTCATCGACACCGGTGTCCTGGCACTCCTCATCACCATCTGTGGGATCCGCCCGCCCCGACGCGATCTGGTGCTGGGCTGCATGCTGGGCGCCTTCGCGCTCGGAGTGCTGCGCCAGGTGGGAACCGGTGCGGTCGGCTCGGTGACGCGTAACCCGCTGCTCGCCTCCTTCGCGGCCATCGCCGTCCTCGTCCTGTGGCTGCACCTGACCAGCCGCATCGTGCTGCTCGTGGCGGCCTGGATGGCCAACCCGCCGCTGCCCCGCGACGTCGACCACCCCGACGAGGTCCATGCCCACGAGCGCCCCAACTACGTGACGCTCTCCGTACCCGAGACCCTGACCTGGCCCCGCCAGTCCATCACCGGAAGCCTCGAGGCGGACCCGACGGCGCACCCCGACTACGTCCCCCCGGTGCCGATCCCCTGAGGAATCGGCTGCGTCTCTTCGCGGGTGGGCCGCGTTCTCGCATGTTTGCCAAGAATCGATCCGTCGATCGGGAGAGGGCGCTCCGGGTCGCGGCGCGTTCAGGGAGGGCCGGGACGATAGCCTGTCCCGGTGACTGACACTCCTGGCAACCCTGGCGGCTCCACTCAGGCTGCGCATCCCAGTGGCTCGGTTCCCTCCGGTGACTCAGCCCCGGCCATCCACGCCATCATCCCCGCCGGCGGCGCGGGCACCCGGCTGTGGCCGCTCAGCCGCCGCCACCGCCCAAAGTTCCTCCTCGACCTCACCGGGGCCGGCCGCAGCCTCCTGCAGGACACCGTCGATCGCCTGGCCCCGGTGACCGCGACGACGACGGTCGTCACCGGCGTCGCCCACATCGCCGCCGTCGCCGACCAGCTCCCACAGGTCCCTCGCGACAACCTCCTGGCCGAGCCGTCCCCGCGCGACTCCATGGCGGCCATCGGTCTGGCCGCCGCCGTCATCGCCCACCGCCACGGGCGCGACGCCGTCGTCGGTTCCTTCGCCGCCGACCACACGGTGGCCGACCGGGCCGCCTTCGCCGGTGCGGTGCGCCAGGCCGCCCTCCTGGCCGAGCAGGGCTGGGTGGTCACCATCGGGATCGAGGCCACCGGGCCCTCGACCGCCTTCGGCTACATCCACGCCGGGGACCCCGCCGACGTGCCCGGCGCACCCGACGGGCTCAGGGTCCTGGGCTTCACCGAGAAGCCCGACGCCGACACCGCCGCCGCCTATCTGGCCACCGGCGACTACCGCTGGAACGCAGGCATGTTCGTGGTCCGTGCGGGAGTGCTTCTGGACCATCTGGCCGAGCTCAGGCCGCAGCTGGCGGCCGGCATCGAGGCCATTGCCGCGGCCTGGGACGTCCCCGAGCGCGAGGAGGTCCTGACCGAGCGCTGGCCGGCCCTGGAGAAGATCTCCATCGACCACGCCATCGCCGAGCCCGTGGCCGCCGCCGGGGGAGTGGCCACCGTACCGGTCTCCATGGGGTGGAACGACGTCGGCGGCTTCGACGCACTCGTCGAGCTCGTCGCCCCCTGCAGCGAGGGTCCGGCGGCCGGGGTCGGCGTGCTCGACAGTGTCGATGGTGTCGACAGTGCTGATGGTGCTGATGGTGCTGATGGTGCTGAAGCCGTTGACGGCTCGGCTCCCGAGGCCCCTCGGGCCGACGTCCGGGCGATCGGCTCCGACGGTGCCCTCGTCGCCTCCACGTCCGGACGCACGGTGGTGCTGCTGGGCGTGCCGGGTGCCGTCGTCGTCGACACACCTGACGCACTCCTGGTCACCACGCCCGAGCAGGCCCAGGACGTCAAGGGCGTTGTCGACGCCCTGAGGGCAGCCGGGCGCGAGGACCTGCTCTAGCGAGCCCCACCGGTCTGAGAGCCAGTGGCCTGAGGCCTCTCGAAATGCCCGGCTCCGGAAGATAGAGATTCTCCGGTGCCGGGCCCAGTGCGGCGGACCCGAGAAGGCAGCGAGCCAACTCTGGTGAATTTCATGGTGTTAAAATCACATAACTTCGCATATCCTTGAAGGCCGTACGTGCCACCTGCCGCACGTGAGAACCACGGAGGTTTCCATGAAGAAGGCTTGCTCGGCGATGACGCTCGGCGCAGCCCTGGCCCTGGTCCTAGCCGCCTGTGGGACTCCGCCGGCGCAGCGGCCAGCCCGCGACCTGGAAGGCGCCAACGACTTCACCGCCTGCATGCTCTCCGATGAGGGCGGATTCGACGACAACTCCTTCAATGAGTCGGGCAAGAAGGGCCTGGACCGGGTGGGTAAGGAGCCGGGGATCAAGACCATCGCCGTGCAGTCGGAGAGCTCGGCCGATTACGCCACCAACATTTACGCGCTCATCCAGCAGAACTGCAAACTCGTCATCGGCGTTGGATTCAACATCGCCGCTGACCTGACCGAATCGGCCAAGGCCAACCCCGATATTCAGTTCGCCCTCATCGACGCCTCCTTCATCGGAGCCGACGGACAGCCGGCGAGCCTGCCCAACGCCAAGCCGCTGCTGTTCAAGACGGCTGAGGCCGCCTACCTGGCCGGATACGCCGCCGCCGGTACCTCCCAGACCGGGGTGGTGGGCACCTATGGTGGCAAGCCTCTGCCCACCGTCCAGATCTTCATGGATGGCTTCGCCAAAGGCGTGGCCCGCTACAACGAGGACACCGGCGCCTCCGTCCAGGTCAAGGGCTGGGACACCACCACCGGCAAGGGCGGGTCCTTCGTCGGTAACTTCTCCGACGCCGCCAAGGGCCAGGCCATCACCGAGCAGTTCATCTCCCAGGGAGCCGACATCATCATGCCCGTGGCCGGCCCTGTCGGCCAGGGCACGCTGTCCACCGTCAAGCAGAAGAACGCCGCCGGCGGCACCAACGCCGTCATCTGGGTCGACTCCGACGGCTACACCTCCACCAGCGAGGGCTCCATCATCATGACCTCCGTGGTCAAGGAGATCGGCAACTCGGTCTACGACACCGTCAAGGACGCCTCCAAGGGCAAGTTCTCCGCCGATCCCTACATCGGCACCCTCAAGAACCGGGGAGTGGCCGCCGCCCCCTTCCACAACTTCGACTCCCGGGTGCCTGAGCCGGTCAAGGCTCGGATCGAGGAGCTGCGCACCCAGATCATCGACGGAACCCTCGATGTCTCGACCCCCTACGACCCCTCCTGAGCGCCCCACCGGGGCCTTGTCCTAGAGTCTCCACCGCCACCCGGAAGCGAGTCTGCTGTGAAGCTTGAGCTGCGCGGGATCACGAAGGCCTTCGGGCCGCTCGTGGCCAACGACCGCATCGACCTGACCGTCGAGCCCGGCCAAATCCACGCCCTCCTGGGCGAGAACGGCGCGGGCAAGTCCACACTCATGAACGTCCTCTACGGCCTCTACCAGCCCGACGCCGGACAGATCCTCATCGACGACGAGCCCGTGGCCTTCTCCGGGCCGGGCGACGCCGTGGCCGCCGGCATCGGCATGGTCCACCAGCACTTCATGCTCGTGCCCGTCTTCACAGTGGCCGAGTCCGTCGCCCTGGGCTACGAGCCGGCCGGGCCGCTGGGCATCATCGACGCCGACGCCGCCGCGGACAAGGTCACCGAGATCTCCCGCCGCTTCGGTTTCGACGTCGACCCGAACGCCCTCATCGAGGACCTGCCCGTCGGCGTCCAGCAGCGCGTGGAGATCATCAAGGCGCTGGCCCGCGACGCCAAGGTCCTCATCCTCGACGAGCCCACCGCCGTGCTCACCCCGCAGGAGACCGACGAGCTCATCGGCATCATGCGCGAGCTCAAGGCCGCCGGCACCTCGATCGTCTTCATCACCCACAAGCTGCGCGAGATCCGCGAAGTGGCCGACACCATCACCGTCATCCGCCGCGGCCGCGTCGTCGGCGCCGCCGAGCCCACCGCCTCGGCCTCCGAGCTCGCCGGCCTCATGGTCGGCCACGACGTCTCCCTCACCGTGGACAAGCCCCCGGCCGATGTCGGCAAGGAGGCCCTGACCCTCAGCGGCGTCAGCATTATCGAGGACGGCGCCGTCCTGCTCGACGACGTCGACCTGCACGTGCGCTCCGGTGAGATCCTCGCCATCGCGGGCGTCCAGGGCAACGGGCAGACCGAGCTGGGCGAAGTCATCCTCGGGCTGCGCCCGCCGACCACCGGCAGTATCTCCTTCGACGGCCACGACGTCACTCGCCATGGGGTGCGCCGCCGACTACGCTCCGGACTCGGCTTCGTCCCCGAGGACCGCTCCACCGACGGCATGGTCGCCGAGTTCTCCGTCGCCGAGAACATGGTTCTGGACCGCTACGACGACCCCGCCCTGGGCAGAGGCCCGTCACTGTCTCCGGCGCGTGTGCGCGAGGCCGCCCACCAGATGCGCGAGGAGTTCGATGTTCGCGTCGCCGACATCGGCAACGCCATCTCGACCCTCTCGGGCGGCAACCAGCAGAAGGCCATCCTCGCCCGTGAGCTCTCCCGGCCCCTCAAGGTCCTCGTCGCATCCCAGCCCACCCGCGGCCTGGACGTCGGCTCCATCGAGTTCGTCCACAAGCGCATCGTCGCCGAGCGGGACACCGGCACCGCCGTCCTCATCATCTCCTCCGAACTCGACGAGATCTACGCCCTGGCCGACCGGATCGCCGTCATGTACCGCGGACGGATCGTCGGCACCGTCCCCGCCGACACTGCCCGCGACGCCCTGGGCCTCATGATGGCCGGCGCCCCCGCCGAGCAGGCCCTCGACCCTCAGGAGCAGCCACGATGAGTAAACCTTCCACCGGTTCCGGCCCTGCATCCACGTCCGCAGCCCCGCCCGCCGACCGCACGAGCAGGCAGTCGGCCGGCCAGGCCGCCCTTCTGCGGCAGGTCGCCTCCTCATCTGCCGTCGTCGGGCTGCTCGCGGTCCTAGCCGCCCTGGTCCTGTCCTCGGTCCTCATCCTCACGGCCGACCCCGAGGTGCGCCAGACGGCCGGATACCTCTTCAACCGCCCCGGAGACTTCCTCCATGCCACCGGATCCGCCCTGAGTGAGGCCTACAGCTCTCTGCTGCGTGGCGCCGTCTTCGACTGGCGCGCCACCACAGGCGCGCGCATGATCCGCCCCATCACCGACACCCTGACCAACGCCACCCCGCTCATCATCGCGGGGCTCGGCATGGCGGTCGCCTTCCGCGCCGGCCTGTTCAACATCGGCGGCCAGGGACAGATGATCCTTGGGGCGATCACGGCCTGCTACGTGGGCATCGCCTGGAACCTGCCTCCGGTGGCCCACCTGCTCGTGGCCGTCGTTGGAGCCGCCCTGGGAGGCCTGGTGTGGGGTGGTATCGCTGGTGTCCTCAAGGCCCGCACCGGGGCCAACGAGGTCATCGTGACGATCATGCTCAACTCCATCGCCGCCCACCTGCTGTCCGAGGTACTCAGCCTCAAGGTCTTCAACGGGGAGGGGGAGACCGGCAACCGCAAGTCCCTGGCCGTGATCGACTCCGCCCAGTACCCCTCGCTGGCCGGCAGCTCCTTCCGTCTCCACGCCGGCTTCATCCTGGCCCTGCTGGCCGCCGCAGCCGTGTGGTGGCTCATGGAGCGTTCCCGCCTCGGATTCCAGCTGCGGGCCACGGGTCTCAACGCCGAGGCCGCTCGTACCGCCGGTATGAGCGTGCCCTGGGTGACGAGCCTGGTCATGATGATCTCCGGTGCCCTGTGCGGGCTGGCCGCCACCGCGCCGGTCCTGGGTACCCAGAAGAGCATGGACGAGTCCGTCGTGGGCACCATCGGCTTCGACGCCATCACGGTGGCGCTGCTGGGCCGTTCCCGGCCCGTGGGGACCGTGTTGGCCGGACTGCTCTTCGGGGCGCTGCGCGCCGGAGGTACCGCCATGCAGGCTGCACCGGGAACCCACATCAAGATCGTCTTGGTCCTGCAGTCCACCATCGTTCTGTTTATCGCTGCGCCGCCTCTGGTCCGGGCCATCTTCCGGCTTCCGGAGCGCCGAGAGTCTCGGGGCGGCGGCGCCGATCCGTCCCCCGCCTCAGTCCCGGCCGCAGCTCCGGCTACGGCGCCCGCCCCGGCCGCTCCCACCGCGAAGGAGGCCTGAGCCATGACCGCTTCAACTACTTCAGCCGCGCCAACCGCTTCAGCCGCCTCCGCAGCACTGGAGCCCATGAGCCTCAAGATCCCGCTCACCGGCGTCGTCGCGCTCCTGCTCCAGGGACTCATGGCACTGGGCGCCCGAGGCTCGACCACTTTCAACCTCACCGCCTCCTCCGACCTCTTCCGGCTCGGGGCCCCGACGCTCAACGCGCGCCTGGTCATCCTCGTCGCTGCCGGGGTCGTCGCGGCGGCCACCGCCGTCGCCTTCGACCGGGCCCGGCGTCGCAGCAGGATCCCGACCTGGGCCACCGTCCTCATCGGCGTCGGATTCGTCATCGCCTTCCTGGCCTGGGCCGGCGCCGGACGCAACGGCGTCATCCCTCTGGTGACCATCCTGTCCTCCGCGCTGGGACTGAGCGTCCCCCTCGTCTACGGGTCACTCGCCGGGATCATCGGGGAGCGCTCGGGCACCATCAACATCGCCATCGAGGGACAGCTCCTGGGTGGGGCCTTCCTGGGCGCTGTCGTCGCCTCAGCCTGCTCCAGCCCGTGGGTGGGACTCGTGGCCGCACCCGTGGCCGGAGTCCTCGTGGCGCTCCTGCTGGCCCTGTTCGGCCTGCGCTACCGGGTCAACCAGATCGTCGTCGGTGTCGTCCTCAACGTCCTGGTCTCAGGACTGACCGGCTTCCTGTTCTCCACCTTCCTGTCCTCCAGCCCCAGCCTCAACCAGGCCCTGCGCCTGCCCACCCTGGCGGTGCCGGTCCTGTCCCGGATCCCCCTCATCGGGCCGGTCCTCTTCCAGCAGACGATCCTCGTCTACCTCATGTACATCGTCGTGGCGATCCTGTCCTTCATGCTCTTCCGCTCCCGCTGGGGGCTGCGGCTGCGAGCCTGCGGTGAGCACCCCAAGGCCGCCGACACCGTCGGCATCAAGGTGATGCGCACCCGCGTGGCCAACCTCGCCCTGGCCGGGGCGCTGGCGGGAATGGGTGGCGCCTTCTTCACCGTCGGCTCGGGCCTGTCCTTCGACAACGACATGACCGCCGGCAACGGCTATATCGCCCTGGCCGCCATGATCCTGGGCGCCTGGAGGCCCCTGGGATCCCTGGGGGCGGCGCTGCTCTTCGGCTTCGCCACCTCCGTGGCCCAGACCTTGCCGGTCATCGGCAGCTCCGTCTCACCTGACATCATCTCCATGATCCCCTACATCGTCACGATCCTGGCGGTGGCCGGTTTCGTGGGCAAGGTACGCGCGCCCGCCGCGGAGGGAGTGCCCTATCCGTGACCAGGCCCGCCGGCGCCCCGGAAAGCGGAGCAGCGAGCTCAACCGTGGACCCGCCTGTCATCCCCGCTGCCCTCAGCGACGTCGACTGGCAGAACCTGCACGACCTCGCCCTCGAGGCCATGACTCACGCCTACGCCCCCTACTCCCGCTTCAAGGTCGGAGCCGCCGCCCTGGTTGATGACGGCCGTCTCGTCTCGGGCTGCAACGTGGAGAACGCCAGCTACGGCGTCACGCTGTGCGCCGAGTGCGGGCTCGTCTCCGAGCTCATCCGCACCGGGGGCGGGCGCCTGGTCGCCTTCGTCTGCGTGGACGCCCATGGCCGGGCTTGCGCACCGTGCGGGCGCTGCCGCCAGCTCCTGAGCGAGCACGCCGCCGAAAGTATGGTGCTGGCCATGCCCGCAGGAGTGATGTCCATCGACAAGGTCCTGCCCGACCGCTTCACCGCCGCCGACGTCGAACGCGTCGTCGGTCAGTGCAGCTGACGAGTAGCCGACTCATAAGCAGCCGACGAGCACAGATGAGGAGAGCCCCGTGAACGTTCCCACCACCCCGCTGGCCGTCGAGCCCTTCGACGCCGTCGACGTCATCGCCGCCAAGCGCGATGGCGCCGCCCTGACCGACGCCCAGATCGACTGGGTCGTGGACGCCTACACCCGCGGCGTCGTCGCCGACGAGCAGATGAGCGCTCTGGCCATGGCCATCTACCTGCGAGGCATGAGCCGGGCCGAGATCGCCCGCTGGACCAGCGCCATGATCGCCTCCGGGGAACGCATGGACTTCTCCGGACTCGGCCGCCCGACGGCGGACAAGCACTCCACCGGGGGAGTGGGAGACAAGATCACCCTTCCGTTGGCGCCCCTCGTGGCCGTCTTCGGCGTGAGCGTCCCCCAGCTCTCTGGCCGCGGGCTGGGGCACACCGGAGGGACCCTGGACAAGATGGAGTCCATTCTCGGCTGGCGGGCCGACCTCACGGGCGAGGAGATCGTGTCGATGCTCGACGTCGGTGGCCCCGGCGCCGTCATCTGCGCCGCCGGGGCGGGCCTCGCCCCCGCCGACAAGCGCCTCTACGCCCTGCGCGACACCACCGCCACTGTCTCCTGCGTCCCCCTCATCGCCTCCTCGATCATGTCCAAGAAGATCGCCGAGGGCACCGGCGCGCTCGTCCTGGACGTCAAGGTCGGCTCGGGCGCCTTCATGAAAGAGCTCGACCAGGCCCGCGAGCTCGCCTCCACCATGGTGGCCCTGGGCACCGACGCGGGTGTCACCACTCGGGCCCTGCTCACCGACATGTCCACTCCGCTCGGGCTCACCGCCGGCAACGCCATCGAGGTCGCCGAGACCCTCGAGGTGCTCGCCGGCGGGGGACCGGCCGACGTCGTCGATCTCACCGTCGCCCTGGCCCTGGAGATGTGCGCCGCCGCCGGTAGGCCCGTGGGGGAGGACGAGGTCCGCGCTGCCCTGGCCGACGGGCGCGCCATGGACGTCTGGCGCGACATGGTCCGCCGCCAGGGAGGGGACCCGGACGCGCCCCTGCCCCAGGCACCCGAGACCGAGACCGTCACCGCCCCGGCTGACGGCGTCCTCACCACGCTGGACGCCCTCGCCGTCGGGGTGGCGGCCTGGCGCCTCGGGGCCGGGCGAGCCCGCAAGGAGGACCCGGTCCAGGCCGTCGCCGGCGTCACCATGCACGCCAAGCCCGGGGACCCGGTACGTGCAGGCCAGCCGCTGCTCACTCTGCACACCGCCACCCCCGAGCGCTTCACCCGCGCCCGGGAGGCGCTCGCCGGCGGCATCGTCATCTCCCAGGCCGGCTCCCCGCAGGCCGCCGACGCCGTCGCCCGCCGGGAGCGCGGCGTCGTCCTGGAGCGGGTCGGATAGCCGGATGACAGGGACCCGCTCGAGCGGACCCAGGATCGTGGCGCGCGTCGTCAACTCCCGGCTTCGGGTGGGGTGCCTGATCCGGGCAGGCCATGCCGTCACCCTGACCCAGACGGACGGCACCACCTGCGGGCCCACCTGCCTCCTGGCCGCCCGCCTGCTCCTGGCACCCGCAGAACGCTGGGCCTTCACGGGTGAGCTCACCTGGGAGGAGGCCGCGTCGTCGGAGCCCGGCCGGGAGGGCAAGCACCTGATGTCTCTTCTGTCTCGCCAGCAGCTGCGGATCCAACGGGCCATGAATGCCCGCGGCCTGGGGGCCCTGCCCTGGCCGAAGGCGCTCGGCTCCACGCCCTGGTCCGTGGCCCGGCAGATGACCGGGATCGTGAGCACCTGCACCCCGGGCGGCGGGCGCCGTCGCTACATGGTGAGGTGGGTGGGCGACCATGGCCCCGCCTGGGGGCGTGAGGTCGTCTCGATCCGTAAGGCGTTGGCCGGTGGGCTCCCGGTCGTTCTGGTGACCGGTGGTCCGCTCGTCCTCGACACTGACACGGTGGCGGAGACCGGTTCGGGATCCGTGGGGCCGCGGCTGCGCACAGCCCTGGCGCGAACCCCGGCCGTTCCCCGCCACTACGTCCTGGCCCTGCCCTGGCGGACCATCGGGCAGGATGACCCCGGTCGGGGCCACGCGTACCTCTATGAGCCCTCCAGCGGATCAGTACGGGCCCTCGACCTGACCGCCCGGCGCGATCCGCACCGCCCCGGCCCCCGCGAGCTCGGTGGCTGGCCCCGCGTCCTCGCCGTCATCGCGCCCGACAACTGACCGGTAAGGGTATTGTTGTGACTCAAGGGACAGGAATAGTCTCTACCATCCCGAAAGGTGGGTGCGTGTTCTCTTTATCCGCGCCTGAAGTTGCGCTTGTCCTGATGTACGTTGCGGGTGTGGTCTCGGCGCTGTACGTATTTGTCGGCGCGAGAGGGGCTCGTAGTGCTGTGGTGCTATTGTGTGCCTTCTCTCTGCCGATTCTGGCTTCGATAATCGCCGTAGTGAGATCGTTCTATCCAAATCAGTTTGATCACTTCCGATCCCACTGCGTCTGTCAATCCGTCGGTCTCCATTGAGGTGGATGATCTGGATGGCGCCCATAAGATTGCTCGGGAGAACGGGTGGGAGATCGTGCATGATCTCGCTGTGGAGGAGTGGGGGGTGCGTCGTTTCTTCCTTCAAGACGCTGATGGAAACATCATCAACGTCCTTTCTCATCTGTGATTCCAGTGCCGATGGTGTGTCCCGTGGTTGTTATTGCCTGAATAAGGCAGGTCGGTCCATGATGGGGTGAACGCTCTCGAAAGGACCCCTCATGACCACGCGCGCCCAGATCGCCGCCCTCGTCGACCACACCCTCCTCAAGCCCGAGGCCACCACCGCCCAGGTTGATGCGCTCATCGCCGAGGCCTCGGCCCTGGGTGCCTACAGCGTGTGCGTCTCCCCGAGCCTGTTGCCGCTGGAACTGCCCGATGGCCTGCACCTGGCCACGGTCTGCGGATTCCCCTCCGGCGCCCATGCCACCGCTGTCAAAGCAGCCGAGGCCGCCGACGCCGTCGCCAAGGGCGCTGAGGAGATCGACATGGTCGTCAACCTCCGCCTGGTCAAGGAGGGCGACGTCGATGGAGTCGAAGCCGATATTCGCGGCGTGCGCGAGGCCTGCCGGGATGCGGTCCTCAAGGTCATCATCGAGTCCGCAGCCCTCACCGATGAGGAGATCGTCGCCACCTGTCGTGCCGCCGAGGCTGCGGGCGCCGACTTCGTCAAGACCTCCACCGGATTTCACCCCGCCAGTGGGGCCTCCACCCACGCCGTCGCCCTCATGCGCGCCACGGTGGGAGGCCGCCTCGGCGTCAAGGCCTCCGGCGGCATCCGCACCGCCGCCGACGCCTTGGCCATGGTCGAGGCCGGCGCCAACCGCCTGGGGCTGTCCGCCAGCGCCGCCGTCCTGGAGGGGCTGAACGACTGACGGTGACTGCGCGGCGTCGCACATCACCGCACCTCACGGACGGGCCCGGAACAGCAGCCGGGCCCGCCGTCGTCTCCTCTCGGTATGCAGCAGGAAGGATCGCCTCAACTTGCCAAGTTTCGGGTACCCGAAACTATACTCGGCGCTATGAGAACCATCCCCAGTATGAGCCGCCGCAGCGCTGCGGCGCTCGCCTGCCTCGCCCTGTCCCTTCCGACCCTGGCTGCCTGCGGTCGCAGCTCCACCTCGGTCGATGAGTCAGGAACGGTCAAGGCGGTCGCCTCCACCACCCAGATCTGCGACTACATCACCCAGCTCGCTACCGCAGACGCCTCCAGCGACCTCTCCTTCGACCGCACCGGAGCCGACGGCAAGACCCAGCACTTCGGCGCCGACGCCGCCAAGGCCAAGTCCCGCCTCAAGCTCACCTGCCTGCTCGCCCCCAACGCCTCGGCGCACGAGCACGACATGACCACGGCCCAGTCCAAGGCCCTGTCCGAGGCGGACCTCTTCTTCATCTCCGGCGTCGACCTGGAGCACTTCCTGGACTCCGCCGTCGACTCCACCGGCTTCAAGGGCACCATGGTGGTGACCTCCGGTGTGGCCGGAGCGGCCGACGTCGATGACCTGGCCGCTCAGAAGAAGAAGGAGGAGGCCAAGCCCTACAAGGTCGATCGGGGCAGCGCCAAGGTCGAGGTGGCCAAGTGGCCCTTCCCCCCGGAGGAGGGGGAGAGTGAGCCGGAGTTCCGCTTCGACCCCCACGTGTGGACCTCTCCGAAGAACGCCATCGTCCAGGTCACCAACATCGGTGCTGCCCTCGAGAAGGCCGCACCCGACCAGGCCGGCGTCTTCCGTAGCCACGTGGACGCCTATGTCGCCAAGCTCAAGACCCTCGATGAGTGGGCGGCCAGCTCCCTGAGCTCGGTGCCCCAGGACAAGCGGGTCCTGTTCACCAGCCACGACGCCTTCGGCTACTTCAGCAACGAGTTCGGTGTGAAGTTCGAGGGTGCTGCCCTGTCCGACTTCAACGCCCAGCAGGACGCCACCGCCGACAAGATCCAGCAGACCGCGGACCAGGTCAAGGCCTCCGGTGCCGTGGCCATCTTCGCCGAGAACTCCAACAACCCCAAGTCAGTCCAGAAGGTCGCCGAGGTCGCCGGGGTCAAGGCCGTCATCGGCGATGAGGCCCTCTATGGTGACTCCCTGGGAACCCCCGGCTCCGACGGCGAGACCTACATCGGCTCCATCCTTCACAACGTCTCCAACCTCACCAAGGCCTGGGGCGGAACGGTGACTGAGATCCCCGCAGACCTCGCCCAGTGGACCCCCAAGGCATCCGACGTCAAGTGAGGCAACACATGACAGACCCCCACGATCCCGCACCCGCCTCGGCCGAGCCGGTCGTCACCCTGGAGGACGCCTCCTTCTCCTATGGCCCCTCCACGGTGCTCACCGGCGTCACCGGACAGGTCCCGGCCGGACAGGCCCTGGCCCTCGTCGGCCCTAACGGCTCGGGCAAGACCACCCTCATGCGGGCCCTGCTCGGCATGGTGGTCATCAGTTCCGGGCGGGTGCGGGTCAACGGGGCGGTGCCGGGACGTGCACCGCGTGGGTCTGTCGGATACGTTCCCCAGATCAGCGACCTCGACCCCACCTTCCCCGTCACCGTGCGGGAGGTGGTCCAGATGGGCATGTACTCCCAACTCGGCATCCTGCGGCGCCCCGGAGCCCAGACCCGTCGTCGGGCGCTGGACGCCCTTGAGAGCGTCGGTCTGGCCGACCGAGCCGAGCGGCGCTTCGGAACCCTGTCCGGAGGCCAGCAGCAGCGCGTCCTCGTCGCCCGCTGCGTGGCCGCCCGGCCCCGCCTCATCCTCCTTGACGAGCCCTTCAACGGCCTGGACCAGCCCAACCGCGAGGCCCTGCTGTCCATCATCACCGACCTCAAGGAGCAGGGCATCTCGCTGATCATCTCCACCCACGACCTGGTCCTGGCCCAGGAGACCTGCGAGCAGGTCGCGCTCCTGGCCGGACGCCAGATCGCCTTCGGGCCTCGCGACGAGGTCCTCGTGGCCCGCTACATCGACGAGGCCTATGGCGGCCACGGCACCACCCGGCTACTGGGCCTGCGCTCCGCGGCCGAGGCGGGTGAGTCGCAGTGAACGGCTTCATAGAGCTCTTCAGCCAGATCCTCGAGCAGCTGCGCCTGGCGGCCGTGAACGTCCCCGGCCTCACACCTCTGGCCGACGCCCCCTTTCTCTTCCGGCCCCTGGTCATGGTGGTGCTCCTGGGCGTCGTCGCCGGCGTCATCGGTGTCATCATCAACCTGCGCAGCGCCGAGTTCAGTGCTGAGGCCATGGTCCACGCCGTCTTCCCCGGGATCGTCGCCGGCGCTGTCTACTGGGGGATCAATGCGATCATCCCGGCCGCCTCCGTCGTGGCTGTCGCCGCAGCCCTGGTGCTGACGATCGTCTCTCACCGCGCGCGTCGGGGTGAGGCTTCCGAGGCCGGCACCGCCGTCGTCCTCACCAGCTTCTTCTCCATCGGGCTCATCCTGTCCCTGGCCAAGGGCGACATGTCCGGTCAGCTCGAGGCCCTCATGTTCGGCCGCCTCCTGGAGGTCACCGATGAGCGCCTGGCCCAGGCACTCATCGTGTGCGCCGTCGCGCTCCTGCTCATCATGGCGACCTGGAAGGAGCAGATCGCTTACGCCTTCGACCGCACCGGCGCCCGAGCTTCGGGCCTGCGTCTCCTCGCGCTCGACCTGGTCCTCAACACCGCCATCGCGGCCGCGGTCGTCTCGGCCTCGACGGCGGTGGGGACCCTCCTCGTCATCGGCTACCTCGTCATTCCCGGGGCCACCGGTCGCATTCTCGCCTCCCGGGTGCGCACCATGGTCGCGGTCGCGATCGTCGTCGGCGTGGGGGGCGGCTACCTCGGCATGCTGCTCATGGCCCTGCCCGTGACCCTCGACAAGCCGGTCTCCCCGCAGGCTACCGTCGCCCTGGTGATGACCGGGATCCTCCTGCTCGCCGTCGGTGTCGCCACTGCGCGCGAACGGCTTCGTGAGGCCACCCAGCGCGCTCGGTCGGTGCAGCCCGCAACGGTTGCGTCGCCCTGGACGGAGGCGAGCGCGGACGGCACTGCCGGTCGCGTTGGAGGAGCGGAGGGCTCGGCGAGTGCCGCGGCCCCGGTGGCTGAAAGGAGCCGGGTATGAGCATCGGGCTCGACATCCTCCTGCTGCCCATCATCGAGGTCGTTCTCATGGGGATGCTCGCCGGGCTCGTGGGCGCGCTCGCACTGGTCCATCGCCGGATCTTCTTCACCGAGTCACTCACGCACGCCACCTTCCCGGGGGCGATCATCGGCGTTGTCGTTGCCGCATGGTTCTCGCAGGAGATCCTCGGCCAGCGCGCGGACTTCACTCTCCTGTCCACCCTGGTACTGGTGGGGGCCGCCTTCATGTGCCTGCCGATGATCTGGCTCATGCGGCGTCTCTCCCAGGTTCCGGGGGTCTCATCCCAGTCGGCCGCCGGCGTCGTCCTCACCTTCGGATTCGCCCTGGGCTACTTCCTCAACAAGTGGTTCTCCCCGCTGCCGATCAAGGTGGACTCCTTCCTGGCTGGATCCGTCCTCAACGTCAGTCGTGTGGACGTCATCGCCGTCGGTGTTGTCCTGGTGCTGACGGTGCTCGTGCTTGCCGTGGCCGGACGGTTCCTCACCTTCTACAGCTTCGACCCGCTGGGCTACCGCGCCAGCGGGCTGCGCCCCGCCTGGGCGGAAGCCACCGTCATGCTGATGATCACTCTGACCATCGTCATGCTGGTGCCGGCCGTCGGCACGATCCTGCCCATCGCGCTCATTGCCGCACCTGCGGCCGCACTAGCTCCCTGGACCCGCACGATGCGTCAGCTGCTGCTGACGGCGCCGGTCCTCGGGGCGGTGATGTCCCTTGCCGGTTTGTGGGTAGCCGTGCGGCTGAGCCTGTCGGCGGGCGGCGTCATTGCCGTGGTCTCGGGGCTCGTGTACCTCGTTTCGGCCATCGCCCACTGGATTGTGATGAGCAGAGTGCGGGCGAGGATTCCGATCCGGCGTTGAGTCCATAGAGCCGGTGCGCTCCGACGGTGCCGGTGCGAAGACTGCAGTGCGGACGCTGTGTGAGGTCGCTGTGCCGTGTCTCCTCACTACCGGGACATGTGGGTGTCACGACGTCTGAGCGTCATGGCTTCTGAGGTGCGGGCAGGGCGGACTGCCCGGAGGTACGAGACGTGACCGATGCTCGACTCCACTTCTGGGGCGTCGGCAGGTCGGAGTCCGATGAACCCTGGCAAAGTGGACATAGCCGTCCCGGCTACCGGGGCGCTGGCGGGTCGGAGCCTGGTGAGTCCCTGGCGACGCGGACGTTGCGGCCCCACCCACCGGGGCGCCGGTAGGCCGGAGTCTTCGATCTGTTGGTCCGGGGTGATGAACAGGTCGGGCCTTGTACCCAGGTGTATCTCTGGCCGGCCTCGTCCCAGATACGGCGGTGCGCTGATCGCGGTGCCCCGGTGGTTCTGCTGCACCGGACTCCTTGGAAGGAATCGCCCCGATGGTGTCCAGATCTGAGACAAAGGACCTCCAGTCCTCAGGCCGCATGAACGAGA
>CAUVMS010000015.1:0-32771 GCA_963552815.1 uncultured Actinomyces sp. | reverse complement strand
GGGGCTGCGCGCCCCCCCCCCCCGGGGGGGGGGCCCAACACGGGGGGGGGGCCCCCCCGCTGCTGAGGGATGGATGACCGAGGGGACGTCAGTCAGTCCTCGTCGTCGTAGTCCTCGTCATCGTCGCCGTCATCGTCGTAGTCGTCCTCCTCGTCGTCGTAGTCCTCGTCATCGTCGCCGTCATCGTCGTAGTCCTCGTCATCGCTGTCGGAGTCGAAAGCCTCGAAGGGCAGCTCAATACCGTAGGCGGTGAACAGCGAGTCGTCGTAGGTGAAGAAGGCGTCCTGGAGGGCGTGCTCGGCCGCGACCACGGCCGGGGAGAACTCGTCACCGGTCGCGGCAGCATCCAGGTGCGCCTCGAAGGCGGCAATGAGTCGGTTGAGCGCGGACCGCGGGTCGTTCGTCATGCAGGACACACTACCGGTTCTTCCCCGACCGGCGCACAGGCGGGCAGCAATGCCTGGGGACGTTGCGCCGTGATCACGCGTCCTGCTCGATTCCCAGCTCCTGGCGGACGAAGCCCAGGAAGAGGTCCTCCCCCTTGATCCTGCTGGTCTCCTCAGGTCCGACGACGACGCGCACGCCGTCGCGCAGGATCTGGGAGGCTCCACCGCCGGGCCCAAGGGGCAGGATGATCCGCTCGGCTCCGGGTGTGTAGGTGGCGCTGGGCTCCCGACCCGCGATGAGGTCGGCAATGTTGCTGGCCACGACTCGCGCGTGGGCCCGGGCGGCGTCGGCTCGCTTGGACTCGCGCACGTCGGTGATGTCGCCAATGGCCCACACGCCGGGGTGGTCCATCACCCGCAGGTAGTCGTCGACACGGATCGTGCCGTCGTAGTGGCGCACCTCGTCGTAGTCCTCGCTGAGGAATCCGGTGGCAGCCGCCGAGCCGTAGGCGCGGAACCACATGTCCGCCTCCAGCCGACGCCCGCCCTGGGTGGTGACCCGGAAGGGCGAGAGCACGCCGACGTCGACCGGGGGCAGGAAGCCGAGGGAGTCACCGGTGATGATTTCCACGCCGCGCTGGGTGAGCTGGGCGGAGATGGCCTCGCGGATCTCCGGCTTGTAGTCACCGGCGGGCAGAATCTTGTCGGCGGCCTCCAGCATGGTCACCTTGACGTCGGGGAAGACCGAGGTGATCTCTCCGGCCAGCTCGATGCCGACCGCGCCGGCCCCCACGATGAGTACTCGCGAGGACTGCTCGAGGTTGGCGTGAACACGCTCGATGCGGGCCTTGGCGACGACGGAGGAGGACTCCATGTGCTTGGCAGGGAAGGGGTAGGCGGTCCCGGTGGCCAGCACCAGGTAGTCGGCCTCGATCGGCCCGTGCCCGGAGACCTCGACGGTGGTCCCGCGAACGGCCATCGCCGTGCCGTGAATGACGCGTCCGTTAGTCAGGAGCTGGTCGTAGGGCAGGAAGATCTTCTCCGCCCAGTCCCGGTCAACCACCGCCCGCAGCGCTGCGGCGTGGCTGACGAAGCTGTCCTTCTGCTCCACGAGGGTGACCTCGGCGATGTCGTCGAGGGCCTTGGCAACGGTGATGCCGCCGTACCCACCGCCAACGATGGTGACGCGAGCCATAGTGTGTTCCTTCCGGTGATGAGAGGTGAAGACGCGGACCGTGTCCGTCAGGTGAGTCCACGGCGCTTGAGAAGAGGCAGGATGCTGGGATCGCGCCCGGTGAAGGCACGGTAGGAGGTCAAGGCGTCCCGGGAATCGCCGCGAGCCAGGAACTCCCGGCGGAACGTGTCTCCGGCCTTGCGGTTCAGGCCGAGGTCACCGTCGATCGCGCCGTCGGTGGTGAACCACTCGATGGCGTCGGCGTCCATGACCTCGCTCCAGATGTAGGCGTAGTAGGCGGCGCTGTAGCCGCCGGCGAAGATGTGGGAGAAGTAGGTGGTGCGATAGCGCGGGGGGACGAGCGCGTCGTTGACACCGGCAGCGGCCAGAGCCCGGTGCTCGAACTCCTCCACCTCGCGGATATCCCCCGGGACCTCCCCCGGTGCCAGGGTGTGCCAGGCCTGGTCGAGCAGGGCCGCTCCCAGGTACTCGGTGGTGGCGTATCCCTGGCCGAAGGAGCCCTGGCCGCGCAGCTGCTTGGCCAGATCAGTGGGCAGGGGCTCGCCGGTGTCCACGTGACGGGCGTAGCTGGAGAGCACCTCGGGGTGAAGCGCCCACTTCTCGTTGAGCTGGCTGGGAAACTCGACAACGTCCCGAGGCACGGCGGTCCCGAAGGCAGAGGGGTAGCGCGCCTCGGACAACAGGGCGTGCAGGGCGTGCCCGAACTCGTGGAAGCAGGTGATGACCTCGTCCCAGGTCAGCAGTGCCGGCCCGGAGGTCGGCTGCTCGATGTTGCAGCAGTTGATGACGACCGGCCTGCGGCCGGTGAGGGCGGAGCCGGTGACGAGACTGTCCATCCAGGCGCCTCCGGACTTGCCCGCCCTGGCGTAGTAGTCGCCGACGAAGAGCCCCAGAAGCGGCGCCTCCGGCCCCTCGCCGTCACGCACTTCCCAGACTCGTACGCCGGGGGCGTACATGTGCTCGGCCAGGTCCTCACGCTCGTGGAAGGTGATGCCATAAAGACGGTTCGCTGCGTAGAAGACTCCGTTGACGACGACGCTCCACAGCTCCAGGTAGGGGGCCAGGACCTCATCGTCGACGCCGAAGCGGTCCTTGCGCTCGGCGGCCTCGTAGAAGGGCCAGTCGGCGGGGCCGAAGGTCTCTCCCGCCTGGGTCTGGGGGTCGCGGTCCATGCGGGAGGCGTAGATCTGGGCGTCACGGCGGGCGTTGGCCATGGCCGGCGGGGTGAGGCGGGCCAGCATCTGGGAGACCGCCTCGGTGGTTCTGGCCGCCGACTCCGCTGCCACGAGTGCGGCGTGGTGCGGGAAGCCCAGGAGGGCGGCCCGTTCGGCGCGCAGCGCCGCGAGCTCCAGGACGATGCTCCTGGTGTCGCCGGCGACGTCCTGCTCCCCCAGCCCTCGGCTCATGGACTTCTCCATCAAGGTGAGTCTGACGCTGTGGGGTCGGGTGGTAGCCAGGGCTGGCGGCACCGTGACGTTGGAGACCTCAGCGGCATGCATGGCCTCGGTGGCCAAGACGGAGAAACGCATCTTGAGCGCGTTGACGCGGGCGTTGATCTCCTTGAGCGCGTGCGCGTCGGACTCGTCCAGACCGACGCCATTGCGTTCGAACTCCTCAACGGTCAGGCGGATGAGACGGGCGGTCTCGGCGTCGATGACGGCGCCGCCGGCGTCGCGTACCTCCTCTCCATCGGGTGCAGCAGCGACGAGGTCATCGAGCGTCTTGAAGCGCTCATAGAGGCGCGAGTCGAGATGGTAGGCGTCGGAGTGCGCCGCCAGCTCCGGAGCAAGCACCTCCTCGAGCTCATCGAGGTCCGGGCAGTCGGTGGCGGAGGTCAGGGCGTCCAGTACCGTCAGCGCCCGCTCCAGCAGCTCACCGGATCGTTCCAGGGCGTTGACGGTGTTGGCGATCGTGGGTTCGGCCTCGTTGGTGGCGATCGCCTCCCACTGCCGGCGCTCGGCAGCCATCCCGGCCCGGATGGCCGGTTCGATATCGGCGTGGTCCACGGCCGTGAAGCCGGGCAGGCCCAGGTCGAGCGGCCATGGCCTGGCGAAGACGTTCGACTCCGGGAGGTCGGTGCCGTCGGTGGTCTCGCTCATGGGCCCATCGTGCCACGAGCAGGGGGCTTCTCAAGCACAACGTGCAGAAAATTGTGGGTCATTAGTCCCTATCGGACAGCTCGAAGAGCTTCTGGTCAGGCCGGTTTCCTGCCACCAGGGACACGATGAGGTCGGCAATGGCGGGCTCATCGGGGTCCTGGTTATGGCTGGACACGGCGCGGTTCGCCCACCATCCATCCACGGCCAGCAGCGCCACGCGTTGCATCGGGGTGAGCTCGGGGGCTTCTCCGACCCACTCGTCACGCAGCACTTCCCAGGCATTCTTGATCATCTCGGCCTCCGCCGTGGTCGAGAGCATGAAGCTGACCTCGCCGGGCAGGATCGCACCGTCGATGACGGAGCGGGCCAGAGCCTCAATGCGCTCGGTGCGGCTTGCCTCCTCCACGGGCTTGTCCAGTGCTTCCAGGGCCTCGGCCCGCCATCGCTCCTGGAAGGCTGCGGCGATACCCTCCAGGAGCTCGGTCTTGGTGCGGAAGTGGTAGATGACTCCGCCGCGTGTCAGTCCGACGTGCTCGGCCAGGGCGTCGAAGGTGAGGGCATCGAACCCGTCTCTGTGGGCGAGCTCGAGCGCCCCGGTGATGATGCGGTCCCGCTTCGAGGTTCTCATGCGGTCTCCTCACTCGTCTCACTCATGGCCGGAACATGACGTGCGGCCATGACACCGGCAACCAGGAGGATACCGGCAGCAATAACGGCCGTGGCCTGCATGGCGTGGGTGAAGGAGGTTTGGGCGTGTGCCATCAGCCGGGCCTGCGCGGAGTCAGTCAGATCGATGACGCCGGACAGGGTCGCCAGGGACTGCTCGGCGGCATCGGTCACCCGGTCCGGAAGACTCGAGGGAGCCCGCCCGAGCATGAACCGGTAGCCGACGTCCTGGATCGTTCCCAGCACCGCAATGCCTAGGGCAACACCGAGCTCAAGACCGGTCTCGGAGATGGCGGAGGCGGCTCCGGCCCGGTCCGCCGGCACCGATCCCAGGACCGCGCCGGTGGAGACCGTGAAGGCCAGGCCGACGCCGGCACCGATGACGAGCAGACCGATGCATATCACGACGATCCCGCCGTAGGACTCGCCCACGGCGACGACGAGGAGGCCCACTGCCGCCAGAATCAGACCACCTCCGAGCGCCCGGCCGTTTCCGAATCGGCTTACCACCGCGGCCACGACCGCGATGACGGCGATGGAGGCCAGCGACGTGGGGAGCTCGGTCAGGCCCGCCTGGAGCGCGGAGTAGCCCCGGACGAGCTGCAGGTACTGGGAGAAGAAGTACAGCAGGCCGGCCAGGGAGAAGATCGCCAGCACGGTGGCGATGATCGCCCAGGTGAAGGCGGGCCGCTTGAACAGCTCGACGTCGATCAGCGGCGTGGTCAGCGTGCGCTGGCGCCGTAGGAAGACCCATCCGGCACCGAGGCCCGCAAGCAGGGCAGCCACGACGATGACCGTCAGATCGTTGTGGGCGAAGGACTTGACGGCGTAGACGATCGGCACGATCGCCAGGACGGACAGCATCGCAGAGACCATGTCCACCGGGGCGCCCTGTTCGTTCCTCGACTCGGGCAGGAGCCACAGGCCGGTGATGATGACGGCCGCCATAACAGGGACGTTGATGAGGAAGACGCTGCCCCACCAGAAGTGCTCAAGCAGTACCCCACCGACCAACGGTCCCAGCGCGGTGCCGCCGGAGCTGCCGGCCGACCAGATCGCGATGGCGGTGGCACGATGATGGGCATGGGGGAAGATGTTGCGGATGAGGGACAGGGTGGAGGGCATGATCGTGGCTCCCCCGACACCCAGCAGGGCACGGGCGGCGATGAGGGCACCCGCGCTCGGCGCGAAGGCCGCCATGACACTGACCGCACCGAAACTGAAGGTCCCGATGAGCAGGAGGCGTCGCCGACCGATGCGGTCGGCGACGTTGCCCATCGTGACCAGCAGGCCCGCCAGGGTGAAGGAGTAGATGTCTCCGATCCACAGCAGCTGGCTGGCCGTCGGCCCCAGGTCCGCGCTCAGCGAGGGGATAGCCAGAGCCAGCACCGTGGAGTCGACGGCCAGCAGGGTCACAGCGAGGGTCAGGACGGCCAGTGCCGCCCAGGCACGAAGTCCAGGAGCAGGAGTCACAGCCATAACTGTACTATACATACAGTGCAGTTACGGTTGTGACGATCCTTCTTCTCAGCGCAAGCGCCGGCGTCGCAGCACGTCGGCCACGTCGGGCGCGAAGTAGCCCGAGCCTTTCAGGACCTTGCCGTCCTCGCGGTAGATCGGCCTGCCGTCGGCACCCAGCTTGGACATGTTGGAGCGCTGCACCTCGGCGAGCACGGCCGCCAGGTCGATCCCGGTCTCCAGGGCCATGCCGTAGATGACGTAGACGAGGTCCGCCAGGGCGTCAGCAGCCTCGACGGTGTCACGAGCGCCGTCATCGGCGGCCACGGCACGGCGGTAGCTCGACTCGACCTCGGTGCGGGCCGCCTGCCCATAGACGGCGCCGACGAGCTCGGCGAACTCCTCGGCGATCAGACTCATGCGCATGCCAAGGCTCTTGCGCTCAAGGCAGGCGCCGTCGGTCTGGATGGGCAGTCCGTAGACGTTGTGGAAGCGCCGCACCAGGGCCTCGGGGTCGTCGCCCTCGCGCTCTCCGACGCCGTCGTGTGCCACCAGGGGAAGAACGCCGTCTGCGTCAACGGGGCCGTCCCAGGGAGCGTGCGGCTCACGCGCGTCCTCGGGCAGCAGGGTGGCGATCCAGCCATCATGGAGCCGACCGTCATTGGGCAGGAAGCGATGCACTCGCCCTTCCCGCCGGAAGCCGAGGGACCAGGCCACCTTCCAGGAGGCCCAGTTGGGCACCGGGCCGCAGCTTGAGTCGTGGATATCGCAGCGCCACCTCAGCGCGGACAGGCTCAGGGGGCCGTTCGGGTCGAAGGCCATATCGATGAGGGCGGAGACGGCGCGGGTCATGGTGCCGCGCCCTCGCGCGGCAGCGGTGAGCCAGTAGCCGACCTCACCGGTCCGAGCGCCCTCAGGGCCACTGAGGGTGATACCGAGCATTCCTACCAGGGTCGAGCAGGCTCCGTCGTCACCGGCCTCCCGAACCGCCCACGTGAGCTCGCGCCCCTCACTCCAGCCCTTGGCCACGATCTGCTCGACGAACGCCTCAGCGTCACTGCGCTGGTAGCCGCGGACGATGGAGGTCCACTCCTGGATGTCGGCCTCCTGGCAGATCTCGGCAATGCGGTCGATGTCGTCGCCGGTCGGGACCGACAGGACAAGAGTGGGCAGCCCGGCATCCGCGGAAACAGTCATCGCAAAGGGATCCATGGGAGGCGATGCTAGCGCTTCTCCCCTCCTCCGCTCTCATAGGTACGTCACCGTGACGCCGAGCGCCGCCGTCAGGCAGGGCCCGCTTGAGACTCAGGCAGTCTTCGCCTTCGTGGGCCGGCGGCGCAGGACCGGCCAGCAGGTGGCCATGACGAGGCCTCCCAGCAGGCCGTAGGCCAGGGCTACCCACAGCCCGTGGTCGTCGGCGAGCCAGCCGACAAGCGGTGGCGCCAGAAGACCCGTGAGGCGGGCGAGCCAGGACACGATCGTCAGGCCCAGCCCGGGAGGGAGCCCTTCGATGTCGTCGGCCGCGGAGTAGGTCACGGGCACGGCGACGGCGCAGCCGGCTCCGGAAACGGCCATCCCGATCAGTGTTCCGGCAACGGAGGAGAGCAGGAGTGCGATGCTCATACCAAGGGTTACCAGAACTCCACCCCAGGCGATGACGGCTCGTTGACCGACGGCGTCAATGATCTGGTCCCCCACCAGGCGCCCCACGATCATCGTCCCCTGGAGCGCCACGAGTCCCAGACCCACACGGCCGGCGGTGGCGCCCTGCTCGGACAGGAGCAGGGACGACCAGTTCATGGCCACGTCCTCGGGGAACATGGAGTCGGCGCACAGCAGGCCGACGACGCCAAGGACGAGGATCGTCACCGGGAGCGAGCGACGCGATGAGGCAGCCACTGGCGCCTCGTGGGAGTCGTCGGAGGCGCCGGCCAGATCGGGAGCGCGCTCGATGGAGTCATGACCGGGCAGGAACCAGCCCACGAGCAGGGGGCCCGCCGACATGACCAGCAACACCACCGCCGTGAGCGTCATATGGGCCCCCACCCCCACGCCGGCTCCGGCCATGGCCTGCCCCATGGCCGCACCCAGGACCGCACCCAGCGACCAGGAGGCATGGAAGCTCGTCACAATGGAAGCACCCCAGCGGCGCTGGACACGCAGACCGTGCGCGTTCTGGGCGACGTCGACGATGGCGTCCGTCCCTCCCACGACCAGGAGACAGGCTGCCAGCACGATCCACGAGCGGGCCAGGCCGGCGCCGAGGAGCGCCAGTGCGACCACGAGCATGCCCAGGCCGGCGACCCTCGCCGAGGTCAGACGGGAAATGAGCCAGGATGCAGCCAACCCCGCCACAAGGGCCCCGATACTGGCCGCGGCCACGGCCTGCCCGAAGGCCGCCTTGCTCAGGCCCAACCGCTCCACGATCTCCGGGAATCGCGGAACCAGGCTGGCAAAGCCCAAGCCATTGGCCAGGAACACCAGGTACACCGCGGCTCGGGCTCGAAGCAGCTCGGGACCGCGCCGCGGCCGCAGACGGCGGTTCAGCCGGAGGACGGGGATCACTGGAGCAGATTACCGGAGAACCATGAGACTTTCGGGAAGTACTGCCCATGAGAAATGCGGGCACCGGGATGGCGTCAGCACCGTCATGCGCCTAGGCTGGCACCGGCAGAGCGATTTTGTGACACGAAGGTTGCTGGCTCTTGCCTCGTATGCCCACGATTCCCCGACCGCGTCTCCTTTGGAGGATGAATGTCTTACGGAAGCGTCCCCAACCCGAACCCCGCCGGCCAGGCTCCCTACGGCGCCCCTCAACAGCTTGGGGCTCCTGCCCTGAGCCCCGATGTCGCCCCGCTCCCGGGCGCGTCCATCGGCGAGGCCATCAAGCGCTACTTCCAGCGCTACGCCCAGTTCCGCGGCTACGCCTCCCGCTCGGAGTACTGGTGGCCGTGGCTGGTAAACTCCATCATCAGCTTCATCTTTTTCCTCGTCATACTGATCCCGATGATGACCGCCACCTCCGCGGCTATCGAAGCAGCCCAGTACGGCGAACCCGCGACGGCGCCCGTGTATCCCGCCAGCCTCTACATCATGTCTGGCATCTCCTCGCTATATAGTCTCGCGGTTCTCTTGCCAAACCTCTCTTCCTTGGTGCGACGCCTGCATGACACCGGCAAGTCAGGATTCTGGTTCTTCATCGGGTGGGTGCCGATTATCGGGCCGATCTGGTTGCTGATTCTTCTCGCATCAGAGTCACGCCCAGATCTCTACCGCCCCGAGTGGAACTGACGTCACTCTCCAGCAAGGACAACGTGATCCCTGCAACTTTAAGGTTGCAGGGATCACGTTTTAATTTTCTGCACATGAGAGCTCAATCGTTCCCGTCATGAGATTTCGGGAAGGCAAGAGGAAGAACTCCCCCATATCAGCATGCGCCATCAGGATGACAAGGACGGGCTCTGCCTCTAGGCTTTCTCCGCCACGCTGACCCAGGCACGGCATCAGTATTTCCCTCGAGGCGTGCTGGACGCGGATTGCTCCTCACCGCCTCTCAGTCTCACTTGGAGGATTCATGTCCTACGCAAGTGGCCCTGCGCCCTATGGCGGCCAGGTGCCCTACGGCGCCCCCAACCAGTTCGGCTTCGGGGCTCCATCCCTGACCCCTGACATCGCCCCCCTGCCGGGTGCGAGCTTCGGCGAGGCCGTCAAGCGCTTCTTCCAGCGCTACGCCCAGTTCCGCGGCTACGCCTCGCGTTCGGAGTTCTGGTGGTCCTTCCTGTTCATAGTCGTCAGTCTCTTCGCTCTGTATCTCGCGTTCGGCGTTGGTATCACAGCACTAATCGCTAACGACGCCTCCGATGCCTCAGCAGGATTTTTCGGCATTCTCACGGTAGGAATCATAGGTATCTTCGGGCTAGCAACTCTCCTCCCCCGCCTCGCCGTCATGGTGCGGCGGCTACACGACACAGGAAAGTCCGGCTTGTGGGTTCTCTTCGTCCTCTTTGGACTAGACATCGTGCCGCTCATTCTGTGCTGCTTCGACTCCCGCCCGGACCTCTACCGTCCAGAGTGGAGCTGACCCGCTCTCCTCGCAGAAACGATGTGATCCCCGGAACCTCAGGGTTCCGGGGATCATGTGTTGGTGGTGTCCGAGGGGGGACTTGAACCCCCACGCCCGTTTAATAAGGCACTAGCACCTCAAGCTAGCGCGTCTACCTATTCCGCCACTCGGACTTGTACTGTCTCCGCCGCCTCTCAGCGGCTCCGCCGGAGACTCGCTCCGGCGACGCAGAGAAACTTAGCACGACGGCAGCCGAGGCCACCAAACCACTCCTGAGTGCTTCCCGTCACATCTCGCTGTTCTCGGCGCTGAGGGTCACCTGCATGGACCAACTCGCCCCGGGCTCAATAGTGGGGGCGTGCTCGCGCACAGCTCCAGCCTCGACGCAGACCATGGTGGGGAACTCATCGTCGGCCATGTCCGGCAGCGGGGCGCTGTAGGTGGACCAGGGGTTCCACACGATGGTGGAGGGGGCGTTGCGCTTGTCGATGTGGATCGTGCGCTGGTGCCCGGGGTCGGTCACCGTGACCGGTGCGGCGGAGTCGTAGATGCGGTCCACGGGACCGGAGATCCTGACGTCGCCCGTCTGGACACGCCGGCTTTCCTGGGGGGTGCGCGCCAGGTTGTCACTGTAGGAGGCGCCGTCGAGTCCGCTGATGAGGCTGGCGGTGACGTCCTGAACCAGAAGGTAGGTGTGAGCGGCGGCCTCCACCGTGCGGGGCTCGGTCCCATCGTTGCGCAGGCTCAGACCCAGACGCAGGGTCTCACCGACCTCCACCTCGTAGAGCACGGTCAGGCGGTCACGACTAATGGACAGGAGGGCTCGGACACCGCCGTCGTCGGTACTGGTGACGGTTCGCAACTGCCAGGGGGCGATGCGTGCCCAGCCGTGCTTCGGGACGGCGTCTCCGTTGATGCCGACCCCGAACTCGGGCAGGCACAGCGGAATTCCTCCACGAATGGCGGTCGTGCCGTCAAAGACCGCCTGCCTCGAGGTGAAGATGACCTCCGACCCGCCGCGCGGCACCCACGAGGTCACGGTAGCGCCGTGAAGGTAGATCTCCGCAGCACCGGCCGGGGCGTCGATGAGGAGCCGCGGCTGCCCTCCCTTCCCCGGTCCGAGCGCGGCAGTGCGGGGTAGACGCACCGGGCTCGTCGTCGCGGCGAAGTGAGTCGGATTGCTGACATTCGGGGCGTTCATGGGGCCACGCTAGTAGGCTGTCCGTGTTTCGTCAGCCCGATGACCAGCGAAGGACTGAACGCTCACCCCATGGCAACCACCAGCTCCCCGTCAGAAGGCACGTCTGCTGAGGCTTCCGAGCCCTCCGAGATCCCCGACTCCCCTGAGCCGGCTCAGTCAGCCGATTCAGGAAGGAAGTCGTCCCAGATTCTGAGCAGCAGTGGCCTCCTGAGCCGGCTCAAGAACGCTCGCACGGCACTGGACCGAGGGATCGACTGGGCGGAGAGACGCAGACAGGCGGACCGTGACTACCAGCTGCACTGGGAGTCCGACCCGAGCGATACTGCGGCAACGCCCACGGCCGCTCCCCCGGTGTCCACCACCCATGTCCGGGTGGCGCCGTCGGTGTCCTTCCCCGAGACGGTGACGACCCGTTCCTCCGTCATGGACTCCCTGCCCTCCTGGCTGGTGCGCGGCGGCTTAGGGGCCTGGCTGGGTCTGGGCATCATCATCGTGATCGGCCTCGTTTTCTACGCCACCTCGCAAGTGATCCCGGTGTTCATCGGCCTGTTCATGGCGTTGGTGTTCACTTCGATCCTCCAACCGATGGTGAACCTCTTCGCCAAGGTCATGCCCCGCTACCCGGCGACCTTCCTGGCGCTGTTGACCGCCATCGGCGCGATCGCGGGACTGGTCACCTACGTGGTGACCTCCGTGACCAGCCAGTGGAACTCCCTGGCCTCCCAGTTCAGTGACGGCCTCGACACGATCATGGACTTCCTGGAGCACGGGCCGTTGCACGTGACGCAGCAGCAGGTTTACTACCAGGTCCAGGTCTGGTTGCGTCAGGGGCAGCACTATCTGCAGTCCAACGCCCCATCCCTGGCTTCAGAAGTAGTCTCCAACGCGAGCGCCGTCGTCGATGTCCTCACGGTCCTGGCGCTGGCCCTGTTCGTGACGATCTTCTTCCTCGCCTCCGGGGGGAAGATGTGGCGCTGGTTCCTCAACGAGCTGCCCGCCACGATGCGCGAGTCGACCCACCGGGCGGCGGGAGCCGGCTGGTACACCTTCGCCGGGTACGCGCGCGGCACCGTGCTGGTGGCGCTGACCGACGCCATCATGGCCGGGATCTTCCTGCAGCTGGTGGGAATCCCGTTGGCGGCGCCTCTTGCGGTGCTCGTGTTCATCGGCGCCTTCATCCCGATCATCGGTGCTCCCCTGGCGATGATCGTGGCCATGGTGGTGGCTCTGGCCTCGGGCGGCCTCGTCACCATGATCGTCGTCGGCGTGGGAGTGGCCGGTATCGGCCAGATCGAGGGGCACATCCTCCAGCCCCTCATCATGGGTCGCCAGGTCTCTCTGCACCCGGTCGTGGTGATCATCGGCGTCGCCCTGGGGACCTATGCCGCCGGGCTGCTCGGCGCGATCGTCGCGGTACCGCTGATCAGCGTGGCCTGGTCCGTCTACTCCGAGCTGCACGTCAAGGACGCTCCGGTCACTGGCGAGCTACCCACGTACTCCTCCAATAAGGAGTGACGGCTCCGACACTCAGCACCAGTCCCGGCTGCCGGTGACAGGAACTCCGGGGAGAGCCTGGAGGTGCTCGGCCATGAGGGCGATGACCCCGTCTCCCCTCTCCACCGTGCCGCGCACGATGAGCGCGCTGGCGCGTCTGCCGACGCTGCGGTAACGGCGCCACATGCCGGCTCGACAGACAACGTTGAGCAGTCCGGTCTCGTCCTCCAGGTTGAGGAAGATCATGCCGGAGGCTGTATGAGGCCGCTGCCGGTGGGTGACGACACCCGCAACCCGGACCCGGCTTCCGTGCTCCTGATCGGAGAGGTCGGCGGTCGTCAGCACGCCGTCGGCCGCCAGTCCGGGACGCAGAGACGTCAAAGGCGAGCCGTGGATGGATACTCCGGTGAGGTTCAGGTCGGCTGCCTGCTGCTCGCAACTGGTCATGGCCGGCAGGGGCGGGGCGACGGCGCCGACAGCGGTGCCCGGAAGCGTGGGTTGGAACCATGTACCTCGATCCTGGTGGGAGGCACCGCGGCATTGACCGTGCTCATCGGACAGGACACCGGCCGCCCACAGGGCCCGACGGCGCTCCACCCCCAGGCTGTCCAGGGCCCCTGAGGCGGCCAGCACCTCAAGGCGGGAGCGGCTCAGTCGCACGCGTCGGGCGAGGTCGGCCAGGTTCCGGTAGGGGCCGTGAGCGTGTCTCTCGGTGACGATGGCCTGTGCGGCCCGCGCTCCCAGCCCCTTGATCGGGGCCAGACCCAAGCGCACCGCAAGGTCGTCGTGAACGTCGAGCGGGGCCAGGGCAGCAGGATGGGGTGGCAGCGGCCCCCACTGATCTGATCGGCCTGCATCCCGGTGGTCTTCCCTCTGCTCGACGGTGGCATGAGCCGACGAGTAGTTCACGTCTGCGGGCAGGACACGCACACCGTGACGACGTGCGTCGGCCACGAGGGACTGCGGGGACCAGAAGCCCATGGGCTGAGCTGCGAGGACCCCGGCGTAGAAGTCCTCGGGCTTGCGCGCCTTGAGCCAGGCCGAGGCATAGACCAGGTAGGCGAAGGAGAAGGCGTGGGACTCGGGGAAGCCGAACTCGGCGAAGGACCGCAGCTTGCTATAGATCTTCTCGACGGTGGGCTCGTCAATGCCTCGCCCCTTCATGCCGGACACGAGCCTGTCGTGGAGGGCCTCCATGCGTTCGATGGATCGTTTGGCTCCCATGGCCTGGCGCAGGGTGTCGGCCTCGGCGGGGCTGAACCCTGCGGCGTCGACGGCGATCTGCATGAGCTGCTCCTGGAAGAGCGGCACCCCCAGGGTCTTGGCCAGGGCGGGCTTGAGGGAGTCGTGCAGGTAGGTGATCTCCTCACGCCCCAGTCTGCGGCGGATGTAGGGGTTGACGGCGTCGCCCTGGATGGGGCCGGGGCGGATGAGGGCGACCTCGACGACGATGTCGTAGAACTCCTGGGGACGCAGTCGGGGCAGGGTGGCCATCTGGGCGCGCGACTCGACCTGGAAGACCCCGACCGTGTCCGCGGCCGTAAGCAGTCGGTAGACGGCCGGGTCCTCCTCGGGAAGAGTGTGCAGCCCCCAGGGGCGGCCGGTCTGAGACGTGCGCAGCTCCCCTTCCTCGACGGCGTCAGGGACGGTCTGACCCCGCTCGGCCAAGGTGGTGAAAGCCAGGCGTAGGGCAGTGAGCTCTCCAAGGCCGAGGAGGTCGAACTTGACCAGGCCGGCTTCAGCGCAGTCGTCCTTGTCCCACTGGAGGACGGAGCGATTGTCCATGGCGGCCCAGCGCACCGGGCACACCTCGGTGACGGGGCGGCCGCACAGGACCATGCCTCCGGGGTGGACCCCGAGGTGGCGGGGCAGTCGGAGCAGCTTCTCCGCGATGTCGAGGACCGACTCGGGAACCTCGTCGCTCTGCCCGGTCAGTCCTCCGGGGCGCACCGTGCTCCAACGGTCCATCTGCCGGGCCCAAGCGTCCTGCACTCCAGAGGGGTGGCCGAGGACTCGGGCTGCGTCGCGCACGGCAGAGCGGGGACGGTAGGCGATGACGTTGGCGACCTGGGCGGCGCAGTCGCGCCCGTAGCGGGAGTAGACGTGCTGGATGACCTCCTCGCGGCGACAGGTCTCGATATCGAGGTCGATGTCCGGGTAGCCGGCTCGCCCCGGGGACAGGAAGCGCTCGAAGAGCATCTGGTGCCTGACGGCGTCGACGGCGGTGATTCCCAGGGCGTAGCAGACTGCGGAGTTGGCGGCTGATCCTCTTCCCTGGCACAGGATCCCCGACCGTCGGCAGAACTCGACGATGGAGTGCACGATGAGGAAGTATCCGGGGAAGCCCAGGGACTCGATGACGTCGAGCTCGTGGTTGAGCACCTCCCAGGCCTGAGGGTGCTCCTGCGGGGTGCCGTAACGACGGGTGGCACCTTGACGGGTGAGCTCGCGCAGCCACGTCGTGGGGGTGTGCCCGGCGGGGACGTCGGCGTCGGGCAGGTCCGGGGCGATGAGGGACAGGTCGAAGGCGAGGTCTGCGGCGAGGTCGGCAGCCAGGTCGACGGCGTCGGGACTGCGTCGGTGGAGCCTGGCCATGTCCTGGGCTCCTCGTAGCCAGCGGCCGATGGCGGGCAGGTGACCGCGGGCTCCTTCCAGGTCGGTGACCAGCCGGGTGGCGGTGAGGACGTCGGCGAGGCGGGCGTCGGTGGGGCGGGCGCAGCGCACCGCGCCGGTGGCCACGAGGGGAAGCCGGTGAGCGTGAGCCAGTCGGGTCAGGGTCTCGGTGAGGGCGGCGTCGGTGGGGCCCCCATCCAGGGTGATCTCGACGGCCAGCCCCACAGCGGCGTCTCCCTCCACCTGTGTGTCACCGGTGGTGGTGCTGGTTGGGCGGCCGCGGTCGGGAGCGGCGAAGAGCTCGGTGAGGCGGCCCAGGCAGGCATCTGCCGCCGCCAGGTCCCAGGTTCCGGGCCGGTGGGGGTCTCCCAGGGCTCGGCGCAGAGGGCCGTTGGAGGTGCCAGTGAGGACGAGGCAGGTTCCGCAGGCTCCCCCGGTATGGCTGGTGGGGGCGGCGCGGAGGGCCGAGGCGAGAGTGGGCAGGTCATGGGCGGGTTCTCGGCGTTCTCCGGCGTCCAGGTTGTGCTGTGAAATGGCCGAGACCAGTCGGTGGTAGCCGACGGGGCTGCGGGCCAGGACGGGCAGGTGGGAGCCGTCAGCAAGGGTGAGCTCGGTGCCGTGAACAGTGGGCAGGCCGTGGGCACGACCCGCCTGAGCATGCTTGACGATGCCGGGAACACCATCGTGATCGGTGAGGGCGAGGGCCTCCAGACCGAGCTCAACGGCAGCCGATGCCAGGTCATCGGGTTCGTTGGCTCCGTCGAGGAAGGAGTATGCGGAGTGGGCGTGCAGCTCGGCATAGCGATGTCGGCTGGTCATGACTATCGGTGGCACCTGGAGCGTTAGAAGGGTGGGGCTTGGTCGATGAGGGGTGCCAGTCCGAGGGTGTGGGCGGCCCTTGGGTAGGGGGTGGGCTCGTAGTCTCCGGCCTTTTCGCCGGGGCGGGGGCCTCGGGTCGCGAGGCGGGCACCGCCGTTGCTGGGCTGGGTGTGGTTGAGGGCGGTGTTGAGTCGGTCGATGAGGTCGGGGGTGATCTGTTTGCTCAGGTCCGTAGGTACGACGGCGCCGGGGACGAGGTGCTGGTGGGGGCCGGTCTTGCGAGGCAGGCGGTTGATGGTGCCGTCTGGGTGGCGCTGGTAGACGGTCTTGTCGGGGGTGTGCCAGGACAGCACCTTGGTGGCCTCATCGCGGGTCAGGGCCCATCCGGGGGTGTGCTTGAGCCGGTGGTGGGCCTGACAGAGCACCACGAGGTTGTCCAGGCTGGTGGTCCCGCCCTCGCTCCAGGCGGTGAGGTGGTCGATGTCGCAGCGGCAGGCCGGCACCTGGCAGGTGGGGAAGACGCAGGCCCCGTCGCGGGCGCGTACCAGGTCCGCAAGCCCTGCCGGGGGCCGGTACCTGGTCCGGCCCACGTCGATCACGACTCCGCTCGCTGGGTCGGTGACCAGTCGTCTCCAGGTCCCGCCGGCGGCCAGGGCCCAGGCAGTCATGGCCGGCACCGCCACGCTCCGGGCCCCGATGCAGACGTCCGCGACCTGCGCAGACTCGGCAGGGGCCAGGGCGGATGTCCCGGTGGAGAGGGGCTGCCTGGATTCGGGCAGACTTCTGCCACTGGTCCCCGACGACTCTCGCTCGAAGAGCTCAGGCACGGTTACGGGGCCGCCGCCTGGGCTGGTCAGGCTGGAGGCAAGGCCGAAAGGACCGTCAGCGCGCTCACCGCCTCCGGGATCGCCGCTGCCGGTGGGGCCGTCTCCTGGTGGGGCCAGACCAACCAGGCTGGTCAGGGGGACGGTGACGTTGACGTTGACGTGGATGCCCGCTGGCAGAGGAAGGTGGCCGGTGGCTGAGGGGGTCCACCACGGGCTGACCGACCCCACCAGGCCGCTCAAGCCGCTCAGGAGCCCTTCCAGGGGTACCCCGTCAGGCAGCAGTCTGCCCGGGCCCGCGCCCGCCGTGACATCGGCACCCGAGCCGTCTTGGGAAGCGCAAGAGCCTGTTGATGTCGCAGGCAACGATGCCCGGGCTTGCGAGCTGTCCCCGCCGGCCTGCTCCTCGGCCCGCTCCCTGGAAACACCCCGGGCGGGCCGGCTGAAGGCCGCCTGCTGGCTGGTGCGCAGCGTGGACAGGGTCATCGCGGTGATGGCGTCGGCTCGCAGCTGGCCCAGGGTGCGTTGCTCGCCGCAGGCCCGAGCGCTGGCGGCGATCGCGTCCAGGGTGGCGTCCAGCAGCAGGGCGTCCATGGTCGGCAGCAGCAGCCGGACCTGGGACATTCCTTCGCCGGCGGGCTTGGGGCGCGACACACACCGCCTGGAGATGTTGGCCCGGGCTCGTTCAGCGTGCCCGTCGGGGTCGATCTCCATCAGGGCCCGGTCCAGGTCCCGCCCCACCTGCGACACGCTCCGCCCAGGCGCCTGAGGCAGAACCTTGTCCTGAACCGCCAGCGCCACCAAAGTCGGCACGTCTTCCAGGCGGCGAGTCACCAGACAGGCCTTCGCCGAGTCCAGGACCCCGCAGCGCTCCATGGCCTCGACCGGGGCGAAGCCCGCGCTCATGAGGGCCTGACCGTGATCCACCATCTGGCCGGCCCGGGCTCGGGAGACACCCAGGCGGGCGGAGAGCAGGCAGGTGGCATTGAACCGCCGCTCCTCATAACCCACCACCGGCGAGACCTGGCCATGCGGGCCCCACTGGCCCGGGTGACTCGACAGCTCAGCGCACCCGGTCAGGCAGGCCGCCGCCAGGGCCTCACCCCAGGCGGCCCAGGCCGCCAGACGGCGACAGGCCGCGGCCAGCTCCCCCAGACCCGAGGCCCCCAGAGCCATCAGCCCCGAGGGGCCGGCCTCCTCCACACCCACCGTCCGGCACTCCTCGGCAACAGCCACCAGAGCCACGTCACCACCAGGCTCACCAGCGAACAAGCCCTCTTGGCCAGCGCCTCCATCGCCGCAAGCACCAGCGTCCTCACCGTGAGCAGCAGCACCGCCGCCGGCGGTGTCCCGGGTGCCAGCACCACCATCACCGTCGTCGGCGTCCTGGGCGGTCACCAGCAGACGGGCCAGCAGCCCCTCCACCACACCGGCCAGCTCGCCGCCCGCACCCAGGGACGCCAACACACCGGCCGCATCCCCCACCAGGAACCCAGGCTCCGGCGTCGGCTCCCCACCAGGCGCGCCCGCCCCACCGGCCGGGTCACCGGCCGGGTCACGAGAAAGCCCACCACCTTCGAACATATGTACAGTATAACCCCATCCCCCACCAACCGCACGACGAACCAACCCCACAAACCACCGCGATAACAACGAAAACCGGGGAAACCGAAGCTGCTCCCCCAGTCAGTCAGCCCCCGCCCGCCGGCGCTCCACGACAAGGACTCCCGTCACTGCAGGTCAAGCGACACGAAGGACAACAGCACCCAGGACGGCCAGGATCCAGGAGGCGAAGGAGCCGACTAGGAACTCCTCGGCTTTCTGTCCCGCTTCATCCTTACTGATCTCTGGGAATCGGATGACGCCCTTGGCGGCAACGACTGCGGCAACAGCAGCGGGTGCCTCGACGAAAGCGAGCAGGAGAATGAGGATGCGCTCAAGCGGTCCGATCCAACGACCACCGCGCATTGACACCCCCGAATGATCCTGTTCCTCATCCTTCTGCGGGGACTGGCGAGCAACAGCAAGAATGTCGGAGACGATTCGATTGGCCGGAACGGCTAGGAAGATGACGATTCCGACGGCGGCGCTCATCTTGGCGGCCCGAGACCCGAGCGGCTGACACACAACGACGCAGAGTGCCACAGCCAGGAGCAGTAGGCCCGCACAGGCGAGGCGCGCGAGCCGCGTCGCCCGATCCGCACCATCCTCGGAGTCACACCGGCCCACCTGCTCCCGTTGACGGAACCTCGACAACCTTTCCCACCACGTCCGCGGAACAAGGCCGCAGCACAACCAGGCGATGGCCACCAGGATGACGACGACGATACCCCCGGCGCCATGATGAAGGATGGGCCACCCCACCAGGATGCCAAGAACAGTAACAACCGGCACTCCCACCAGCAGCCTCGCCCTCACGGGCGCCCGGGACGACCTCCCACCCACCCAGTCGGAGCTGTCAACCGCGGAGGCGGCAGCAAGCAGAAGAACGAGCAAGGCCGTCATTCTCCCCCGCCTTTCTCACTCAACCCATCGAGAATTCTTTGAACCTCCAGCAAGGAGGATCCGACACCGCGAGCGAATTCAGATACGGCCTGCTGACTCACCTTCTCCTGACGGGCGACCTCGACCTGGGTCTGCCCCATGAGGAGCCCGGCCATCATGCGCCGCTGACGCGGCTGAAAGCGGAACACTGTCTGGTCGCGCAGGATCAGCACCGAATTGACGAGGCCCTCGCGCTCACGGCCCGCCCCCTCGGAGCCACGTGCTGCGTCCGGGTGGATGCGCAGCCAGGTGCGAACGAACGCTCTCCCCTCATCCTGGAGATGATGCGCCCTGTCGATCGCCTCACGTGCAGCCCACCATGCCGAGCCGTCCTGGATCAGGCGCCCTGCCGCATCATGAGAGTCGCCGACCGCCTCACCATCGACCTCGGAGATCGCTCCGGCACCGATACCGAAGCGCAGGCCCAGTCCTTCGGGCAGGAGGAGGTGCGTGCGCAAGGTGAGAGCGAGAGCGTCGGCGAGGGTCGCCGAGACTGCTTGCAGCTCGTCGCCGACCGTGGCGTACGGGTGCTGCCTCAGCGCCAGATCTTCAGCGGCGCTGCCCAGAGTCTCGTAGATGACGTGCTGAGCGCGCCTGCGATCGGGGAGCTCGCGCGAGCGGATGATGTCTGCGATGAGCGCGTAGGAGACGTTCACAGTTTCACGATAATGCTTGTATTGGCCTTAGTACAAGGACGATCTCGGAGCGGTTGTCACTTCCTTCTCGCGCGCCCGTCTCGGTCTTCCTTGTACTTCTCCCCGTACAAGCGTGATCCCGGGGCCTCAGCTCACTGCCCGGGAAGCCTCCCGCCAGCGGTGAGGTAGCACTTGCCGCACAGTGACTCGTAGGTGACGTCCCCGGAGTCGATGGCTACCTGGTCGCCGTCGAAGACGAAGGACTCCCCCACCTTGCGAGCATTGAAGATGGCCTTGCGCCCGCAGCGGCAGATGGTCTTCAGCTCCTCCAGGGAGTGGGCGATCTCCAGCAGCCTCCGCGACCCGGGGAAGCTGACCGTGCGGAAGTCGGTGCGGATCCCGTAGGCCAGCACGGGAACATCGTCGACCAGCACGATCTCCATGAGCTGGTCCACCTGAAGAGGCGTGAGGAACTGGGCCTCGTCAATGAGCACACAGTCCAGGACCTCCCGCAGCGGCACCGTCTCCGACTGGTCTGACTCCCCTTCCGGGGCGGTTTGCGCACCGGCCAGGGCCCGCCGGTGCACCAGGGCGCGCAGGTCGTCGTCGGCGTCGACGAGGAGATCCACACGGCGAGACACCCCGAGCCGGGAGACCACGAAGTCCTCCCCTTGGTATCGACCACCGCCTTGATGAGCAGGACGCGCTGACCTCGCTCCTCGTAGTTGTAGGCGGTCTGAAGCAGCCCGGTGGACTTACCGGAGTTCATGGCTCCATAGCGGAAGTAGAGCTTGGCCATGCAGGTCCTCCTGAACCGGATCCGATCACTCGCGCCGGATGCTACCCGCCGAACGGCCTGGGCGCGGGCAACACCACTCAGCCGGCCCACGGCGCACACATAGCCTCACCCAGACCACCACGGATAGCCTCGCCCTCATGCTCTCACTCGACCACCTGCCCGACACCTGGCGCACCAGACGTGCCGGTGCGCTGGCCGTGACCGCCGTCATCACTCTGTCGCTGTTCTCCTGGCTGGCCCTGACCACGAGCGCCGGAACGGGACTGGCACCCCACGACCAGGGCATCACCACCTGGGCCGCAGACGGACGTCACCCGGCTCTGACCGTCGTCATGCAGGTGTTCACAGCCCTGGGCTCCACCGTGGGGCTGACGGTCCTGACCGCGATCTGCGCCACCCTCCTCTTCATGCGGGGGCACCACGTGCGCGCCTTGGTCCTGACTGTGACGATGCTCGGCTCCAGCCTGCTGACGGTGGTTCTCAAAGAGATCTTCGGGCGCGCGCGCCCCTCGACCGACACCCTTCTGGGCTTCCCCGCCTCAACCACCTCCTTCCCCTCAGGGCACTCCTTCAACACAGCCGTCTTCGCGGGCCTGCTGGCGGGGATGGTCCTGATGACAACGACGGCGTCCCTGTACCGGGCGCTGGCGATCATGGCAGCGGCGGGGGCGACCCTCCTGGTGGGTGCCTCCCGCGTCTACCTGGGCTACCACTGGATGACCGACGTCCTGGCCGGCTGGTCCCTGGGACTGGCCTGGTTGTGCCTGGTGACGCTGGCGCTGCTGTGGTTGCAGGGACGACGGCGCCCGGCCCCGGTTCCTGTGGGCGCACCATCAGGAGTACACGGCATCAAGCCACCATCCGCCTGAACGCACCAGCAGGCGGGGTGGCCCAGTATCGGTAACCACCTGGAGGTAGGCGCGGCGCGAGGCCCCCTGCGGGGTCCACCACCCCTCGTCGACCGGCCAGGGCCCGGCCCACAGGAGCACAACCTCTGTCCTGGCCTCACCATCGACAGCATTATCGACACCGCTATCGACCACGCCGTCACCGATGCTCAGGAAGCCGGGGACGCCGTCGAGCTGGCCGTGGATGTCGACACCGAGCTCGCGCCCGTGGACGTCAGTGAGCCGCGCGGGAAGCGGCCGGGGCAGGACGACAGAGGGCGAGGGCTCGGGCAGGGCGCCGCTCCAGGGGGCCGAGCCGTCACCGCCGGGCTCATCCACGTACTCCTCCTCTCCCCAGGGAGCCATTCGCACCCGCGAGCGCGGGTCGCGTCCGGGCACGATCCTGGGGACCTGGACGGTGCCGGCCCCGATGAGGGACTCCACCCGTTCCGCGGCGCGACGGGCGCGCGCTTCGGCCTGCTGTCCGGGTGCCTGCCACAGCCCCGCCTGGGTCGCTGCGGCGGGGCTCAGCTCGAGGGCCGTCAGGCTCAGGTGGATCAGCCCGGAGGAGGGTGGGCGCCCGGAGCGTCCGGAGAGCCAGCCCTCGAGCTGCCAGCGCACACGGTCGGTGAGCTCCGTGGTGGTGGGGGTGGTCTCCAGCATCCAGGTGCGGGCCAGATCGGCGCCGTCGGCGCAGCGGGCCTCGACGGCGAGGCGTCCGACGGCGAGGCCTTCTGACAGGAGTCGGGCCGCCAGGGTCTCGGCGAGGTGCCGGGCGGTGAAGGCGGCGGTGTCCGTACGTTCCACAGGCGGGTCGAGGGTGGAGGTGACGGTGATGTCCTGGGCCGGCCGGGTCATGGCGGGGGCCTCGTGGTGGGTGCCTGCGGCCAGGTGGTGGAGCCGTTCTCCCAGGGGCCCGAAGCGGGCGGTGACATCTTTTCCGGGTAGGGCAGCCAGGTCTGCCAGGGTGCGCAGCCCGAGTCGGGCGAAGGTCTCCAGCAGGGGGCAGGCGTCGCGTCGCAGGCGTCTGAGGGGCAGGCAGGCCAGGAGTGAGTCCAGGGGCCAGGGGGCGAGGAAGTCGGGGGTCCGTCCCGGTTCGACGATGAGTCCCTGGCGGGCCGCCAGGACGGCTCCGGACAGGGAGTCGGCGATACCGACCTGGCACTCGACGTCGGCCTCCTGGGCGACGGCCTCGACGAGGGCTGAGGCAAGCGGTTCTTCTCCACCGGCCCAGGTGGCGGGGCCCCTGGCGCCGGACAGAGCCAGTCCGGGGCGGGCCACGGTGGGGGACGCCAGGAGGGAGGTGAGGGCCTCCATGACGGTTTCGAAGGTGCGGGCCTCGCGCTCCTCCTGGGGCGCCAGGACGGTGAGCCCGGGGCATATGGAGCGGGCGGTGCGCAGTCGCATGCCGGTGGTGATGCCGGCGCTACGAGCGGGGGCGGAAGCGGCGAGGACCCCGCGAGCGCCGACGACGGCGACGGGGTCCGTGGCCGGGTTGGGCAGGTGGAGGTCGCTCTGGCGGGTGCGGGGGTGGCGGCGCTGCTGGCGGGCCTCCAGGGTGAGGGCGACGACGGGCCAGTCGGGGACCCAGATGGCCACGAGCCTGGAGGTGGGCGGGCCGGTCGGCGAGGTCGGTTGCGGCCGGCTCATCCGGCTGCCTCCTGCTGCCTGGGGGCCAGTTCGACGTCGTCGTGTTGGCCGGTCTGAACGCCCCGAGCGGATAGCGAGACCGTCAGGGGGCTGCGGGTGGTGAGGTGCGGGCGCTGGGGGTCGGTCAGCGTCCAGCTGAGCCGGCGCAGGTAGCCGGCCGGCATCTCCACGGCTTGCCCAGCGCCCTGTGCAACGGCAGCCGGGGCCCCTCGCCCGATGGGGATGACGACGCCGTCGGCCGAGGGCTCCACCGGGGGCTGCGTGGGGGCTCCGTCTCCGATTCCGGCATCGGGGGCCAGGGCGCCGGCCTGCAGGGTGCGGGCGCCTTCCCAGGGGGCGGGGGTCAGGATGAGACGGCCGCGTTCGCGCGCCCGGGCCAGCAGGCGTCTGCGGTGCTGGAGTCGCAGGCGTTCGGTGGCGGAGGCGCCGATGAGGAGGGCGTCGACGCCGTCGAGCAGGGTGGAGGCGACGGTCAGGGTGGAGGCGTCGTCGAGGGTCGACGTTGGAACGCTCAGGACCCGGTTGAGGTCGAGGCCGATCTCGGTGGCTGCGCACCAGCCCAGGTCGTCCCCTCCGATGACGCCGCACCAACCGGAGCTCCCCTGGCGCAGGGCGAGGACGGCCAGGAGGAGGGTGGCGGATCCCTGCAGGCTGAGCACGCCCGAGTCCGGCGAGGCCACGAGCGTCATGAGGGATGCGGCCGGTGATCCGGCGGGCGCGCCGCCATGCACAGAGGACGCAGGAGACGCGGAAGACCCCGAAGACATGGCGCGCTGCACCTCCAGGGCCCCTGGGGGGCGCAGTCCGGCGCGCTCCTCGGCCATCTTCAGGGCGCGTCGGGCCCGGGCCAGACGGTCCTGGGCGCCTGATGGCGCGCGCGTGATCGCAGCTGTCATGACACCTCCTTTCGTGTCGAACATATGTTCGATAGCTGGTGTTCAGGATATCGCTCCGGTGTGACATCAATCGAGAGCACCAGTAACAAAGCGGCTCAAGGCAGTGATAAACCCTTCCGAGCCTTTCCTCAGGAGATCCACAGGGACGGGCTCGCTGAGGGGCGTCTACAGTGGTGGCCGTGCCCTAACGGAAGATCACCGTCCCGTCCACAACCTGCCTGGAGGTACACCTATGACAGTCGACCTCACTCGCCCTCGCCCGCCGGCCCCCACCGGTTTCCTGCCCTCGGTCCCCGCCTTCACCCTGACCTCTGCCGACCTGACTGAGGGGGGACGGATCCCGGATGTCTTCACCGCCGTCCACGACAACGTCTCCCCGACTCTGAGCTGGTCCGGCTTCCCTGAGCAGACGCAGTCCTTCGTCGTGTCCTGCTTCGACCCGGACGCCCCAACCATGTCCGGCTGGTGGCACTGGACCATCGTGGACCTGGATGCCTCGGTCACCTCGCTGGAGCAGGGTGCAGGGTCCAGTGACCTCCAGCTCGACGGCGCCGCCTTCCACCTGGCCGGGGACTCGGGCCACCACGCCTGGTTCGGCCCCTACCCGCCCGCGGGCGACGGCGACCACCGCTACGTCTTCACCGTCTCCGCCCTGGACGTGGACACCCTGGGCCTGGATGACGAGGCCAGCCCCGCCATGGCCGCCTTCACCCTGGCCCCGCACTGCATCGCCCGGGCCACGCTCACCGCCACCTACTCCGTGCCCGGCGAGCCCGGGGCCGCAGCCTTCCTCAGGGACGGCAAGTGAGCCCGCAGATCGCCCAGGTCGACGCCGCCGCCTCTAAGTCGGGCCGACGTCGTCGACAGGGTGAGTCCGCCCCTTTCACTCCCGCTCACGGTTTCACGCGCCCAGGCTTCGGCCGCCACCAGCGCCGCCCCATCGCCCTGATCACCGGGGCGACCTCCGGGATCGGCCTGGCCGTGTCCAGGGACCTGGCTCGGGACCACAACCTCATCCTGCTGGCCCGCTCCACCAATGACCTTGAGGAGCTGGCGCTGGCCCTGGAGGAGGAGTCCCAGACCGCGGTCCTCATCTGCCCGGTCGACCTGACCGACGACACGGCCCTGGCCCGGCTGGTCAGCCGGATCGACATCGAGAGCCTCGACGTGCTGGTGCACAGTGCGGGGATGGAGGCTCCCGGAGCGGTCGACAAGATCACGCCCACGCGCTGGCGCGCGGTGCTCAACCTCAACCTGGTGGCGACGGCGTACCTGACCAGCCTGCTGCTGCCGGCGCTGCGGGAGGCCCGCGGGCTGACGGCGTTCATCAACTCCGGTGCCGGTGTGAGCCCCCGTTCGGGCAATGCCCTCTACTCCGCCTCCAAGGCGGGGCTGAAGTCCCTGGCCGACACGCTGCGCCAGGAGGAGGCGGGCAAGGTGCGGGTGACCTCGATCTACCCGGGCCGGGTGGATACCCCCATGCAGGAGCGGTTGCACGCCTTCAACTCGGCGCGCCTGCGCACCGAGGGGATCATGGCCACCCCCGCCTACCGGGCGGCGGACCATATGGCGCCGCAGTCGGTGGCCGCGGCCGTGCGCCTGGCCGTGGACACCCCGCTGGACGCGGTGGTGGAGGACCTGGCGATCCGCCCCGCAGGCATGCTCTGAGGCGGCGGGGCCTGGGACAGGATCTCAGGCCCCGCCGACAAAGCCCAGGGACCGCCAGGCCTCGTACAGGCCGATGGCGGCGGAGTTGGCGAGGTTGAGGGAGCGGTTGCCCTCCACCATGGGGATGCGCAGGTGGGCGCTCACCCGTGGGTGGTCGAGGATCTCCTGGGGCAGGCCGGTGGGCTCGGGGCCGAACAGGAGGGCGTCGTCGCCGCGCCAGTCGACCTGGGTGTAGAGGCGCTCGGTGCGGGAGGTGAAGGCGAAGATGCGTCCGGGGACCTGGTCCAGGCACTCCTGCCAGGTGGTGTGGACGCGCGTGTTGGCCAGGTCGTGGTAGTCCAGGCCGGCGCGGCGCAGCTTGGCGTCGTCCATGTCGAACAGGGGGTCCACGAGGTGGAGCATGGAGCCGGTGTTGGCGCTCAGGCGGATCGCCGCCCCGGTGTTACCGGGGATGCGCGGGGAGAAGAAGATGACGTGCAGCACGGGGACAATGAGACCACATGCTGAGGCAGGCCTCCTCCTTAGATGGTGTCGGTGCGTTGGCCGTGGCGGAGTCGGGAGACGGCGCGGCGAGTGATGGCCAGTCCGATCCCGGCCCAGACGATGGCGACCGCGAGGTCTCGTCCCAGCAGGGCTGGGATGGCGGGAGCCGGTGCGTCCAGGGCTGTCAGGGTGCCGCTGACCGGAACCAGTCGGGACAGGGCCTGCAACCAGGTGGGGCACTGCTCGAGAGGCACGATGACACCGGTCAGCAGCGGCAGGAACGTGGCGATGACCGTGGCTCCCAGGTAGGGGTCGGACAGGTTGACGCCGACGCCGGCAGCGGCGATCCCCATGAGCAGCCCGCACACGATCGCCAGCGCCGCCAGCGCAACGACACGTCCTAGCACTCCGACGTCGTGCTGCGGCGACAGCGCGAAGACGGCGCCGATCGCGACAGCGGCGGTCAAGGCGGCCAGGAGCCCCGGTACGACGGCGACGGACAGCCAGTAGGCGGCGTCGAGGCGCCTGCGGGTGTGGACCTCCTGGAAGACGCCCAGCATCCTGTCCGTGGCCACGGTGCCTACCACCCCGGAGGCCACCGAGACGGCCAGCGCCGCCAGCGCCGCGGCGTAACCGGTGCGCACCAGGTCGGGCGCGGAGAGGTCCGAGCCCATGAGGACATCGAAGAGTACGTCTAGCAGCGGCAGCACCAGCAGCGTAACCGTGGCGGTCCCCAGGGTCGCGAAGGCCGTCGACGAGGCCCACGAGACCCGCACCCCCGAGGAGAACCGGTGGGCGAAGGCCAGAACTCGGGTTCGCATCAGACCACCTCCAGGGTGCCGGCCCGTGTCGCCAGCCGCAGCGCCCGCCGCCCCAGGAAGGCGGCAAGCCCCAGCCACGCGGCGGCGCACACCAGCCAACCGACCAGCGCCGCCACCGACGTCGCTCGGCCCAGCAGCAGCTCGAAGGGCACCGACAGCGGCAGGAACCGGCTCACTGCGGCCAGCCAGGCGGGCGGAGTCGTCGAGGTGAACACGATGCCAGAGGCGACGAGTACCGGCACCAGCAGCAGTCCCTCGTACTGGATCGCGTTGGGGGTGAGCACGAACAGCGCCGCGATGACCAGGCTGAGGGCCAGGCACCCGGCCAGCAGCATGACGGCGCCCAGGGCCAGGCGCCCCCAGACCTCCCACTCCGGGCCCGTGAATGACACCGACGCCGACAGCAGCGCCCACGTGCACCACGCCACCGGGAAGGAGGCCAGCCCGAAGGACGCTGCCGCGCACACCACGGCCCCCAGCGAGCGCAGCGCCCCCACCGGAGCCATGACCAGATGGACGAGCGTGCCCTTGTGCCGCTCAAAACCGATGATCCCCGCCGCGCAGGTCGTCGTCGTCCACATCCCGACAACGCCCCCGCGTACCCAGCCCTGCATCGGGGTGATCCCACCCCAGGCCGAGGCCGCCAGAAACTGCACCAGCGTGGTGGCAGTCGTGGTCATGACCATGAGCTGGATGAAGTAGGGCACTGAGACGAACTGACGGATGTGAAAGGCCGTCATCCTCAGCTGACGCATCATCGGGTGAGCCTGTCAGCCAGGGCCAGACAAGCCTCCTCCAGGGACGCCGGCCGCGTCACCAGGTCCGGCGGCGCCCCCACGCCGGCCGCGCCCAGGACCGAGAGGACCCGCTCGTCCGCCTCCGGGTCACCGCTGGTCTCGTTCGCCCAGTAGACCGTGACCGCCCACCGGGCCGATGAGGCGCGCTGCTCCACCGTCGCCCGCGACCCCAGATGACTGCGAAGCGCCTCGACGGCCTGTCCGTGGCGGGCCGGCAGCGTGAAGGTCGTCGTGGCACTCACCCCGGCGAAGGCGGACACATCGCCGACGCCGCCGCGCACGACGATCCGGCCCGCACCGATCACCGAGATGATGTCAGCCAGCTCCTCGACCTCCGGCATCGAGTGCGAGGTCAGCAGCACCCCGGAGCCCTGCTGTGCCAGCTCACGTACCAGGTCGCGCACCTGCAGCGCCACGTCCGGGTCCAATCCGGTGGTGGGCTCGTCCAGCAGCAGCAGCGAGGGCGCCCCGAGCAGCGCCCGAGCCAGGTGCAGACGCTGACGCATCCCTCGGGACAGGTCAGCGGTCTTACGGGACGCTGCCTCGGCCAGCCCCACCCGCTCCAGGGCGTCCATGACAGCCGCCTTTCGTCGTCGGGTATCAAGCCCCTGCAGGTCGGCGAAGAACAGCAGGTTGTCGTAGGCCGTGGCCCGCGGATAGAAACCCAGCTCGCCGCCCAGGACCAGGCCGAGCCGGGCCCTGGCGCGCTCCGGGTGGCGCACCGCGTCAATGCCCTCGACCCACACCTCACCCGACGTCGGCGCCAGAAGCGTGGCGCACATCCGCACTATCGTCGTCTTACCGGCGCCATTGGGCCCCAGCAGGCCGTGCACCTGCCCCGCCCCCACATCCAGGGACACATCCGCCACAGCGACGAAGGTCTTGCCCTTTCTCCCGAAGGAGCGAACCAGGCGGGAGGCACGCAGCAGCAACAGATCCTCATGAAACAACGCCATAGATCCCCTCCACACCCAAAGGATCACCTTCAAGAACTTCAGTCGCTCTCAGCCTTATCCTCTGCCCCTCACTTAAAACGACACGCAGCTATAGCTTCACGAACCGTTTTCATGGCACCTAAAGATCGGATTCGCCGCAATCGCCAGAGCGCCTCTCATCCGCCATCAATCACAGCATCGTACTCTTCACTCAAGTACATCACGTAACAATACTCGGCCAAGGTAATCGCCCAACGATCCCCCGACCTGCACGATGTCCTGGACGGGCTCAGACGTGACGGTGAGCCCTGAGTGTGAGCCGACGGCACCCTGGCCCGCACCGGCAGGGTCGCGGCCCGCCCCAGAAATGAGACCACATGCTGAGGCATCCCGACGATGACCGCGCTGCGGCTGCCATGATCAGGGCATGAGCTCGGCCCCACCGCACATTCCATCCCCGGTTCTGTCTTCTGGCGTCCTGGCCGGCAGCATCGTGCGCCTGGAGCCGCTGACGCCCGAGCACGTCCCCGGACTGCAGCAGGCCGCTGAGGCAGCCGCGACCAGCCCGTTCGCCACGGTGCCGACACCGGAGGCGGTCGAGGACTACGTGGCCCGCAGCCTGGCCCGCAGGGACACGGGCACCTACGCACCGTTCGCCCAGGTCGAGGTCGCCACCGGCCGCGTCGTCGGGCACACCGCCTACCTGACGCCGCGGTGGATGCCGGACGGGCGACTCTTCGCCGTCGAGGTCGGGTCCTCCTGGCTCTCACCGGCGGTTCGCGGCACCGCCGTCAACCCGGCCGCCAAGCTCCTGCTGCTCACGCAGGCTTTTGAGGAGTGGGGCGTGGACCGCGTGGACATCAAGACCGACGCGCGCAATGAGGTGGCTCGCGGCGCGATCGAGGCGCTGGGCGCGACCTTCGAAGGAGTCCTGCACGCCTGGCAGCCCTCGCTGGCGCCCGGCGAGGAGGGGCGTACACGCGACACGGCCATGTTCGCCATCACCCCGACGCAGTGGCCCGGAGTCAGAACCCGTCTGGTGGAGCGCATCGAGAGGCGCTCAACGACGTCGAAAGGATGAGAGGAATGACTGAGCTGCGCGATCCGGCTGAGGTCTTCGCCGCGCAGATCGGCTGGCAGCCGGCCCTGGAGCGCACCGACCTGCTCGCCGATCCGGTGGCTGCGGTGCTGCGAGCACTGGAGACCTCCTCCCCCGAGGGCGCAGACCTGGCCCACCGGGCTCAGGTGATCCCCATCGACCCGAGCTACTCCGACACCGATACCCTCAACGCCCGCTACGCCTTGGATCCCGAGGCGACCGGGAACTGCGTGCTTGTGGCCGGCAAGCGCACCGGCGAGGAGCGCATCGCCGCCTGCGTCGTGCGGGCGCCGGACTTCGCCGACGTCAACCACGTCGTCAAGAAGCGCATGGACGTGCGCAAGGCCTCGTTCCTGCCGGTGGAACGGGCCGTGGAGATGAGCTCGATGGAGTACGGCGGGATCACACCGGTCGGCCTGCCCAAGGACTGGAGGCTCTTCATCGACGGCGCCGTGGCGGACCGGGCCACGGTGCTCATCGGCTCGGGCGTGCGTCACTCCAAGCTCCTGGTGCCCGGGGCGCTGCTCGTGGCGCTGCCGGGGGCCGAGCGCGTTGAGAACCTGGGCGTGCGCCCTGCCTGAGCGGGTCCCTTCAGACCGCTCAGGCAGGGTCTGCCGCCTGGATCGTCAGCCCAGGGAGTCCAGGACGATGTTGAGTCCCTCGCTCATGGTGGGGTGGGTGATGACGGCGTCGCGCACCTGCTGCCACCTCAGGCCGCCCAGCATCGCCATCTGGATGCTGGCGACCACCTCGCTGGCCTCGGCACCGATGATGGCGGCACCCAGGATGAGGTCGGTGCGGGCGTCGATGATGACCTTGAAGAAGCCCTCGGTGCGGCCCAGGGTCTTGGCGCGCGGGACGGCAGCCGTCGGGGTCTTGGCGACGCCCACCTCGTAGCCGGCCTTGCGGGCCTCGGCCTCGCTCAGGCCCACGTGCCCGAGCTCGGGCGTGGTGAAGACGGCCCACGGGATGAGGCGCCCGGTGGTGGAGGCCTCCTTGCCGGCGAAGAGGTCGCGCAGGACGCGGAAGTCGTTCCAGGAGGCGTGGGTGAACTGGGGCGTGCCGGCCACGTCACCGGCGGCGTAGACGTTCTCGGCGGTGGTGCGCAGGTGGTCGTCCACGCGCACGAAGCCACGCTCGGTCAGCTCCACGCCCGCGGCCTCCAGGCCGAGGCCGGCGGTGACAGGAGTGCGTCCCAGGGCGACGAGCAGGTGGGATCCGCTCACCTCGTGCCCGTCGGCGGTGGTGACGACGACGCCCTGCCCGTCGGGGGCGGCGGCGACCTTCGAGGCGAGCGCACCAGTCAGGACCGTGACCCCCAGGGCCTCCAGGCCGGCAGTCACCTCAGCGGCGACGTCCTCGTCCTCGCGGTCCAGGATGTGCGGCCCGGCGTGAACGATGGTGACCGAGACACCGAGGAGTCCCATGAGGGAGGCCATCTCGACACCGATGACCCCGCCGCCCAGGACGATGAGGCTACTGGGCAGCTCGGGCAGGGTGAGCAGGTCCTCGCTGGTCCAGTAGCGCACGTCGGCCAGGCCCTCGATCGGGGGGACCGACGGCGTGGTGCCGGTGTTGATGAGGACCTTGGTACCGCGTACACGTCGCAGGCCGCCGTCGTTGAGGGCGATCTCGACGGTGCGCTCCCCCACGAAGCGGGCGGTGCCCTTGACGAAGTCCATGCCGGAGGCGGGGAACATCTTCTCGTGGGCGGCCACCATGCCTGAGACGACGGCCTCCTTGCGGGCACGGAAGGAGGCCAGGTCGATGCGGGCCTGGGCCAGAGCGTCGGTGCCACCGTCCTGCTCAGGCAGGGTGACGCCGTAGGTACCCGAGCCCTGGACCTCGTGGAGGACCCGGGCGGCGGAGATGAGGGTCTTGGTGGGGATGCAGGCGACGTTGATGCAGGTGCCGCCCACCTTGTCCCGCTCCACCATGACAACCGTGTCCCCGGCCTTGGCGCGCAGCATCGCCAGGGACTTGCCTGCCTTCCCTCCCCCGACGACGAGCAGGTCGACCTCCTCGACCGGGACGTCTGTCTGGTTGGTTGCGTCGCTGTTAACGGTGGGCTGGGACATGGATACGCATCTCCTTCGGCGGTTACCGATCGGTGTGGTGTGGACGCCAGGGCAACGGGGAGCAAGAGGCCGCTATTCCAGGGCGACTGCGGGAATCCCCAGCGGATCACCGCCTGCACGTGACGAAACCTCACGCGGTCGCCGCCCCTCACAACCGGCCATTGAGACGACTTATCCTTTCATTCTCACTGATACGCGGCATCGACCTGTTGTCCACCCAGGGCGGCCAGGGCCACGTCCAGGGAGTCAACGAGCATGGCGAAGCTCACATCAATAGGGGCACCCATGGCAAAGCCCCCGCGCGGACCTCCTACCTGGAGCAGGTTCACACCGGGTACCCCGACGAAACCGAGCAGTCACATCGGTCTACTCAGGATCTGGCGAGCTGGCGCAGCACGTACTGGAGGATACCTCCGTGGCGGAAGTAGTCAGCCTCACCGGGGGTGTCGATGCGCACAACGGCGTCGAAGAAGACCTGGCTGCCATCGTCCTTGACCGCGGTCACCCTCACCGTCGACGGCGTCAGGCCCACGTTGAGAGCCGTGAGACCCTCGATGGAGAAGGTCTCGGTGCCGTCCAGGCCCAGGGAGCCAGCGCTCTGGCCCTCCGGGAACTGGAGGGGGACCACGCCCATGCCGATGAGGTTGGAGCGGTGGATGCG
>CAUVMS010000014.1:0-32816 GCA_963552815.1 uncultured Actinomyces sp. | reverse complement strand
TTGGTCTCGGCGGTGCGGGCCGCCTCGGTGCGGTTGCGGGCATGGGTCTTGGTGATCGCTGAGGACAGGTAGTTGCGCACCGTGCCCTCACCCAGGTGCAGCCGCGCTGCGATCTCGCGGACGTCCGCGCCCGTGGCCGCCGCCCGCAGAACCTCCTTCTCCCGCTCGGTCAGCGGATTGGGCCCGAGCAGCACCGACTCCTGGGCGAGCTCGGGGTCGATGACCCGCAGGCCCGCATGAACCCTGCGGATCGCCTCGGCCAGGGCCTCGGGCGGGGTGTCCTTGACGATGAAGCCCGCGGCTCCCGCCTCCATGCCGCGTGAGAGGTAGCCCGGGCGACCGAAGGTCGTCACGATGAGGCACCGGCATGGCGCCCCCGAGGCGACGACCTCCGCGGTGGCCGCCAGCCCGTCGCGCCCCGGCATGTCGATGTCCACCAGGGCGACGTCCACAGCGTGCTCGCGCACCGCGTCCAGGACCTCGTCGCCCCGCCCCACCTGGGCCACCACCTCCAGATCGCTCTCCAGCCCCAGAAGCGTTGCCAGCGCGCCGCGCACGAGCGCCTGATCATCGGCGATGAGCACACGGATCGGGGTCACGGCAGCCTCACCTCCAGGCGGGTGCCGCCGGACGGCGTGTCAGCGAAACCGCCTTCGAACGTGTCGGGCGGGGCGGCGGGAGGGCTGAGCGGAGTGCTCATAGTGAGGGAACCGCCCTCCTGCTCAATGCGGGAGCGCAGGCCCTCCAGCCCGTTGCCCGGCTGGGAGCCGGCCAGGCCGACGCCGTCGTCGCTCACCTGCAGCAGGCCGGGCTCCAGGTGCACGGTGACGTGGGCGGCCCGCGCGTGCCTCACGATGTTCGTCGTGGCCTCACGCAGGGCCCAGGCCAGTACGGCTCGCTGATGGTCGGGAACGTCACGGGAGCTGCCGGTCAGTTCCACGCCGACCTGCGCCGCATTCAGGGCGGTGCGCGTGGCCTCCACCTGGCTGTCCAGGTCCGGGGACCGCAGGCGCGTGACCGTGGAACGCACGTCGGTAAGAGCCCCACGGGCCAACGTGATGACCTCGTCGAGCTCGCGGGAGGCGGCGGCCGGGTCACGCTCGATGAGCCGGCGGGCCACCTCGGCCTTGAGGGTGAGGACCGTCAGGGAGTGCCCCAGGATGTCGTGGACATCGCGCCCCACCGCCTCGCGCTGGGAGACGAGGGCGAGCTCGCGCTCGGCGGAGGTCCGCCGCTCCTGGAGCTCCACCGCGATGCGGGCGATGATGATGGTCAGACCCGAAAACGTGGCGCCCAGCACCATCCAGCGCGACTCCGGATGCCTGTTCCACGCCAGGGAGGCGGCCGTCAAGAGAACGACCGCAGTGATGACGGTTGGGATTCCTCGACGCAGCGTTGTGGAGAACAGGACCAATGAGCAGAAGAAGGGGAAGAAGTAGGCGGTCCACCAGCCCAGAGCCGGCAGTGCCAGCACGGTGAAGAGAATCAGGGCCGCCAGCTCGCCCAGCAGGACACGAAACGGGAGCTCAGGCAGAGGGGCCCCTGCCCGCAGCGCGCGGGTGTCCTGTGTGGAGAAGGCCCAGACGTAGGCGACGATGAACCCCATGACTCCAGCGATTCCCAGCAGGCGCTGCCACTGGGCGAAGGAGCCGAAGAGAAGCTGGATGAGGGGGATGGCCAGGAAGAGCACCCACACCGTGGCGTCCCAGACGACATGACGGCGATAGCGGTGCCAGGAGCGGGAACGGGATTCTTCCTTGCCGGACGGTGGGACCGGCATACCAGGAGAGTCATGCGGAGGTGGGTGCATAGCGCTCACTGGACTCACTGCCGCCCGGTCGCCCGGCGCCGGGCCCCGATGACGAGCAGCCCGAAGATGAGTGTCCACGCCCCCAGGTTAGCCAACGGCATCCACAGCGAGTCCTGGACGCCCTCCGGCCGGTCCGACACGTAGGTCCACCCCTGGCCCAGTGACCACCGGGCGAGCGCCGTCGACCCGTACATCGGGGTGAAGCGACTGACGGTCATCAGCGTGTGGTTCAGAGGCATGAGGGCGTTGCCGGCGAAGGCGAACAGGGAGACCAGGGAGGTCGCGATCCCGATCGACGTCGAGGACGGCAGCCACATTCCGGCGGCCAGACCCCACAGGACGAAGGGCAGGACACCAGCTAGACAGGCGAAAGGACTGGCGGCCCACACCCAGCCCTCCATCTGAGAGTCCGTGAGCGCCCCGGCGCCGAGCACAACGACCACGGGAAGAACCGCCGTTCCCACCGCGGTTCCAACCTTCACCGCCAGGTAGCCGCGCAGGCCCTGGGTGGTGACCGCCATCTGCCGGCCCCAGCCCGCCGACTGCTCGACGGCGGCCGCAGCCGAGGCACTCGTGGCACCCAGGCAGGCGCTGAAGGAGGCCATGGCGAGCATCACCGAGGCCGAGACGTTGCCGTGGGCGTGTGGACCGTAGTCTCCAGCGGACGCGTTCAACCGGCCGAAGACGAGGTACATCGCCAGGGGGAAGGTCACGACGAAGAAGAGGTTGGCGGGCTCGCGCAGGCTCCGGTAGAGGTCGAGCCAGAGGTAGGTCAGGACGGGGCGGGCGGGCCTGAGCCCTCCCGGACGAAGTGATCGGTCTGTGAGCCCTCCCGAGTCAGGATCGACGGGGGAGTCGGATGCTGGGGAATCAGAGGATGTCTGGGACGTCGCGGTCATGATGCGGCCTCAATGCATGTGGTGATGGTGGTCGGGGTGAAGAGTGTGGGCTAAGGCGTCGTCGGGGCCGTGCCGTCAGCGCCGTCGGAGGTCAGCGCCGTGAAGACCTCGTTGAGGCTGGCGGCTGAGATGCCCAGGTGCTCAGCCGGGGTGGCGGCCAGCAGCCAGCGGGCGACGGCGTCGGAGTCCGTGGTCCGGAGCTCCACGTGCTCTCCCCGGACGGCTGTGTGCAGGATGCTGCCGGCCGCGGGACAGGCGGCCAGGTGCTGGCCTAGTGACTCCTCGGTGACCCCGGGCCAGGTGGCGCTGACCAGGGCGCCGTCGCCCAGGGCTCGGATCTCATCGACGCTCCCGTCGGCCACCAGGCGCCCGTGGGCAATAATGACGACGCGGTCGGCGAAGGAAGCTGCCTCCTCCAGGTAGTGCGTAGCGAACAGGACCGTGCATCCGCGACGGGTCTGGGTGCGCATCGTGTCCCAGAAGGCGATCCGGGCGCTGACATCCATGCCGGCGGTGGGCTCGTCCAGGACGAGAAAGTCGGGATCGGGGAGAAGAGCTAGGGCCAGACGCAGCCGTTGGCGCTCGCCTCCCGAGCACCGGCTCACTCTCCGGGTGAGGATCTGTCCCAGACTCGCCTTGTCGACGACGTCGTCGAGCATGGAGCCGTTGGGGCCGCTGGAATGACGGCCGGTGCGCCGGGCCTGCATCGAGGCCATGACGCGCAGGGTCTCCCCAACGGTGAAGTCATCCAGGAGGCCCCCGTCCTGGAAGATGACGCCCGCGCGCCCCGACCGAACCGCATGGTCAGGGGAGGTTCCTAGAAGCTGGACCTGCCCGGCGTCGGGGCGGGTCAGTCCCAGGATCATGTCGAGGGTGGTGGACTTGCCCGCGCCGTTGGGGCCGAGGAAGGCGACCACCTCACCGGGCCGAACCGTGAGATCAAGGTTGTCGACGGCGACGAGGCTGCCGAAGCTTTTGCGCAGGCCGCGGGCACTGACTGCGGGAGACTCTGTGGTGCTCCTGGTAGAGGCGTCAGTTGTGGGGGAGAGGGTGGCAGGCTCGGCGGCGGTGCGGATCATGGCACCAGGCTCATACCGGCCGGCGGCTCCCGGTACTGAGCGCTGTCACCGCTGCTGCATGACATCTGTCATGCAGCAGCGGACTGTGTGGATAGTCGTCGTGTCGTCAGGACTCCGGTGCGTAGCCAACCAGCTTGGATCCGTCGATCGCGACGATGAAGTCCTGGCGCCAGACGGGGATGAACGCGCCACGGGACGTGATGGGTAGGGGATCCATCGGCGTCTTCGACGCCGTGTCGATCATGAACACGGCACCGACCTCGCTACTGGCGGAGCGGCCGCGTATGGTGAGTGTGCGCTTGTCGGAGCTCAGCTTCCAGGAGTTCTGGAACTGCGCACGAGCGGGTGTGTCCCAGGTGGCTATTCCATCAGAAAGTGTCAACGGGGTCCCATTGAGACTGCAATGCGCCGCCTCGGTGCAGGTGATGTCGATATCGGCCCAGCTCGTGTCTCCTGACTCGTAAGCGGCCTTGAACTGGGACAGTGCGGGTTGTTGGCCGTCCTTGATGAGGAGAGCCGCATTGGATCCGTTGAGAGTGAAGGACTCCGCGGGTGCCCCATTCTTGGAGAAGGTGGATGCTGTCGGGCTGTCTGGATCGATGATGACCCAGCCATCCCTTGCGGAAAGCAGCTGGACGGAGCTCCCCTGATCATTCTTCTCCGGTGAGAGGGTCAGAAGAGAACCATCGCTCGTTGAAAGAACTCCGATGCTGGAAGGGCCCTCGGGGGTGCTTTGAACGGACACCGCGATCGAGTCTGATGCTGGTGTTCCATCGGCATGGTGCCAGAGCGGATAGATCGATATGAACTCATAGGTCTGCTGCCAGCGCTGAGTCGGCTCTCCGTTATTCCAATCCCAACCCGTGCAGGTGCTGTTCCCCTCCGAGAGCGAGGAGCTGCATGAGACGGCTGTGTCGTCATTGGCGACGAAGTTTGAATGCTGGAAATCCCATGGGGGTTTGCCTGCTTTTCCTGTTGCCGGGTCAAGAACCTGGTTGTTCAGTAGCAGGCGCCCTCCCCACCAATGGCGGTAGCCGGTAGTGTGTGTATATCCGAGTGACGTAGACCAGATCTTCTTGGGTTTATTGCCTTCAATGTGGTATCCCGTCAGATCTGCTGCGTCACTGTTTTTGCGGTGAAGGACAACTATATAGTTTCCACACGCGTATGTGTCCCACGTAAAATCGTTCTCCCATCTGGGTAGGCCAGTGTCAAGACTCCATGCCTCCTTCCATGAAGAGCCTTCCGTTTGATTTCCTTCCATCTCACAGGAGGCGGGAGGTGATGAAAGGAAGACGTGCGGTGCATGATGTGAAATGGAGTTCACAACCACCCGCCCCACGATGACGAGCGACACCACGACGACGACTCCGAGGAAGAGTGCTGGCCAGGGTCCTCCTGCGCGACGGCGGGGCCTGATGGTCTGCACGATTCCGGTCTGAGTCCTTCCCGGGGCGTGCCAGGGTTCGTCCAGTCCGGCCGTGTCGCTCTCATGGTGGGCGGGTGAGGGCGGTCCGTTTGTGGAGGGAGTGCGGGGAGGTCTGATCGACGTCGGGGCGCCAGGAGGACGGATCCTCCAGGAGAATCTGCTCATGGGCGCTGTTTCCTTCAGCTTCGTTACTTGCCAGACGGTTGGGTGTGTGGTGTGGTTATTCTTGCTGGGTGGGTGAGTAGCCCATCAGGGTGGTGCCTTCGACAGCGATGATCAGGTCACCTCTCGGTACGATCGCGCGCTGCCGTTCATAGGTCCTGTTTTCGGTGACGTCAATGATGCACACCGCGCTCTGGTCGTAGGCGGCCTGGCGCTTGATGATCACGAATCGGTTGTCGGGGCTCATCATCCAGTTGTTTTGAGTGTCACCGAGATTCGGTCCGGCGGGCATGCAGCTCCCGTCGGCCGAGGTCGCGAGCGGTTCGCCGTTGAGCGCGCAAGGCGCCCCCGAGGCGCATGACACTGATGTCTGGGCCCAGGAGGTGTCCTGCGACTCGTAGGCCCGGCGGAGCTCCCCGACGGTCGGAGAGCCCGAACCGGTGATCAGTAGTGGCGAGTAGCGGGAGGAGAACGGGTTGGGCGTGGAAAATGACCCGGTGCGGGCGCCGTCGGGACTGAGGGTTGTGGCCTCCGTCATTCGATCTATTCGGATCCATCCGTCGGAGGCTGCGATAAATGTGGGTAACTCCTTGGAGTCCTGTGGGTTGTGGGACGATCCGTCGCTCAGGGATATGAAATGAATGGTGTTGTCGATTTGCAGCTTGAGGTATCCGCTGTTCGTGTCTCCGACGTGCTGATTCTGCCATAGGCGCGCCTTACTCCCCGGATACTTCTGCGACCATCTCAGTGACAGTTCCCCGTCATTCATATCCCATGCGGAACAGGTGATGCGACTATCCGAGCAGGTGATGATGAGATCGTCGGAAATGAAGGTGGGAAATTCCTTCTCCCAGACATCCTCGGTTATCTTACCGGTCTCCAGGTCGACAAAACCTCGTGCGTAGAAGAGTGACGTACTGTTGATTCCCCACGGGATGTATCGCGGTGATGAAAGATCCAAGGTCCTCATCGGTTGACCGTCGACCACCCGGTAGATCTGGATGGGAGTGGGGCTCTTGAGACTCTTGTCGTACACGGCGATGTGATTGCCGTTCGAGAGGAAGTCCCAATCCCCGCCCGGTTTCCATGCCGTCGCCATGCCCGTCTCGAGGCGCCACTGCTCCGTCCAGGGATCGTCCGTCACCGGGGACACGGCTGTGATCGATGGTGTGCTCGACGTGGGCGTGCCGGTTGCCGAGATCGATGACGAGGTCGAGTTCGAGAGTGATGGTCGGGCCGCATCGTCTTCGACCGATCGGTGATCCGAGGCCGCATGCGACCCTGCGAAGCCCCGGAGGTGAACGACGGCTCCCACAACGACGACGAGCACGATGACGAGGAGGCAGACCCAGGGGGCTGAAGGTCGCCACGACAGCCGGAGACAATGGTTCGTCGGAGCACTCTGTCCGGAACGGGGAGGTCGGATCGACGAGCCCTTGCCGGGTGGCTGGATGCTGCGACTGCCGAAGGAAGGAGGCCTCATGGACGAAGCATGCCCCGATTTAGCACGTAGTGCCGGGTTTTGAACGGTGCAGCCCGGATGTGTGGAGGGTCTTGGCAGCGTTGCCCGGCGGAACCGTGAATTCCATTCAGTGCTGTTGTCGGCGTCGGTTGTGGGCGATCTCGCACCGGACTGTGGAGCCGCACCTGCGCTCAGGCTGGCGACGTCGTCGGAGGCTCTGGCAGAATGTCCGGCTGTACTCGATCGGACGTCGGTCCCTCTCCCGGCCCCGGTCGCGTCTCGGCTCACGCCGGAAACCGTTGCTTGACCCCACCGGGGACCAGCGCGCGCCAAACGATCCAGAACCAGGAGTTCAACCAAGTGGCAGTCAAGATTCGCCTCAAGCGCATGGGCAAGAAGTTTGCCCCCTTCTACCGGGTCGTCGTCCTCGACTCCCGTAAGAAGCGCGATGGTCGCGTCATCGAGGAGATCGGTGTCTACGACCCGATGCAGGAGCCCTCGCTCATCCGCATCGACTCCGAGCGTGTCCAGTACTGGCTCGGCGTGGGCGCCCAGCCCTCCGACGCCGTCTACAAGCTGATCAAGATCACCGGCGACTATCACCAGTTCAAGGGCCTCAAGGGTGTGGAGAGCACCCTCAAGGTCAAGGACGCCGACGCCGCCACGGTCGCCAAGGAGGCCGCGGTCAAGGCCGCCGCCGACGACGCCGAGAAGCGCAAGGCGGCCGCCGCCAAGGCCAAGGCGGACCAGGAGGCTTCCCAGGCCGCTGAGGCCGCGGCGGAGGAGAACGTCGAGGCCGAGGCCTCCGACGAGGCCGCCGCCGAGGAGGCCTGAGATGCTGGCCGACGCCCTCGAGCACCTCGTACGGGGCATCGTCGACAATCCCGACGACGTCACCGTCACCTCTCGGTCGCTGCGCCGCGGCGACCTGCTGGAGGTGCGGGTCAACCCCGATGACCTCGGCCGAGTCATCGGCCGCTCGGGTCGTACCGCTCGAGCACTGCGCACGGTGGTGGGGGCACTGGCGGACTCGCCGGTGCGCGTCGACGTCGTCGACACCGACCGCCGCTGAGCACACGGGGTCGCATGACTGACGGTGTCGGTCTCGCCGACTGATACGAGTGCCCGGTTCCCACCAAGGGGGCCGGGCACTATCGTGCTCGCAGAACCACCGCCTCCCCACCCGGCCGTCAGCAACCGGATGCCTCTGACCGACAGGAAAGCCCGGCGGAGGCGGTCAACCTCACTCAACCGGTGCCCGACCTCATCCCCATGGTCGGTGGGATCACCAACTGGGGCACGGTAGGTTGGCGTCAGAGATCCAGATTCCTCACTAGCCGTTCCACGTCCCGATTCCAGGAGAACAGGTGCTGCTCACCCTTGCCGTCATCGGTCCCGCCCATGCCCTCAAGGGCGAGGTTCGTCTCGAGATCCGCACCGATGACCCCGAGGGGCGCCTCGCGCCCGGAACCACCGTCCCCACCGAACCGCCCCAGGCCGGCCCTTTGACGGTCAGTCGCCTGCGCTTCGACGGCTCGCGCTGGTTCGCCTCCTTCGAGCAGGTAGGAGACCGTACGGCCGCCGAGGCCCTGCGAGGCGTGAAGCTCCTGGTCGAGACGGACGATGAGGCCCTTGACGGCGAGGCCTCTGAGGAGGCCGAGGAGTCCTGGTACCGCCACGAGCTCGTCGGACTCAAGGCGCTGAGCGTCACCGGTGAGGAGCTGGGAGAGGTCACCGACCTGGAGCCCGGCGTCGCCCAGGACCGCCTAGTCGTCACCACACCCGAGGGTGACGACGTGGCCGTGCCCTTCGTTGCTGAGCTTGTGCCGGTCGTCGACCCCGAGGCCGGAACCGTGACCCTGGACCCGCCCGGTGGGTTGTTCCCCGGACGCGGTCAGGCGGAGGAGGCCCGGTGAGGATCGACGTCGTCACCATCTTCCCCGACTACCTCAAGGTCCTGGACCTCTCGCTCATCGGGAGAGCCGCCGGCCACGGCACCCTTGATCTGCACGTGCATGACCTTCGCGACCACGCCCACGACCGGCACCGCACCGTCGACGACACCCCCCTGGGAGGCGGAGCCGGTATGGTCATGAAACCCGACGTGTGGGGCGAGGCCCTCGACGACGTGCTCGCCGTGGGCGCCCCCACCGCCGGTCGCCAGGTCCTCATCATCCCCACCCCCTCCGGCGAGGTCTTCACCCAGCGTACCGCCGAGGACCTGGCCGACGCTGACGCGCTGGTCTTCGCCTGCGGCCGCTACGAGGGCATCGACGCGCGCGTGCCTGAGCACTACGCCTCCCGCGGTATCGAGGTGCGCGAGCTGAGTATCGGCGACTACGTCCTCAACGGGGGAGAGGTCGCCGCCATCGTCATGATCGAGGCGATCGCCCGTCTCCTGCCCGGAGTCCTGGGCAACCCCGAGTCACTGGTCGAGGAGTCCCACGGAGCCGCCGGCCTGCTGGAGTACCCCGTCCACACCCGCCCCACCCGGTGGCGCGGCCTGGAGGTCGACCCCGTCCTGCTGTCCGGTGACCACGCCCGCATCGCCCGCACCAGGAGGGACCAGGCCATCGCCCGCACTGTTCGCCGCCGCCCCGACATGGTTGCGAGCCTGGACGCAGCGCGCCTGGACCGCGAGGACCGCGCCACGTTGGCGGCCCTGGGATGGGCGGTCCCGGCCGGGGCGGCCCACCCGGTGCCGGTACGCATCCGGACCGCCACCACCCGCGACGCCGAGGCCCTGGCCGACCTGGCGGCCCGCACCTTCCCCGATGCCTGCGAGCAGGCCATCGACCCCGAGTCCATCGCCCGGCACATCGCCACGAACCTGGTTCCCGACCTGTTCCGCACCTGGGTCGAGGACGACCGTGTCGACCTCGTCGTCGCCGAGCTGCTCGCACCCCAGCCCGCGCAGGAGGCGACCGGCGGGACGGAGCCGGACGCTACGCCCACCGGCCCGGACCTGGTCGGCTACGCCGCCGTGCTGCGCGAGGAGCCGGACGCCGCAGGCGAGCCGCCCACCGGGCTCGACCCTCGGCCCGCGTGCGTCCGCGCCCGGGACGGGCAGGTTGTCGGCGAGCTGTCCAAGGTCTACGTCGACTCCACGATGAGAGGGTCGGGACTGACCCCCGCGCTCATGAGCGCCGTGACGCAGCAGGCCACCGACCGCGGTACGAGCCTGCTCTGGCTCGGCACCCACGTCACCAACAAACGCGCCCAGAAGGCCTACAAGCGGGCCGGCTTCCGCCAGGTCGGAACCCGCACCTACAACGTCGGGGGCCAGGACGCCCATGACGTCGTCATGATCCGGTGGACAGGAGAAGGCCAATGAGCAGCGCACCCGACCAGAACCTCAAGGACATGACTGACGACATGGCTGATGACAGGGACGACACCCGCGGTGACGGTGGCGGGCCGCGCACGAAGAGCGCCGAAGCGGCCGAGCCCGCCTCGCTGGCGGCCCGGGTCGGGGCCCGCCTCAAGCAGTGGGGCATCACCCTGTCCTACCTGGTCGTCGCCGTGGCGATCATCGCGCTCATCCGCACCTTCGTCATCCAGAGCTTCACCATCCCCTCCGGGTCGATGGAGAACACCCTCACCGAGGGAGACCGTGTCACCGTGACGATGTACGACTCCCAGGACATCGAGCGGGGCGACGTCGTCGTCTTCACCGATCCCGACCACTGGCTGACGACCCAGGAGCCCGCAGGCTTGCAGGGCGCGCTCCAGGACTTCCTGGTCGCGATCCGCATCTTCCCCCGGGACGCCGGACACCACCTCATCAAACGCGTCATCGGGATGCCCGGCGACCACGTCGTCGCCGACGGGAACGGTTCCCTGAGCGTCAACGGCGTCGAGATCCACGAGGACTACCTCAAGCCCGGCCGGTCGGCCTCCGACGTCGCCTTCGACGTCACCGTGCCCGAGGGCTACGTCTGGGTCATGGGGGACAATCGCGCCAACTCCTCGGACTCCCGGTACCACCAGAACGACGCCCACCACGGCTTCGTCCCCAGGGGCAACGTCGTCGGCGTCGCCAAGAACGTCGTATGGCCCTACTCCCACTGGTCCGGCCTGTCCGACGGACGCCAGGTCTTCTCCCAGGTCCCCGATCCGACATCCACCCCGACGGCGATCCCCGCCGAACCCGTGCCGTCACGCACCCTGGCCGGCTCCGGCAGCTGACGGGCCCTCCTCCCGGCGGCCCTCGAGCAGCCGGTGCAACATCCCGCGGCACGACGTGCCGGCGGGCGCCGAGCCACTGCTGAGACATGCGTCCGGGACGCCCTCCGAGGCGGGTAAAAGGCGTGAACTCAGGCACGTCGATGCCGGTGCGCTCGTCCCTGGGCGCGAGCCTGTGGCAGACTGAGCGGGCACTTGGGTCCTGCGGCTCCTCTGCCACTGGGGAGGCCGTCGCTTCGAGGGAGCCCAGGGGCGTCCACCTCCGGCGCTGCCCCGAACGGCGCGGCGCCGCCGAACCAGCACTCCTGACCAGTGGCACGGGTGTGGAGAGAAACATGAACCTGATCGACGAGATCAACGCCGCATCACTGCGCGACGACATCCCCTCCTTCCGTCCCGGGGACACCCTCAAGGTCCACGTCAAGGTGGTTGAGGGATCCCGTACCCGCGTCCAGGTCTTCCAGGGCGTTGTCATTGCGCGCCAGGGCGGCGGCGTCTCGGAGACCTTCACCATCCGCAAGGTCTCCTTCGGTGTCGGCGTCGAGCGCACCTTCCCCGTCCACACGCCCTCCATCGAGAAGATCGAGGTCGTCACCCGGGGCCAGGTGCGTCGTGCCAAGCTCTACTACCTGCGCAACCTGCGCGGTAAGGCCGCCAAGATCAAGGAGCGTCGCGAGGACTGAGCGTTCGCACTCTGAAGACGGCGCCCGGAGCCTGACGGGCCCCGGGCGCTCGTCATCTCTCGCCGTGCAGCGGCGGATCCACGTACATCGACCAAAGGGGAAGGGGCACGGTGAGATCGCCGCAGGACGAGGCCGATGACGTCGGACTGGACCTGAAGCAGGCTGCACCTTCACAGATCGGCCGGGCCTCCAGGTCCGCCGTCACCCCAGCATGCAGCTCTCCCTCCGCAGACTCCCCTCAGGAGACCGACGAGCCGCCTGAGTCGGCAGCTGGGTCCTCGAGCGAGATCCTGGGCGACGACAGCGACGAGTGGGACTACGACCCGTTCATCGACCCGGACGCCGACCCCGAGTCCGACGACGAGCCCGTGGACCTTCCCCCCTCCATCCAGCCTCGTCATCACGTCGCGCCCGCCATCCCTCCGCCGGAGACCATCTCCCTGGGCCAACGGTTGACGAGGTTTCTGCTCGTCCTGGCGGTCGTCATCCTGGTTCCGGCCCTTCTGCGGACCTTCGTCTTCCAGATCTACGAGATCCCCTCGGGGTCCATGGAGCGCACCTTGAGTGACGGGGACAAGGTGGCCGTGACGATGTTCGACTCCTATGACATCGACCGCGGTGACGTCGTCGTCTTCAGCGACCCCGACGGCTGGCTCCACGTCCAAGAGCCGACGGGTCTGCGCGGCGCCCTCCAGAAGGTCTTGGTCTCGGTGCACCTTCTGCCCGAGCACCCCGGTCATCACCTCGTCAAACGGGTGATCGGCGTGGGAGGTGACCATGTCGTCTCCGACGGGAAGGGTTCCTTGACTGTCAATGGCGTCGCGGTCAAGGAGCCCTACGTCAAGGATGGTCAGTCCCCGTCCCTGACGTCCTTCGATGTCACCGTTCCCCAGGGATACGTCTGGGTCATGGGGGACAACCGCAGCAACTCGGCCGACTCGCGCTACCACCGCGATGACGCCCACGGCGGCTTCGTGCCCCTGACGAACGTCGTCGGGGTGGCCAAGGTGGTCTTCCAGTGGACGAACCTGAGCCGATGGGGGAGTCTGGGCGGCGGTGAGCAGGCCTTCTCCCAGGTTCCTGATCACGACGCCCCCGTCCCCTCTCCGGCGCCCGCGTCATCCGAGCCCACCACGAGCAGGCCGACAGGGCCGACGCAGCGGGGCTCCGACCCCGACGACCCTGAGGACCCGGACAACCCGGACAACCCGGACAACCCGGACAACCCGGACAACTCTGACGACCCTGACAACAAGGGCAGCACGTCCCTGGACGGCCCGCAGACCGAGACCGGTGAGGCGACCAATGGCTCCGAGCGCACCGCGCCCGGCCGGATCGGCCCGAGCCCAGGGACTGACGGACAGGACACGGAGTCGGGGACATCCGGGTCATCCGGGACGTCAGGCCACGGACGATCAGGCGCGGGCGCCATGGGGGCCGCCGTGCCGGGCTCCTCGGACAGAACCGGCGGCTCGGGAACAGACACGGGAACAGACTCGAGGACCACGCGGTGAGCCGGCGGGTGCGACCCCGCCCCGACCGGTGCCTGGAGAACGAGCTGCTCCGCGGCTGCGACTACGTCGGTGGTCTGGACGAGGTCGGGCGCGGTGCGCTCGCCGGACCGGTCAGCGTAGGACTGGCAGTCGTCGGCCGCCGCACCGACGACGCCTTCCCCGGCGGCCTGGCCGACTCCAAGCAGCTCACGGCCCGTGCGCGCACCGGCCTGATCGAGCCCGTGCGCAACTGGCTGGTGGACCACGCCGTCGCCCACGCCTCACCGGCAGAGATCGATGAACGCGGCATCGTCGGTGCCCTGAGACTGGCAGGCCTGCGCGCCTTGAAACAGGTCGTTGCGCGCGGACACGCCCCGGGCGTCATCATCCTCGACGGCGTGGCCGACTGGCTCACCGCTCCACAGCCCGACCTGCTCACCGCACTGGATGACCGCCAGCCTCCGGAACCGGTCCTGGATCCCGCCGCCGGTCCTCCCATCCCGCCGGTGCGCATGGAGGTCAAGGCCGACGCCCGCTGCGCCGTCGTCGCGGCAGCCAGCGTCCTGGCCAAGGTCGAGCGGGACTCCCTCATGGCCTGCCTGGACGATCCCGGCTACGGGTGGGCCTCGAACAAGGGCTACGCCTCACCGGCCCATATCAAGGGCCTCACCGAGCTCGGCGCCAGCAACCAGCACCGACGCAGCTGGCACCTGCCCGGGCTGGATCAGCGCCGCGGCTGACACGCCGGGCAACAGCCGGTACCGACCCGGGCAGGCCCCGACTCGCCCCCGCGACCTGCTGGGCCTGGGCGCCGCGGGCAGGCATGATGGCCCGGTGAGCGCAGAAGACCTCGAGTCCTATGAGAACGAGCTGGAGCTCTCGCTGTACCGGGAGTACCGCGACGTTGCCTCCCTGTTCTCCTACGTCGTGGAGACCGAGCGACGGTTCTACCTGGCCAACGCCGTCGACGTCCAGGTGCGCACCAACGGAGGGGAGGTCTTCTTCGAGCTCACCCTCGAGGACGCCTGGGTGTGGGACATCTACCGTGCCTCCCGGTTCGTGAAGTCCGTCCACGTCGTCACCTTCAAGGACGTCAACGTCGAGGAGCTCACCAAGCTCGAGATGGACATCCCCTCCTCCTAGAGCCTCCGGAGCGGTCGCCTCAGACCGGGCCTGTCACCCTCTGCACGCCCCTGCCCCTGAGTGGCGCGGCTGCCCGGGAGCCACAGGTCGTCTCCTGCCAGTGCCCTCCACAGGGCTGATCGGGTCGTGGCGCGGATCAGGTGATTCTGCTTCAGGCTGGTGGCGGAGGTGATCGGCATGGTCGAACAGGTCGCAACAGGGAGCGCGGTGAATCCGCCCCGGTCCGGTGATGCCGGGCCCGCCGGGTCCGCTGGGAGCCTGCGCAGTCCAGGGGCCGCCGTAGCCCACCAGTCCCGCCTTCGCACCGGGCGCTACGGGGAGGACCTGGCCACTGCCTACCTGGAGGACATCGGTTGGCAGATCCTGGAGCGCAACTGGCGTCCGGACCACGGCCTGCGCGGCGAGCTCGACATCATCGCCCTCGACCCCGCCCCCGGCGGTCAGGAGCCGGAGCTCGGCAGCGCCCCCGGTGACGGCGGGAAGCGACGCAGACGACCAGCACTGGTCATCGTCGAGGTCAAGACCCGCAGCTCCCTGCGCCAGGGGCCACCGGCCGCCGCCGTCGACGCCCGCAAGCTGGCCCGGCTGCGCGCCCTGGGAGCCGCCTGGGTCAGCACCCACGAGACCCCGCACGCAGGCCTGCGCATCGACGTCGTCTCCATCCTCCTGCGCGAGGAACGCCCCGCGCTGCTGTGCCACCACCGGGCGGTGGGGACGTCATGGGGCTAGCGCGCACGCTCGCGGTCACCCTGACTGGGCTGGCCGGACACATCGTCGACGTCGAGGCCCACGCCACCCAGGGCCTGCCCGGATTCACCCTCGTCGGCCTGCCCGACGCCGCCGTGCGCGAGTCGCGCGAGCGCGTCCGGGCCGCCTTGAGCACCTGCGGCGTCACCTGGGGAGAGCAGCGCCTGACCGTCAACCTCTCCCCGGCGGACCTGCGCAAGACCGGCACCGGACTGGACCTGGCGCTCGCGCTGGCCGTCCTGGGCGCTCGTGGTCAGCTCGGACGATCCGCGGCCGGTCTCCTGGGACGCACCGTGTACATCGGCGAGCTCGGGCTGGACGGCTCGGTCCACTCGGTGCGCGGCGTCCTGCCCAGCGTCCAGGCCGCGGTCGCCGCCGGGGTGGAGGAGATCGTCGTCGCCCGGGAGGCCTGCGCCGAGGCTGAGCTCGTCCCCGGCGCCCAGGTCACCGCCATCGGCCATATCGGCCAGCTCGTGGACCGCTACGGAGGGCGCCTGAGCCCCGCCGTTGCCGCTGCGGTGGAGCAGATATCCCAGGCCGACGACGCCGCCCCAGCCCGCGTTGAGGACGGCGAACCGCCGGACCTGGCTGACGTCGTCGGGCAGGCCGAGGCCAGACAGGCCCTCGAGGTCGCCGCGGCCGGGGGACATCACCTCATCATGGTGGGGCCGCCGGGGACGGGAAAGACCATGCTCGCCGAACGTCTGCCCTCGATCCTGCCTCCCCTGGAGCAGTCCGACGCCGTCACCGTCACCTCGATCCACTCCCTGGCCGGCACCTTCAACCCCGCCCACGGGCTCATCACCCGGCCACCGCTGCGCGCACCGCACCACACCGCCACCCGGGCCGCCGTCGTCGGAGGCGGATCCGGCCTGCCCCGCCCCGGGGACGTGTCCCTGGCTCACCGGGGTGTGCTGTTCCTCGACGAGGCCCCCGAGTTCAGCGCCGGTGTCCTGGACTGCCTGCGTCAGCCCCTGGAGTCCGGGACGGTCACCATCGACCGGGTGGGTGGGCGTGCCAGCTACCCGGCCGCCTTCCAGCTCGTCCTGGCCGCCAATCCCTGCCCCTGCGGCAAGGCCGGTGGCCGGGGACTGGAGTGCACGTGCACCTCCCTGCAACGACGGCGGTACTTCTCGCGCCTGTCCGGGCCGCTGCTGGACCGGGTGGACATCCAGGTCGAGGTGGCCTCCGTCAGTGCCGCTGATCTTGCCCGCCCGGAGAGCGGCGAGTCCAGCGCCGTGGTGGCGCAGCGGGTCCTGCGAGCCAGACGCGCCGCGAGGCACCGGCTGGCCGGCACGCCGTGGCGGCTCAACGCCGAGGTGCCCGGCTCCTACCTCAGGGGCCCCGACGGTGGACTGAGCGCGCCGCTCAGCCGCCGGCTCATGAGTGCCCTGGAACGTGGGGACCTCTCCCTGCGCGGGGTGGACCGGGTTCTCAGGCTGGCCTGGACCCTGGCCGATCTCGAGGGCGCCGAGGCCCTCACCCTCACCCACATCGGGACCGCACTGGCCCTGAGAACCTCAGGAGCACGACCATGAGCCCCACCCTGCCCTACGACATCGACGACCCGGCGCTGGTCCGCGCCACCTGGTCGCGCCTGGCGGAGCCGGCCAGTGCTGCGGCCACGATGCTGGTGGATCGGCTCGGACCGAGCCCCGCCTTGAGGTGGTTGCTGGATGAGGCCATCGACTCCTCGGGGCGTGTGCGCAGCGCCCCGCGCCCGCCCGTGCCGCAGCCTCCCCCGGGCGTCTCCTGCGCCGGCGGGCTCAGCGCCCACTGGGCGCAGGTCGCTGCACGATGGGCGCCGCGCCTGGAGGGACTCGACATCCGCCGCGAGCTGGACGTGCTCGACCGCCTCGGTGGGAGCCTCATCCTCCCCGGAGACACCTGGTGGCCGCCGGGACTCGGCGAGCTCGAGCACCCGCCCTTCTGCCTGTGGGTGCGCGGCGACCCGTCGCTGCTGGTCAGTGCCAAGGACCGGGAGGCGGCGAGCTGCAGCAGCGGCGAAGCCGGCCCCGAGACCGGCGGGCTCAGCTCCGATCGGGGCGGTGAGGCCGGTCTGTGCGAGGTGATCACCCGGGCTCGTCACCTGCCCGTGCGTGAGCAGCGGATGCCCGCAGGGCCGGCCAATGGGCTGTGCCTGGCGCTGGTGGGGGCCAGGGCCTCCACCCGGTACGGTGAGGAGGTAGCGACCTCCCTGGCCTCGGGGGTGACGGCGAAGGGCGGCCTCATCGTCTCCGGCGGAGCCTTCGGCATCGACGCCTGCGCGCATCGCGGAGCACTGCGCGAAGGCCCCACCGTGTCCGTCTCCGCCGGGGGAGTGGACCGCCTCTACCCGGTCGGCAACACCGGGGTGCTGGAGGCGGTCATCGCCGACGGGGCGCTGGTCGCTGAGGTCCCACCGGGCTGCCAGCCCGGCCGCTACCGGTTCGTCTCCCGCAACCGTGTCATCGCGGCCATCTCCGGGGCGACGATCGTGGTCGAGGCGGCCTGGCGCTCAGGAGCCCTGTCCACCGCCCACCGAGCCCTCGAGCTGGGCAGGCAGGTGGGCGCCGTCCCCGGACCGGTGACCTCCATGTCCTCGGTCGGCTGTCACCGGCTCCTGCGTAAGGGCGCGGTCTGCATCACTGATACCGACGACGCCCTTGAGCTCCTCACGCCCCTGGGCACCGTCGACGCCGACGCCGTCAAGGAGCAGAACCCCGAGCTGGCGGGAGACGGTCTCCTGGACGGGCTGGAACCGGACAGTGCCGCCGTCCTGGACGCCATGCCGGCCAGAGCGTCCGCGACCACCGAGGCCATCGCCCGCTCCTCGGGCCTGTCCCAGAAGGAAGCGGTGGCGGCCCTGGGGATCCTGGAGCTGCTGGGCAGGGTGGAGCGCACCGCCGCCGGCTGGAGACGCCGCCGCCAGTAACCAGACGTCGCAACGCCCCGGGCCGGGCTCGCCCGGGAGGTGAGCTCCTCGGGGTCAGACCACGGTGGCTGCTGACAGTGCAGGCTTCTGCCGGGAGTGCTGGGCCTCCTCATCCAGCAGTGGCAGGTCCTCGACCGTGACCAGTCGAGCCGTCAGCGCGTAGTCGATCAGGGCGGTACGGCGGTAGGAGGCGTGCATACGCGGACCGCCCCGCATACCTTTGACGCCGATGCGGTCGAGCTTGTCGCAGATGTTGTCCAGCGCGCGATTGAAGCGGGTGATCTTCCATCCCAGGCGGGCGGCGGCGTCGGCATTACGAGGCAGGTCGACTGGCCCGCTGCCGGTGCGACGCAGCCAGGGCTCCGCCAGGGCCAGGGTCACCAGGTGCTGGTTTCGGGTCAGATTCACGATGCCCACGGTGGTCTGGCCGGAGCACGGAGGCATCTCTCTGGTCTGGGAGACCTCGTAGCCCGGGAAGGGCACCTGCAGGATGATCTCGTAGGTGGTGGAGCCCGCAGTGAAGACGATCGCCATATCCGGGAAGACCAGCGGCACCCGGGAACCCGGAGCCACCCATGAGCGGGAGGTGCCGGAGCGCTCGGTCAGTGTGGCGCCGATCCGGGAACCGATGTTGGCCACCCACCACAGGTCGGCGTCGTGCTCGATGATGAGGAAGCGTCGATGGAGGAAGAGGTTGTCCTCGTCAAGCACGAGATCGCCCTCTCGGCCGATCTGGAAGGGCGTTCCCAGCTCGATCCGGAACAGCTCACCAGCGAAGTCGAGGAGCAGAGGCTCGCCGGTCATCGTCGTCACTCCTTCAGGTTCTGCTGTCATGAGGGTCCGGATGCCTGGGAACAGCCGCCACGGGGCGACGTCATCCTCCCCATAAGAATGCCACGACCATCCAAGCGGTAAAAAGACCCTGGTCCCTCTTGGCGACTGGAGCCGGGGCAGGTAGCGGCACCATGATCGATGTATCGCATGCTGTCGATACGTCGGTTGCGGTGCGTTGTGGGGGAGAGATGCTGCCGAGCCGGACGCGGAAGCCTGCAAGCCGGGTCGCTCGCGTGCCGGCGCTGGGTGACGGAGGCGATGAGGGGCGAAGAGGAGCTGATGGCGCGTCTGGGCCGTGCCGTCAACGACCGGGTGAGCGGCGGGGCGATCACCTGCACGACCACGCAGCCACCGCCCTGGGTGGCTCCCTGATGGTGCACCAGGGCCTCAGGTAGTGACGTCAGGGCGGGTGGTATGCTCTGGCGCACCTCAGCAGGATTCGAGAGGGGCGGTACACCGGCGAACGCCCATCGTCATTCGTCTTGCCATTGACCTCAGAGAGCCGTTGTCAGGGGGGGACTCTTATGCCGAGGACGCGCGCCGACCTCCTCTCCGCCTACCGGCGTCACCTGTCCCTGCAACGAGACCTCTCCCAGCACACCGTGCGGGCCTACCTCATCGATGTGGGTGACCTGCTGAGCTTTCTCGGCGTCGGTGAGGGCGATGCCGAGCCCGTTGAGCCGGCCCTGGCCACCCTCGACCTGGCGGACCTGCGCGACTGGCTCGCCGCACAGGCGGCGGGCGGGCGATCGCGCGCCACCCTGGCCCGCCGCTCCGCCTCGGTGAGAACCTTCTCCACCTGGGCCCTCGAGGAAGGGCTGCTCGCCTCCGACGTCGCCGCGCGCCTGCGCGCCCCCCGCGTCGACAACCGACTCCCCGGGGTCCTGACGACCCAGCAGGCCGCACAGCTTCTCAAGACCGCCGCGGACCTCGCCTCAGACGGCAACGCTCTGGCCGCACGCGACCTGGCCATCATCGAGACGCTCTACGCGACCGGTGTACGGGTCTCCGAGCTCGTCGGCCTCGACGTCACCGACCTCGACCACTCCCAACGCACTGCGCGGGTCCTGGGCAAGGGCCGCAAGGAACGCGCCGTCCCCTACGGGCTGCCCGCCTCCAGGGCCCTAGAGAACTGGCTGGGGCGACGCCCTGAGATCTGTGCCTCCGACGCCGGAGCCGCACTCTTCCTCGGGGCGCGAGGACGACGCATCGACCCCCGTGCGGTGCGCGACATCGTCCACCGGCTGTGCGCCGCCGCCCAGGTGCCCGACCTCGGCCCGCACGGACTGCGCCACAGCACCGCCACCCACGTCCTGAGCGGGGGAGCGGACCTGCGCAGCGTCCAGGAGCTCCTCGGACACTCCTCCCTGGCCACGACCCAGCGCTACACCCATGTCTCGGCCGAGCGGTTGCGCAGCGTTTACGAGCAGGCCTTCCCCCGCGCCTGAGACGACGAGCACGTCCATCCGACGGCACCGTGGTGGGGTGGTGGGCTGGCCCCGCGTGAGGCCTGGACCCCATGGACACCCCGAAGGCGTGCCGGGCCCAAGGACTGGCTAGTGGGGGAGCGCAGCTCAGGACAGGCGGGCCAGACGGCGGGCGATCGCGATGTGCAGCGCGAAGCTGCGCTGCATCTGTGCGGTGCTGTGAAGGTTCATGACGACGTGGGCGCGTTGGCGCGGGTAGAAGAAGCTGTGTACCGCCCACAGGCCCAGACCTCCCACCGGCTCGGGCAGGCCCCGCAGGATCAAGGGCATGAACTCGCTGAAGCGGATCGTGGCCAGGCCCGTCCCGTAGTGGAGGCCCGCGCGCAGGCGGGAGCGGGGCCGGGCCAGGCGCGCCAGCAGATCCCGGTCGAGCAGGTCTCCTTCATGCAGGGCCTCCTGGAACCGCACCATGTCCTCCAGGGTTGTCACCGCGCCGCCGTCAGCGGACCCGGCGGACAGCGCCCTGATATGGCTGATCTCCGCACCCTTGACCCAGACCGGAGCGATCTTCAGACCTGCCAGCTCCTCATCGGTGGCCGTGGAGTGCGGCTGACCCGTGCGCGTCATCCCCGCGGGCTGGAACACCTGGGTGCGCAGCACCTCGTGGGCGGACAGGCCGGTGACCTCCTGGAGCACGCACTGAGCCAGGGCGTAGTTGGCGTCCCCGTAGGCGAAGCGCTCACCGGGCCGGCCCTGGGGCGGCAGCCCCGCGCACTGCGCTAGCACCTCGGCCAGGTCCCACCGGCGGTCGGGTTGGCGCATGAGGCGGTCCAGCGAGCACTCGGTGGAGTGTCCGCGCGGAGGCTGTATCGGGTCGGGTAGTCCTGAGCGGTGTCTGAGCAGGTGACTCAGGGTCAGGTCCCGGGACAGAATGACGCCGGGAGCGGCGGGTAGCGCGGACAGATCGATGTCGGGGGCCAGCTCGCCGATCGGCGCATCCAGGGACAGCTGCCCCTGCTGGGCCAGGCGTGCTGCCGCGACCGCCACGAAGGGTTTTCCCGCGCTCGCGGTATGAAAAGGCCGGTTGACCTCACCGAAGGAGAACCTCACTCCCGGAGCGACGACGAGCAGCTGCGGCGCCGGCAGGTCTGGGCGTCGCTTTGCGACCATCCTCTGCAGCTTGGGCCGCAGGGAGGTCTCGAACCAGTGCTGGAGGGATTCGGACGACTTCATGTCTCCACCTCTCTCAACGAGATGTCTTTGAAGGGGGTATGCCCGAAAGCTCACCACTGTCCACGACGTCCCGTCATCGTCGGGAACGCCTGGGAGATCAAGAGACGATCACCGGACCTACCGGACCGGCTTGAGACGGATGACGGCCGGCTGCAGCAGACGCAGCGGGTTGATGTAGGTCTTGGGGCCGGTGCGCGCACCCCAGTGCAGCGCGCAGACCCCGTCCGACCGGTGCCCCGGCAGCAAGGTGCCGATGATCTGCCCGGCCCCCACCGTCTCACCCGCGCTGACGCTCGGTTCCACCGGCTCATAGGTGGTGCGGATACCGTCCCCATGGTCGACCGAGACCACGGGACGTCCGGCCACCATGCCAGCGAAGGCGACCGTCCCGGCGGCAGCGCTGCGGATCTGCGTGCCCTCCGCGGCCGCAAGATCCACTCCCCGGTGACCACGCCCCCACACGACGGCCGGCGGGTCGAAGCCCTCCACCACGGTGGCCGGTGCGCCGGTCGGCCACTGATAGCGTCCTCGCGGCCGCCCGAGCTCATGCGGCTGCTGCGCACCAGCCTGTGCACCCGGTTCCGTCCCCTCGGTGAACCGAGTGATGAGGCTGGCGCCCGTGAAGAACAAGGTCGGCGAGGTCGGTGGAGTCACGGAACCGGTCAGCCCGGACGATGTCGTCGTGAGCTCGGGAGATGCGGGATCCCCGATCTCCAGTGGTGTGCCGGAGCCCGTGGAGGACGGCAGTGCGGTGAGTGCCCCGCAGGCGAGCAGGACCGCGGTCAGAGCCGCGCGACGGGCTCTGCCGGGCCTCGTAGCAGGAGAGGCGCCCGGCGGGGAACCATGTGGTGCACGACAGGATCGGCGGTGCCCCGATAAGCCGGCTTCGCGGGATCCGCGTGCCCTGCCTGCTGCTGCCTGGGCTGCCTGTGTTGCTGGCGCTGTCTGTGGATTGTGTCCTGGGTGCATGCCATCAGGGTGCGCGCCGGCAGGCCCCGGCCGCCGGGGACGTCGTCGGCCCTGTGGAAAACGCTCTCAGAAAGCGTCCTGTGGTGACCGGAATGACTCCACATGTCACCGAATCCGCCTCGGCAGCCGACTCGGCCCTGTGGTAGCCTCACCTCCGCAGCATTCTGCGGATCGCTCCGGCGTCAGCGGGAGACGGGACTGGGATGCTGACTTCGCGTGCCTGCACCCGAGCACCTCGGGACGTCCCTCCGGGCGACACGGTCGCGGTCCCGATCGTCATGGTTCGTCATGGTGAACGGGTGGCCGTGCGTCGCAGGCACCAGGCCCCGTCCGCGTCGGCTACCAGCCGGTCGCCGGGCTCCAGTCATCGGTCAGTCCTTGGTCATTCCTTGATCACTGTATCGGTCTCCGGCTCGGTGTGCGCCCACCAGCGCGCGGAACCACAGGGGAACAACCCAGAAAAGTAACTCCGGGACGCGCCTGGGCCCACCGCGCAGCCGTCCCCCGAATGATCGTGCGTCGAGCAACCTCTCGGCACACACGGAAGGACCTTCATGGCCGTCGTTACCATGCGCCAGCTCCTTGATAGCGGTGTCCACTTCGGGCACCAGACCCGTCGTTGGAACCCCAAGATGAAGCGCTTCATCCTCACCGAGCGCAACGGCATCTACATCGTCGACCTCCAGCAGTCCATCGAGGGCATCAACACCGCCTACGACTTCGTCAAGGAGATCGTCGCTCGCGGCGGCAACATCCTGTTCGTCGGAACCAAGAAGCAGGCCCAGGCCGCCGTGGCCGAGCAGGCCCAGCGCGTCGGCATGCCCTACGTCAACCAGCGCTGGCTGGGCGGCATGCTCACCAACTTCTCCACCGTGCGCGCCCGTCTGGACCGCATGAAGGAGCTCGAGCAGATCGACTTCGACGACGTGGCCGGCTCCGGCCGCACCAAGAAGGAGCTGCTCATGATGCGCCGTGAGAAGGACAAGCTCCAGCGCACCCTGGGCGGCATCCGCGACATGAGCAAGCTCCCCGCCGCCGTGTGGGTCGTGGACACCAAGAAGGAGCACCTGGCCATCTCCGAGGCCCAGAAGCTCGGGATCCCGGTCATCGCCATTCTCGACACCAACTGCGACCCGGACGAGGCCACCTACGGCATCCCCGGCAACGACGACGCCATCCGCGCCGTCACCCTGCTCACCCGCGTCGTCGCCGACGCCACCGCCGAGGGCCTGCTGGCCCGCTCCGGTGGCCGCGCCCGCACCGGGGAGGAGGCCGAGGTCGCCGCTGCCGACGCCGAGCCGCTGCCCGAGTGGGAGGCGCAGCTCCTCGCCGGAGCTGAGGCCACCGAGGCTGCTGAGGTCACCGAGGCTGCTGAGGTCACCGAGGCCGTCGAGGCTGCTGCCGAGGCCCCTGCCGCCGAGCAGGCCTGAGCCCAGGCATCGTATTCCCGCCTCCTCGTTCACAGCGCGGCAGCTGCGCGCTGTGAACACCTTTCACACGTCCTTTTCACACGTCTATTAGTCACTGACTGACCAGGAGACATTCATGGCGAACTACACCACTGCTGACATCAAGGCGCTGCGCGAGAAGACCGGCGCCGGCATGCTCGACGTCAAGAAGGCCCTCGACGAGGCCAACGGCGACGCCGAGAAGGCCATCGAGATCATTCGCGTCAAGGGCCTCAAGGGCATCGCCAAGCGCGAGGGCCGCGCCGCCTCCGCCGGCCTCATCGCCGCCAAGGTCGTCGACTCCGGCGACGGCCAGGTCGGCGTCCTCGTCGAGATCAACGCCGAGACCGACTTCGTGGCCAAGAACCAGAAGTTCCTCGACTACGCCGAGCAGGTCCTCACCGCCGCCCTCGACTCCGGCGCCACCGACGCCGAGGCCCTGGCCGAGGTCGAGGTCGACGGCTCCACCGTCAAGGAGCTCACCGACGGCATGCAGGCCGTCATCGGAGAGAAGATCGTCGTGCGTCGCGTCGGCCGCCTCGAGGCCGACAAGATCGAGCTCTACCTGCACCGCACCAACCCCGACCTGCCCGCCCAGGTCGGCGTCCTGGTGGGCACCGACGCCAAGGCCGCCGAGGTGGCCCACGACGTCGCCATGCACATCGCCGCCTACTCCCCGGACTACACCACGCGCGACGACGTCCCGGCCGAGGTCGTGGACAAGGAGCGCGCCATCGCCGAGGAGACCACTCGCGCCGAGGGCAAGCCCGAGAAGGCCATCCCCAAGATCGTCGAGGGGCGCCTCAGCGGCTTCTTCAAGGAGAACGTCCTGGTCGATCAGGCCTTCGCCAAGGACCCCAAGACCACGGTCGGCAAGGTCGTCGAGGCCACCGGCGGTGAGCTGACCGGCTTCGTCCGCTTCCGCGTCGGCGCCTGAGCCACCCGCTGCCGGACCGGCTCGTCGGGCGACCGGCGTCGTCGACCGGCTGAAGACATCCGGGGCGGGGTTGCGAGCATCATGCTCGTGACCCCGCCCCTTCTCATGGCGTCTCGCTCGTCGACACCCGTGTGGGGACTGCGCCGTGGAGCACTCCGCGGAGCATGTCGCAGGGCATAGTCGCATGGCGTGTCTGACCCCTCCGGGCGACCACGATCGTGGCACAGCACCGTCACGGACGGGGTAGGCTGTGCCAAGCCTGCCCACCGACCCCAGGAGACATAGCGCAATGAGTCAAGAACCGGCTCGTGACGACCGCGTTGCCCACGGCACGCACCCCAGACGTGTTCTGCTCAAGCTTTCCGGTGAGGTCTTCGGCGGCGGATCGATAGGCCTGGATCCCGACGTCGTCTCCGACGCGGCCCGCCAGATCGCCGATGCCGTCCGCGCCGGGGTCCAGGTCTCCGTCGTCGTCGGAGGAGGGAACTTCTTCCGCGGCGCCGAGCTCTCGTCGCGAGGAATGGACCGAGCCCGCGCCGACTACATGGGCATGCTGGGCACCGTCATGAACGCCCTGGCCCTGCAGGACTTCATCGAGAAGGCCGGGGTCCCCGCCCGCGTCCAGACAGCCATCGCCATGGGGCAGGTCGCCGAGTCCTACATCCCCCTGCGCGCCATCCGCCACATGGAGAAGAACCGGGTCGTCGTTTTCGGCGCCGGTGCCGGCCTGCCCTACTTCTCCACCGACACGGTCGCTGCCCAGCGGGCCCTGGAGACCCACTGCGACGAGCTGCTCGTGGGCAAGAACGGCGTCGACGGCGTCTACACCGCCGACCCCCGCAAGAACCCCGACGCCCAGCGCCTCGACCATCTCACCTACGAACGGGCCCTGGTCGACGGCCTCCAGGTGGTTGACGCCTCCGCCTTCGCCCTGTGCCGCGACAACGGACTGCCCATGCGCGTCTTCGGCATGGGGGAGCCCGGAAATATCACCCGCGCCCTGTTGGGTGAGAGAATCGGGACACTCGTCAGCTGCGGCTGACGCGGAGCCCGGAGGGGTCGACGACGAAACCCCTGTCTCCGCCGCCCACCGCGCGGACGAGCAGAACGCACGGTGTCCATACAGTCATCCTCGAGATGGCCGACACCAAACCAGGAACCCACCGACTGCCCAGCAAAGGAAGCACCATGATCGACGACGTCATGCTCGAGGCCGAGGACAAGATGGACAAGGCCCTCCAGGCCGCCAAGAGCGAGCTCGCCTCCATCCGCACCGGCCGTGCCAACCCCTCGATGTTCAACGGGATCGTGGTGGACTACTACGGCGCCCCCACCCCGCTCCAGCAGCTCGCCTCCCTGACGATCCCCGAGGCCCGCACCGTCCTGGTCAGCCCCTTCGACCGCTCCGCCATGAAGGACATCGTCACCGCCATCCGCGAGTCCGACCTCGGCGTCAACCCCACCGACGACGGCACGGTCATCCGCGTCTCCCTGCCGGCACTGACCGAGGAGCGCCGCAAGGACTACGTCAAGCTCGCCCGCTCCCGCGCCGAGGACTCCCGCGTCCAGGTGCGCGGCATCCGCGGCAAGGCCAAGAAGGAGCTCGAGGCCATCAAGAAGGACGGCGAGGCCGGCGAGGACGACGTCAAGCGCGCCGAGCACGAGCTCGATGGTCTCACCAAGCGCTTCGTCGAGCAGATCGACGCGGCCCTGAGCGCCAAGGAGAGCGAGCTCCTGGAAGTCTGACGCCCCTGAGCCTGGGACCCGGTCCCTCCTGAGATCCCATGCCCCGCCGACCCCTGTGAGCCCAGTGACGACTCTGCTGAACCCGCGACCCACGCGCAACCACGACCCGCTGCCCGCCACCGGGCGGGCGGGCCGCAACCTGCCCGCCGCCGTCGGGGTGGCGGTCGTCCTCATCGCCGTGGTCCTAGGCTCGCTGGCCTTTCAGAAGATCGTCTTCGTGGGCGTCGTCGTGCTGGCCGTGTGCGGAGCTCTGTGGGAGCTGGCCGCGGCCTTCGCCCGCAAGAGCATCCGCCTGCCACTGGCGCCGCTGTGGCTGGGTGCCCTGGGCATCTCCGTGTGCGCCTGGGAGCTGGGGGCGGAGGCGGCCTTCGGGGCCTACGTGGCCACCGCCGGCGCCTGTGTCCTGTGGAGCTTCATGGACCACGCCGAGGCGGAGACCGGCACCGTTCTGGAGCAGGCCGGTCATGACATCCCTCGCACCGACGCCCATGACGAGGTGCGCCGCTCACGCTCCAGCGCCGCGGCCGCCTCGGTCTTCGCCGCCACCTACCTGCCCTACCTGGCCGGCTTCGCCGTCCTGGTCCTGGTCCAGGATCACGGAGTGGGGAAAGTCATGATGCTCATCGCGCTGGCGGCGGCCAACGACACCGGCGGGTGGCTGGCCGGCATCACCTTCGGCCGTCACCCCCTGGCCCCCTCGGTCTCGCCCAAGAAGTCCTGGGAGGGGCTCATGGGCTCCCTGCTGGTGACAGTGGCCGCCGGCGCCGGGTGCGTGTGGGCCATCGGCGGCCCCTGGTGGGCCGGCGCCGCCCTGGGTGCCTGTACCGTGATCGTCTCCACCCTGGGCGACCTGGGGGAGTCCCTCCTCAAGCGCGACCTGGGACTCAAGGACATGGGCACGCTCCTGCCCGGCCACGGAGGAATCATGGACCGGCTCGACTCGATCCTCGTGGCCGCTCCACTTGTCTACGCCTTCACCCTCCTGGTGAAATAGAGACGGCATGCCCAACCCTATCGACCAGCCCGGCCCTCCCCAGCCCCGGGACACGAGGAGCACGAGCATGAGTCCTTCGCGAGCACAGCAGCGCCCCCGGCGTCCGCAGCCCGTCAGCATCACCGGGCGGCCGCGTGACGGCCAGATCCAGGTCATGCCCACCGACCAGCCGCCGGAGGGCGCTACCAGTCCCGACGCCAAGCCGCGCCTGTCCTTCGCCGTACCGGCGGCGCGTGGCAAGGCCCCACGGCACCTGGCCGACCTCGACCTGGCCGGTCGCAAGGCCGCCTGCAAGGACTCGGGCCTGCCATTCTTCCGCGCCGACCAGCTCTCACGCCACTACTTCACCCACTTCACCCGTGACAGCGCGGACATGACCGACCTGCCCGCCTCCCAGCGCGAGCAGCTGTGCGCCGAGCTGCTGCCCGAGCTCATCACCCCGGTGCGCGCCCTGCGCGCCGACGGCGGCCGCACCATCAAGCACCTGTGGGAGCTCCACGACGGCGTGCGTGTCGAGAGCGTCCTCATGCGCTACAAGGACCGCACCACGTTGTGCGTCTCCTCCCAGGCCGGCTGCGGCATGGCCTGCCCCTTCTGCGCCACCGGCCAGATGGGCCTCACCCGCAACCTGTCGACCGCGGAGATCGTCGAGCAGGTGCGCCACGCCGCCCGGGCATCGGCCGCCGGCGACCTGAGCGGAGGTCCGGCACGCCTGTCCAACGTGGTCTTCATGGGCATGGGCGAGCCGATGGTCAACTACAAGAACGTCGTCGGCGCCCTCCACCGCCTCATCGACCCGGCCCCCGAGGGCTTCGGCCTGTCTGCCCGCGGTGTCACCGTCTCCACGGTGGGGCTGGTCCCCCTCATCCGCAGGCTCGCCGGCGAGGGCCTGCCGGTGACCCTGGCCGTCTCCCTGCACGCCCCCGATGACGAGCTGCGCGACGAGCTCATCCCCGTCAACTCCAAGTGGAAGGTCGGCGAGCTGCTCGACGCCGCCCACGACTACTTCCTGGCCACCGGCAGGCGCGTGTCCATCGAGTACGCACTCATCAAGGACATGAACGACCACGCCTGGCGCGCCCAGCTGCTCGCTGACGAGCTCAACCGCAGGGACACCGGATGGGCCCATGTCAACCCCATCCCACTCAACCCCACCCCCGGCTCCATCTGGACCTGCTCGGAGGCCACGGTCCAGGATATATTCGTCGACACGCTTCGGCGTGCCGGAATTACCACGACAGTGCGAGACACTCGAGGCAGCGACATCGACGGCGCCTGCGGTCAGCTCGCGACCGAGGTACTCAACCAGGAGAGGGCTAAGACGACATGAGCGACATGTTCCCCAAGTCAGCGCTCCTGCGACCGGGCTACCGCCCCGAGCAGGTCGACCGGTACTTCGAGACGGCTCACGAGATCTACGACGCCGGTGAGCTCGACGAGATGGACTCCGAGGGCGTGCGCACCGTCGCCTTCGACGTGGTCCTGCGCGGCTACCAGCCGCAGGCCGTCGACGCGGCCCTCGACCGCCTCGAGGCCGCCTTCCTCCAGCGCCGTCGCGCCGCCTTCGTGGCCAAGAAGGGTCGCCAGGCCTGGATGGACCAGGTCACCCAGCTCGCCACCACCCTCTACCCGCGCCTCCTGCGTCCAGCCGGCGAGCGCTTCGCCCCTGCCTCCGGCCAGGGATATGACAAGACTGACGTCGATGCCCTCATGGACCGCATCGCCGGCTATTTCGACTCCGACACCACCTTGACCTCCAGCGAGGTGCGTGGAGCGGTCTTCCGCCGCGCCCGGGGAAACAAGGCCTACGGGGAGCCCAGCGTCGACCGCTACCTGGCCCGCGTCGTCGAGGTCCTCCTGTCCGTCGAGTAAGCCGAGCAGACCGAGTAGGCCGAGAAGGTCGAGTAAACCCTGAGGAAACCCGCCGCCCCATGACCGGCCACGTACCGCCACGTTCCTGTTCTCCCCAGTCTCCCCAGCGACTGGTCCTGCTCGGATCCACCGGGTCGATCGGCACCCAGACCCTCGAGGTCCTCACCCGCCTGGGCCAGGCCGCTCCGCGAGTGGCCGCCCTGGCCGCCGGCGGAAGCCGCCTGGATCTCCTGGCCCGCCAGGCCGTCGCCTGGGAGGTCCCCGTCCTGGCCGTCACCGGCGGGGGAGAGGACCTCGCCGGTCACCTGCGCCAGGCCCTGTCGACTGCGGCCGCCGAGACCGGTCACCCCGACCCGGTCACCACGATTCTCACCGGCCCCGACGCCGCCACCACGGCGGTCGAGGCCGCAGAGCTCGGGTCCGGTGACACGGTCGTCAACGGCATCACGGGCTCCGTGGGCCTGCTGCCCACGCTGACGGCCCTGCGCAGCGGGGCCCGCCTGGCGCTGGCCAACAAGGAGTCCCTCGTCGTCGGAGGCGCCCTCGTCCGCCAGTCACTCACCCGGTCCGGCCAGGTGGTCCCCGTGGACTCCGAGCACTCCGCCATCGCCCAGGCCCTGGCCAGCGGCCGCCACGAGAAGGGCCTGACCAGTCCCGTCATCAGTGGGCACAGCGAGGTGCGCCGGCTGGTCCTGACCGCCTCCGGTGGCCCCTTCCGCGGCAGGAGCCGGGAGACCCTCACCGGGATCAGCGCCGCCGCCGCCCTCAACCACCCCACCTGGGCCATGGGGCCAGTGGTGACCATCAACTCCTCGACCCTCATCAACAAGGGGCTCGAGCTCATCGAGGCCCACCTCCTGTTCGACGTGCCCCCCGAGCAGATCGACGTCGTCGTCCACCCCCAGTCGGTCATCCACTCCATGGTCGAGTTCACCGACGGCGCCACCATCGCCCAGGCCTCCCCGCCCGACATGCGCCTGCCCATCGCTCTGGGACTGACCTGGCCCGAGCGCCCCGACCTGTCCGGCCTGGTGGTGCCCAACGACTGGCGCGAACCGGTCAGCTGGACCTTCGAGCCCCTAGACGGCGAGGCCTTCCCCGCCGTCGACCTGGCCCGCAGCGCCGTGGCCGCATCAGCCACTCACCCGGCCGTCCTCAACGCCGCCAACGAGCAGGCCGTCGCCGCCTTCCTGGGCGGCGGACTCGAGTGGCTGGACATCGTCGAGATCGACGCAGCCGTCGTCGCTGAGCACGAGGGGCTGTCCGCTCCGAGCCTCGACGAGGTCCTGGCCGTGGAGACCTGGGCCCGCACCCGCGCCGACGAGCTGATCGCGGCACGAAACGGAGGAACACACTCGTGAGCACCACCCTGGCCTACATCCTGGGCATCGTCATCCTCATGATCGGGATCGGCGTCTCGGTGGCCCTCCACGAGCTCGGGCACATGATCCCGGCCAAGACCTTCGGCGTGAAGGTCCCCGAGTACTTCATCGGCTTCGGTCCGAGGATCTGGTCGGTCAAGCGCGGCGAGACCGAGTACGGCGTCAAGGCCATCTGGCTGGGCGGCTACGTCAAGCTCGTCGGGATGCTGCCGCCAGCCAAACCCGGAAAGCCGGACCGGCGCCGCAAGGACGGCAGCCTGGGCATGGTGGGCGAGGCACGCGCCGAGGCCCTTGCGGAGATCCAGCCAGGCGAGGAGCACCGCGCCTTCTACCACCTGAGCGTCCCCAAGAAGCTCATCGTCATGGCCGGGGGGATCCTCACCAACCTGGTCCTGGGAATCCTGCTTCTGACGATCGCCATCGGCGCTGTCGGCATCCCGGGACGCACAACCACGCTGTCGAAGGTGGAGCCCTGCGTCTCGTCCAACGTTGACGCGAACACCCCCTGCCAGGACTCCGACCCGGCCGGCCCCGCCAGCGCCGCTGGCATCAAGGCCGGTGACCGGATCGTCTCCTGGGGCGGGGTGCAGGTCTCCACCTGGGAGGAGCTCCAGGCTCAGATCGCAGCCGGAGGGACCAGCCCCACCCAGGTCGTCGTCGAGCGCGGCGGTGCGACGCGCTCCGTGAGCGTCACCCCGGTCGAGGTGCAACGCACCGTCTTCGACTCGCAGGGCGCTGAGGTCAAGGACGACTCCGGTGCCGTGCGGACCGTGGCCCGCCCCTACGTGGGGATCTCCCCCTCCCTGGGAACCGTTCCGCAGAGTCCGGCCAAGATACCGGGCTTCATCGGACAGGCCGTCGGCGGCACGCTCAAGGCCATCATCACCCTCCCGGTCGGGCTCTACCACGCCGTCCAGGCCGGACTGGGCATGGAGCAGCGCAGCGCTGACAGCGGCGTCGTCGGCCTGGTGGGCATGGGCCGCATGGCCGGGCAGGCCACCAGCGGTGGCGTCGTCGGCGGGGAGGTCCCCCTGTCGATGCGCGTCAGCAGCATGCTCATGCTGCTGGGCAGCCTCAACCTGGCGCTGTTCGCCTTCAACCTGCTGCCGCTGCTGCCCCTGGACGGCGGGCACGTGGTCGGAGCCTGCTGGGAGGGCATCCGACGCATGATTGCCAAGGCCCAGGGAAAACCCGACCCGGGACCGGTGGACACGGCCAAGATGCTGCCTGTCGGCCAGGTCGTCTTCGGCCTGCTCATCGCCATGGCGCTCGTGCTGGTGTGGGTCGACATCGCGGCCCCACTGTGAACCCTGCGATGACCGGGGCGGCCCGGTGCCGGCGGGAGCGATGCCACACGCCTGCGGTACAGGGCCGGGCAGGGTGGGTGACATACTGGGCGGGTGACTGAAGCGATCGCTCTTGGCATCCCCACTATGCGCGCCCAGGCCCCGGTCCTGGCGCCGCGTCGACCAACCCACAAGATCCGGGTCGGCAGTCTCGATGTCGGTGGAGACGCGCCCATCACCGTGCAGTCCATGACCACCACCAAGACGCACGACATCGGTGCCACGCTCCAGCAGATCGCCGAGCTGACGGCTTCGGGCTGTGACATCGTGCGCGTGGCCTGTCCCACCGACAAGGATGCCGAGGCGCTGCCGATCATCGCCAAGCAGTCGCGTATCCCCGTCATCGCGGACATCCACTTCAACCCCAAGTACGTCTTCGCCGCCATCGACGCCGGCTGCGGTGCCGTGCGCGTCAACCCCGGCAACATCCGCAAGTTCGACGACCAGGTCGCCGACATCTGCAAGGCCGCCTCCGACGCCGGCGTCTCCCTGCGTATCGGCGTCAACGCCGGAAGCCTCGACAAGCGCCTGCTCAAGAAGTACGGCAAGGCCACCCCCGAGGCGCTCGTGGAGTCCGCCACCTGGGAGGCCGGCCTGTTCGAGGAGAACGACTTCCACGACT
>CAUVMS010000013.1:0-33036 GCA_963552815.1 uncultured Actinomyces sp. | reverse complement strand
CCGGTGTCTCAGATGTCATGACATCCGAAACCCTCACAAGCCATGAGACAACACACGTGCGACTACCCGCGTGCGAATCCCTGAATCCGTTACCAGATGGACACTCGACTCTCCGGCGCGAGCCACAGGGCGTCGTCGGGTCCCACCTCGAAGGCCTGGTAGAAGGCGTCGACGTTGCGCACGATTCCGTTGCACCGGAACTCGGCCGGAGAGTGCGGGTCCACCGTCAGCAGCAGCTCGGCATAGTCCGGACGGTTCTTGGAGCGCCAGATCCTCGCCCAGGAGTAGAAGAAGCGCTGCAGGCCGGTCAGCCCGTCGATGACGGGCGCATCGTCCACCGAGTCGATGCCGGCGTCTGCCAGCGCCAGGGCGTAGGCCTTGAGGGCAATCCCCAGGCCGCCCAGGTCCCCGATGTTCTCCCCGATGGTCAGGGCGCCGTTGACGTGCGGGATCTCCGTCTCCGCCGTGCCCGCGGCCTCGTGCTTGGCGGTGACGACCTCAGGCGTGTAGACGTCGTACTGGTTGATGAGCGCATGCGTGCGCTCGGTGAAGGCATCCCGGTCCTCCTGGGTCCACCAGTCACTGACCTTCCCGGTGCCATCGAAGGTCGATCCCTGGTCATCGAAGCCATGGCCGATCTCATGGCCGATGACGGCGCCGATGCCCGCGTAGTTCACGGCGTCGTCGGCCTGCGGGTCGAAGAAGGGCGGCTGAAGGATCGCTGCGGGGAAGACGATCTCGTTCATCGTGGGGTTGTAGTAGGCGTTGACCGTCTGCGGTGTCATGTGCCACTCGTCGCGGTCCACCGGCTTGGTCAGCTTGTTCAGGGAATAGGCCAGGTCGGCCCGCTCCACGCTGCGCACCGACGCCAGGACGTCCCCGGGGACCACCTCGACGGCGGAGTAGTCGCGCCAGCGCACCGGGTAGCCGATCTTGGGGGTGAACAGCGCCAGCTTGTCCAGGGCGCGCTGCCGCGTGGCGGGGCTCATCCACTCCAGTGAGGAGATGGACCGGTGGTAGGCCTCGATGAGCCGGTCGACCAGGGTCTCCATCGCCGACTTGTGCGACGGCGGGAAGTGACGCTCCACGTAGATCTCGCCCAGCGCCTCGCCCAGGCAGGACTCCACCAGGCCGACGCCGCGCTTCCATCGGGCCCGCAGCTCGTCAGTCCCCTGGAGCGTGCGGCCGTAGAAGTCGAAGTTCTCCTCCACGAAGACGCGCGACAGCAGGGTCGCCCGTGCGTGAACGACGTGCCAGGCCGCCCACGCCTTGAGGTCCTCCAGGTCGGTGTCCTGCCAGACCGTCGCGGCGTGGGGCAGGTAGTCGGGCTGGGTGACGATGGCCTCGTCGAGGAAGGCGGTCTGCTCGATCCCGGCGGCCCGGGCGGCCGAGAGGATCCCCGTGCGCCACTCCTGCCAGGGCAGGCCCGGCGCTGAGTCCACGATCTCCTGCCAGGACATCGGGTTGTTCATCTTCTCCACGTCGCGGCAGGTGACTCGGTCCCAGTGGCCTTTGGCCAGAGCGGTCTCCACGGCCATGACCTGCTCGGCGAGGGCCTCGCCGGAGGCGCCGAAGGACTCGGTCAGACCAGCCAGCTGAAGCATCCGGGCCACGTGCGCCACATAGGCCTCACGCAGAGGGGCCTGAGCCTCCTCGCGGTAGTAGGACTCGTCCGGAAGCCCCAGACCCGACTGGCCGATCCAGGTCGTGTAGCGCTCCGGGTCGTTGATATCGACCTCGACGTCGGCGCCGACGACGCCCATGAACCCGATCGGTGTCATCTCACCGAGCGTCCTGGCCAGCTCCTCCTTGGAGGCGACGCCCAGCACCGGCGCCAGCTCCACAGCCAGCGGCTCAGCACCGAGCTCCTCCAGGTGCTCCTCGTCCATGAAGGCTGCGTAGAGGGCGCCGACACGGCCCCGGTTCGTGGCCAGAACCTGGGGGGTCGTCTCTGGAGCCGCCGCGGAGAAGCTGTCGGCAAGCTCCTCGACGATCTGGCGGCAGGCCGCTTCGGCCTCGTCTCGCAACGTGGTGAAGGCGCCGCTGCCGGGGCGGTCCGCCGGGATCTCGGCGGTGGCGAGCCAACCGCCGTTGACGAAGCGGTACAGGTCATCCTGGGGGCGAACGGAGGAATCGGTTGCGGCCGTCTCCAGGACTCCGGCCAGGACCGCGTCCGCAGGGGCGGCAGAGCCTCCCGGCTGCTCGGTGGACCGGGACAATGAGTCGGACGATGAGCTGGAGGAGGCGCTGGAAGGACTGGTGGGGATCGGCGAGGCTTCAGTCATGACGGACACGCTAACCCAGCGTGGCCCTGCCTGACGTATTGACGACGCCTACGCTCTCCTCGTGCGTACTGCTGTTCGCGTGAGGCACAATCCTGCTTATGCGTATCCATATCGCCTCCGACCACGCCGGCTTCGACCTCAAGAGCGCCGTGATTGAGCATCTGCGGGAGGAGGGCCATGACGTCATTGACCACGGGGCCCACTCCTACGATCCCGATGACGACTACCCCGCATTCTGCCTGGCCTGCGGCGAGGCCGTGGTGGCTGACGCCGGAAGCCTCGGCATCGTGCTCGGGGGAAGCGGCAACGGGGAGCAGATCGCCGCCAACAAGGTCGACGGGGTGCGCGCGGCCCTGGCCTGGTCCCTTGAGACCGCCCAGCTGGCCCGCCAGCACAACAACGCCAACGTCGTCGCCCTGGGCGGGCGCATGCATGACCTGGGAGCGGGCCTGGCGATCATTGATGCCTTCCTCGCCACACCCTTCAGCGGAGACGAGCGCCATGCGCGGCGCATCGCCCAGCTCGCCGATTATGAGAGGCGCATTCACGACGGAGCCGCCCCTGCCGGAGGCCCCTGCGGCGCTTCCACTGTCACCTCCGCCGGGGCCTGAGCCGGGACCGACGTATGCCGGAGGGCCACACCATCCACCGGCTCGCCGCCGCACTGGACGAGCTCTACGGTGGACAGATTCTTCGTGCCTCCTCGCCGCAGGGGCGCTTCACCGACGGGGCGAGCCGTCTGGACGGTCAGGTGCTCCTGGGCAGCCAGGCTCACGGTAAGCACCTCTTCCTGCCGTTTGGGGCGCGCGCCGATATGTCCCTCGACGACGCCTCCGTCACCTGGCTGCGGATCCACCTGGGCCTGTACGGCTCGTGGACCTTCGACGGAGACCGCGAGTTCGTTGCTCCCCACGCCATCGGCGCCCCCCGCAGGCGCGTCGGCGAGCGCGGTGAGCACGCTCTCAAGGGAGGGGGAGGCTCCGCCCTGTCCGGGCTGAGCGGAGGAGACGCCGACGTCGTCGATCCTCAGGAGGGCCACCGGGAGACGGCCCCCTCCAGCCACTGCGGTCCGGCTCCCGACGAGTGGGAGCCGCCCGAGCCGCGCGGCGCGGTGCGACTGCGACTGCTCGGACAGCACGGGGTGGCCGACCTGACGGGGCCGGCTGCGTGCGAGCTGCTGGACGCTGAGGGCGTGGCCGCCGTGCGCCGCAGGCTCGGACCGGACCCGCTGCGCGACGACGCCGATGTGGAGGCCTTCGTGGCCAAGGCGCGCTCGCGACGCAAGAGCATCGGCGAGCTGCTCATGGACCAGTCCGTCATCTCCGGGGCCGGCAACATCTACCGGGCCGAGACGCTCTTCCGGGTGGGTGTCTCACCCTTCCGGGCCGGCAACCGCGTCAGCGAGGAGCGGTTGCGCGCTATCTGGCAGGACCTGCGCCCCCTCATGGAGTACGGGGTGTCCACCGGCTTCATCACCACCGTTGACCTCGACGACGTCCCCGACCCCCTGCCGCCGGGCGACCCCGAGGCCGGGCGGTGGTACGTCTACCACCGCACCGGGCGACCCTGCCTGCGCTGTGGTACCCCGGTGGTCGAGAGGGAGGTGGCGGCCCGCCGGCTCTTCTGGTGCCCGACCTGCCAGGCCCGTTGAACCCGGTTGGAGTACTGCCGACCCTGCAGTGACCGTACAGCGGGCTTGGCCGGCTCCACCAACGATGCGACTCGCGGACACCCCCGGAATGCTGCGGCTCTTGCGGGAGATTCGACCCCGCCGCAGCGTTCATGTCGCTGCGTGGACACCGACCGCCACTAAGGTGGCCGCATGTCGAACACCTCAGCCTCCCTGCGCTCCTCGAGCTGGTCCTCCTCCACCACCGGTCTGCTGACCCGGGACCACCACCTGAGCGTGCCCCTGGACCGCAGCGGCCAGGCAGACCCTGCTCCCGACGGCACCTCCTCCATCACCGTCTACGCCCGCGAGATCTCAGTCGCCGGCATCGACCCGCTCTCCCGGCCCCCACTCGTCTTCCTCCAGGGAGGACCGGGCTGCGAAGCCCCTCGACCCAGCGCCGATGCCGGCCTGGGCTGGATCGGCGCCATCCTCGAGCATCACCGGCTCATCCTCATCGATCAGCGCGGAACCGGTGCCTCCAGTCCCGTGGACCGACCCGACGCCGCCGGCGCGCCCGCAGCCACCGCCCGGCTGCTCACCCACCTGCGCGCCGATGAGATCGTGGAGGACTGCGAGGACCTGCGCCGCTGCCTGGGCCTGGAGCGCTGGAGCCTGCTGGGGCAGTCCTTCGGCGGGTTCTGCGTCACCCGTTACCTGTCCGAGCACGCCGAGAGCCTCGAGACCGTCTACATCACCGGCGGACTACCCGCCGTCGGGCACAGCATCGACGAGGTCTACGCCCTCAGCTATGAGTCGATGCGCGTCAAGAGCGAGGAGTACTACAGCCGCTACCCCCTGGACCGTGATCGGATGGAGCGCCTCTCCGAGATGGCCGGCCGGGGCGAGCTGACCACGTCGGGCGGAGACATCGTCGGCCCCGAGCGTCTGCGCTCGCTGGGCGCCATGCTGGGATGGGCCGGAGGAGCCGACGCGATCCACTACCTCCTGGAGCGCGATCCCAGCTCCTGGGGCTTCCGCTACGACCTGGGGCAGTCACTGGCCTTCGGGCGACGCTTCCCGCTCTACGCCGTCATCCACGAGTCCTGCTGGGCCGACACCGGCACCACCGACTGGGCCGCCCAGCGTGTGCGTCCCGCAGTCTTCGACGACGACCCCACACTGCTGACCGGCGAGCACGTGCGCCGCGAGGTCTTCCTGGAGGACACCGCCCTGCGCCCCTGGCTGGAGGTCGCCGACCTCCTGGCTGCGCACGAGTGGCCGGCACTCTACGATCCGGCTCGGTTGAAGACCACGACGACTCCGGGCGCGGCCGCCGTCTACGCCCGTGACGTGTTCGTACCGATGTCCACCTCCTTGGAGACGGCTGCGCTCATCCCGGGCCTGCGCACCTGGATCACCAGCGAGTACGAGCACGACGGCTCGCGCGCCTCCGGAGGCAAGGTCTTCAAGCGTCTGCGCGACCTGGCCACGGGAATGATCGCCCGCTGACCGGGCGGGTCAGCGGGCGATCAACCGGACAGGGGCCCATCAGATGCGGGCCGATCAGATGTAGATGGTCGGGTCCATCATGAGCTCGGGATCGGTGCGAGGGTCGCGGGCCCGGCTGGGGACCCCCACCGCGACGTGTCCCTGGGGAAGGTTCTTCACCAGTACCGCGTTGGCACCGACCTTGGCCCCGTCCTCAACGATGACCGGCCCCAGGACCTTGGCGCCGGCGCCGATCTGGACGTTGTTCCCGATGGTGGGGTGACGCTTGCCGGGGTTCATGGACACCCCGCCCAGAGTGACTCCGTGGAAGATGAGGACGTCGTCGCCAACTTCCGTTGTCTCGCCGATCACCACGCCCATGCCGTGGTCGATGAAGAACCGCTCGCCGATGACGGCGGCCGGGTGGATCTCGATGCCGGTGAAGTTGCGGGCGGCCTGGGACAGGGCACGCGCTGCGAAGCGGTGCCCCTTGTGCCACAGCTTGTGGGCGGCCCGGTGCGCCCACAGGGCATGGACACCCGGGTAGAGGAGTGCCACCTCCACGTTGGAGCGAGCGGCGGGATCGCGCCGGCGGGCCGTGGCCAGGTCCTCACGTGCCAGGTCCAGAAGGGACCGGTTGGAGTTGTGCATGGTGTGCTCCTCTGCTGGGTGATGGCGCGGCCCAGGCTGGCTCGTAGGCCTTCACCTCACCCGCTGCGCCGGTGACAACACCGACGGCGGCCCGCCTGTTCCCAGGAGTGCCGCCGTCGGAGTCGTCAGTCGAGGTAGTCCTTGTACAGAGGCGTGCTCAGGTAGCGCTCGCCGGTGTCCGGCAGGACGGTGACGATGGTCTTGCCCTCCAGCTCGGGGCGCTTGGCCAGCTCGCTGGCAGCGGCCAGGGCGGCACCCGAGGAGATCCCCACCAGGAGGCCCTCCTCCGCTGCGGCACGGCGAGCGTAGGTGATGGCGGTCTGAGAGTCGATGTGGAGGAGCTCGTCCCAGATGCCCTGGTCGAGGATCTCGGGAACCACGTTGGGGCCCAGTCCCTGGATCTTGTGGGGTGCGGCCCGGCCCTCGCTGAGCAGCGGGGACTCGGAGGGCTCGACGCCGTAGATCTTGACGCCGGGCTTCTCCTGACGCAGCACCTGGCCCACACCGGTCAGTGTGCCTCCGGTGCCGATGCCGGCCACGAAGACGTCGATGTCGCCCCCGGTCTGCTCCAGGATCTCCCGGGCCGTGGTCTCACGGTGGACCTGGGGATTGGCGGGGTTGGAGAACTGGGAGGCCAGGATCGAGTTGGGGGTGGCCGCCTGGATCTCCTCAGCGCGCTTAACCGCCCCGGCCACGCCGCCCTCGGTGGTCAGCACCAGCTCGGCGCCGAAAGCGCGCATGATGGCCCGCCGCTCCTTGGACATGGTCTCGGGCATGGTGATGATGACCTTGTAGCCCAGGGCGGCGCCCACCATGGCCAGCCCCACGCCGGTGTTGCCGGAGGTCGCCTCCACGATGGTGCCTCCGGGCTTGAGAGCGCCGGACTCCTCCGCGGCACGGACGATGGACAGGGCGATGCGGTCCTTGACCGAGGATGCGGGCTCGAAGGCCTCGACCTTGGCCAGGACGGTGGCGGGTGCACCATCGGTCACGCGGTTGATGCGGACCAGAGGAGTGTTGCCGACCAGGGCGGTGGCGTCAGATGCGTACGTCATAGTGGTGTCCTTCGGATTGCGGGTTGGCTGAGCCCCCAGTGCCGGTGCCAGCGCGAGACAAGGCGATGCCGGGCTCATGAGAGCTCGTGAGAGCGAAAAGATGAGGGGAGACGGTCCGCGTTCCGTCAGAGAGCAGCCGTGTTGCGTCGAACGGCTGAAACAGCAGGGGTCGCCGCCTGCTCCGGGAGCGCCGGGCATGCGCGCAGCGGTACGCGCACAGATGTCGTGGCCTGGCGCCCTACCGACACCGGCAGCAGCAACACATGGGCGCGGAGAACGCAGGGGACACAGGGGACATGGTGCGCATGACGGTCATGGCCATCATGGGTCCTCCTGTCCTCGGGGCGAGTGACGACACCTGCCCGCGTCTGAACTGCTTGCGGCTGCTTGCCAACTGGCCCGGGGCGAGTTCACAGGCCCCGGCCGTTGCCCCAACCCTACCCCGAGGTCCGGGGAGAACCGCAAATTCGGGGATCTGTGGTGTCACATTCCGGTCACATCCCGGTCATGTCGCGGCCTCGTCCTGCTCGGGCCGCAGGCATGTCACACCGGCATCGGTACGGGCACCTCGACCAGACGGCTGCCGGCGGGCTCGGCAGTGCCTTCACCCCGGGTGAGGGAGGCGAGCGGCTCCTGCAGCAGGGAGGGGTCAGCACTGGACGTGGACAGGATGAGGACCGCGTGGGTCGGCCCCCAGATCGTCTCCTCCACCCGGATGGCCGGCGTGACGCCGGAACCGCTGCCGGTCCCCGTCGGCCCGGCTGCCACGGCTCTGTCCCGGGAACGCAGGTCGGCCTCGATCCTCCCGGCCTGGGCGACCGGGACTCTCAGGTCCCACAGGTGACGCCGGGTCAGGATGACGCGGGAGGCCCGCTCCAGCGCCTGGGCGGTGGCCTCCGAGTAGGCGCGCGCCAGCCCGCCGGTTCCCAGGAGCGTCCCGCCGAAGTAGCGGGTGACGACGACGGTCGTGTTGGCCAGCCCCGTTCCTCGTAGTCCCTCAAGCATGGGCTGGCCCGCCGTGCCGGAGGGCTCGCCGTCGTCGTTGGAGCGCTCAGCCGGCTGGGGCGGGGCCGACAGAGACACCGAAGTCTGCGCATCTGAGAGATCGGTGACCGTCATCGCCGAGCAGTGGTGGCGCGCGTCGGGGTAGGTGGCGCGCAGGCGCGCGATGAACTCGCGGGCCTCGTCCATGGAGTCCGTGCGGCAGGCGCGCGCCAGGAAGTGGGACCTCTTGATCTCCAGGTCGATCTCGGGCTGGTCGCCGTGAGTCAGCGTCAGCAGGCCGGGGGTTGTCTGAGACGGGTGGCTGGAAGATGCGGGCGAGGCCATGGGACGATCCTCGCACGAGGGGGTGCGGGACCGATGTCACACGGCGCGATATAGAGATGGACTGGAAGCGACTGCGCCAATGTCGTTATGGTGTCCCTCGGTCCAGTTTCGAGGGGTCGCCCGACCCCTATGGTTTATGAGAGAGGAGCGGGCCCATGGCAGTGCCGAAGCGGAAGATGTCCCGCAGCAACACCCGCAACCGCCGCTCACAGTGGAAGGCCAAGCTCACCGAGCTCAACACCATCCGCGTTCAGGGCCGCGAGATCTCCGTGCCCCGCCGTCTGGCGCGGGCCTACAAGGAGGGCCTCATCGAGCAGTGAGGCTGCCGGTGGAGGGTGAGGACCCTTCATCCATGCGGGTGTAGCTCAATGGTAGAGCCTCTGCCTTCCAAGCAGATTGCGCGGGTTCGATTCCCGTCACCCGCTCTGTGAGCCGAAAGGGGCCGCCTCCTCGGCGGCCCCTTTCGTCACGTCACGGGCTGTGGCGCAGTTTGGTAGCGCACCTGCTTTGGGAGCAGGGGGCCGCGGGTTCAAATCCCGCCAGCCCGACTCTTCAGCCTGCGGGCTATGGCGCCGTGTGGGCGAATGGCCGGCGCCAGGCGAGCGTGCGGGTGCAACCGCGGGACGGGGCCCTACGCTGGGGGCATGCCCTCGTACCGATCGATTCTCACGGTGTCCACGCTTAAAGCGGGGCACGATCCTGGGGATGTCGAGTCCGCCGCACGGGACGCCGTGCGCCGGATGACCGTCCTGGAGGCCTTTCAGGTCGACGTCGTGCGCGGTGAGCCTCGGGTGACGGTCCGTTTCACAGGTTCTGACGACGCCGAGGCCCGAGGCGTGCACGCACACCTCGTCGAGGCGATCGGTTCGGTCTCGCAGATCGAGCGGGTACGGCTGGCCATGGTTGTCGCAGGACGGAGCGTGCCGATAGGGGAGAGGCCGTGACGGGCGACGGTCCTGTGTCCAGAGTCATGCGCTAGGCATGGACGCATCATCGATCCCACTGGCTGTTTGCCCTAAGATGGCACGGATTGACGCCACAGACGCGCGTCCGCCGAACGTCTCCGAACGCTTCGGTGTTACCGCAGAACTCAGACCTTGGGAGCAACCCCCGTGAAGACCACTGTCGAGAATCTTGACCCTAGCCGCATCAAGCTGACCGTTGAGGTCCCCTATGAGGAGCTCAAGCCCAGCCTCGATGCCGCCTACAAGGAGATCGGCTCCCAGATCCAGGTTCCCGGCTTCCGCCGCGGCCACGTCCCCAACCGGGTCATCGACCAGCGGGTCGGCCGCGGAGTCGTCATCCAGGAGGCCGTCAACAACAAGCTCTCCGACTTCTACCGGGACGCCATCACCGAGGCCGAGCGGGTCCCCATGCTCCAGCCCGAGGTCGACGTCGTCGAGCTGCCCAACGCCACCGGTGAGAACGGGGGGCAGCTCGCCTTCACCGCCGAGGTCACCGTCCGCCCCGTCATCGAGCTGCCGGACCTGCACAAGACCGAGCTGACCGTCGACGCCGTCGAGGTCGCCGACGAGGACATCGACTCCGAGCTGGACAACCTGCGCGCGCGCTTCGGCTCCCTGAAGTCCGTGGGCCGCAAGGCCAAGACCGGCGACTTCGTCACCATCGACCTCAAGGCCGTCATCGACGGTGAGGAGGTCGACTCCATCTCGGGCGTCTCCTACGAGATCGGCAAGGGCAACATGCTCAAGGGGCTGGACACCGCCCTGCGCGGCCTCAAGACCGACGAGTCCGCCACCTTCACGACCGAGCTGGCCGGCGGCGAGCACGCGGGTGAGGAGGCGGAGGTCACCGTGACCGCCACCGCCGTCAAGCAGCGCGAGCTGCCCAAGGTCGACGACGAGTTCGCCCAGCTCGCCTCCGAGTTCGACACCGTCGAGGAGCTGCGCGAGGACCTTGTCAAGCAGGTCACGGAGCGCAAGACTGGCGAGCAGGCTGTGGCTGCCCGCAACGCCCTGCTCGAGCAGCTGCGCAGCGAGATCTCCTTCGAGGTTCCCGAGGCCGTCGTCGACGCCGAGGTCGCCCAGCACCTCCAGGCCGAGGGCAAGGAGAACGATGAGGAGCATGCCAAGGAGATCCGCGAGGACATCGTCAACGGCGTGCGCGACCAGATCATCCTCGACGTCCTGGCCGAGAACCTCGAGATCGGCGTGGCTCAGGATGAGCTCCTCGAGTTCCTCTTCCAGACCGCCCAGCAGTACGGCATGGAGCCCGCCCAGTTCCTCCAGGGCGCCCAGCAGGCCGGGCAGATCCCGGCCTTCGTCTCCGAGGTCGCCCGTAACAAGTCCCTGGCCATGGCGCTGCGCCAGGCCAAGGTCGTCGACTCCAAGGGTGAGGCGGTGGACCTGTCCGCCTACATCGGCTCCGACGAGGACGACGCCGCTGCTGCCGCTGAGGCCGCTGCCGTTGCCGCCGCTGAGATCGCCGACGATGACGACGACGAGGACGGGGCCGACTCCGCCGAGTGATCCATCTGAGGCAGCCGCGCCACCGAGGTAGGGCTGCTGCAAACCGGTGGGGCCCACCTTCTCTTAAGGAAGGTGGGCCCCACCGGTTTTGTCCTGTCTGCGACGGCGGCCCGTCGGCGTAGGCGTCGCCAAGATCAGCTGGCGGTCACGAGCTCCTTGCGCTTGGGACGAATGACTCCGAAGTTACGCTCAGGAACAGCCATCTTGAAATAGTACGCCACCCCGATGGGCACCACGATCAGGCTGACGAAGAGACAGTAGAAGGGTTGGAGGATGAGCCACTTGTTCCCGTGGTCCCAGTGCAGCCACACGATAGCCGCGTAGTAGATGAACAGGGCCAGCAGAAGCGTCCAACCGGGATCAACCACGGCGATCCACCTGAGCGCGAACATACTGATAACCACGATGCCGCTGTACAGCCACAGGAAGGGGTGCTGGAAGACGAACCGAAAATTGATGATGAAGAGACGGAAGGACCCACCACTCCAGGCGATCCGCTGGCGCCACCAGGCGTACAGTGTGTCTGGGGCGTTGGTATTGACGTGCGCAAGAATATGGACCGCCTTGTATCCCAGTGCATCTCCGATAATGCCGGCCTCAATGTCGTTGCCCTGGAAGAACAACGAGTGACGAGCCATGATCTGGCGCATGACGTCGGTCTTGCCGATATGAAGGGCACCGCTGAGCAGCCACGGCATGATCCTGCGGGCACGCATCGAGACCACATACTCGTGACGCTGCATCTGGACGATGAAGGGGCCCTTCTTCTGGGGGACGATGGTGACTGAGGCGAAGTCGGCCTTGTTGGCCACCAGTGCACCAATAATGCGGGTCAGGGACTCCTGCGCCGTGGTATCGGCGTCAAGGCACACCGTGTAGGTGTTGAGTGGGGCGGCCAGCAGGGCGTCGCGAACGATGGTGTCTCGGGTGATGCCCGAGGTACTCCGCTTGCGGCCTACCTTCCGCGGAACGTATTCGCTTCTGAAGATTCTGAACCCGTAGCGAATGGCAATGTCCTCAAGGTCGCGGTAGAACTGCTCGGACTCGCCGGAGGTCGTGCACAGGACCACCCGATCGCCGTAGGGGTGCAGGTAGTCCGCGTTCTGGAGGTACTTGACGTCGCCGTAGATCGGTACCAGGACGCTGAAGTCATCAGAGATAATGCTCGGGTCGAGGTCCACAGCCTTGTACCACTTTGACGTGATACCTGCCCATATATCAATTCCGATCCAGAATAGGATTCCCACCAGAAGGGTAATGACGATCATGCGGCTGTCCTCTCTGGTGCATGAAACTGTGTGAGCTTGCTGAACACAGGTAACCCCTTACTGGGTGGTGCGGCAGGCGGAAGACGATGCGGACGGCAGTGACAGGATTGTTGAAGGTCAAAAGAATGTGACGGAGCGACCGTAGCAACAAGTGCGGCTTTAGGTTGTCGGGCGGATAGATCTTCTCGCTGTTCTCGGGGTGGTTAAAATCGATGGTGCCATGCTCGTCTCGCCTATGCCATGGAGTGGGAAGCGGGTCACGTCAAGATCTCGGGCGTCCACAATCTAACTATCCGAAGGTTTAGTTATACTACAAGGGGGTCGTGAGATGGCTTACCAAGCCCGCTCTTCGTCAGAGCTGCGTGAGGCGCGACACTGCGCGTGATGCTCAAGGTGAGGAAGTTACGTCCCAGTACGGTGAAGCGCCAGGCTGCCGCCCCTGATTTTGCGGATGTCACAAGGAACGAGGGGTGGGTGCGCAGAGCGCTCATCGCTCTGCGCACCCACCCCTCGTCGAGGCGATGGCCTGCCGGTCGGTGGTGTTGTCGGCCGTGGTGCCTTGCCCGGGGTTGCTTCTGCTACTTCGCGGACGCGGCACCAACCTTGTCGACATCGACCATGACCAGCTGCATGCGGCACGCCGTCACGGCCGTCAGTGCGTGACGGTCTCCGGGGGCCAGGTAGATGACGTCCCCGGCGCTCATCCGCTCGGTGCGCTCACCGATGGAGAAGTCCATCTTGCCCTCCAGGAGCGTGACGACTACGGCGCGGGGGGAGGCGTGCTCGGTGAGGAGCTGGCCGGCGTCGAAGGTGAAGACGACGGTGCGCAGGATGTCGTTGTTGACCACGACTCGCGAGGTGGTGGCCTCCTCGGAGATGGGCAGGACCTCGTTGAGTCCGATCCGGAACAGGGACTCGGTGACCGGTGTGGACGGGGAGGCGGGCATGTGTGCTCCTTCGGTAGTGGATGGTGAGAACTGTGATCTGTGGACTGGATTATGGACTGTTGAGTGCACTGTCGTCGCCGTCAGGACTATGACGACCACGCCATGAGACGCCGGCGCAGCGGCCGCAGGAGGCACAGCTCGAGCGCCAGCGTCAGTGCGGCCATCAGGGCGGACAGGGCGAAGACATCGGCTGTCTCCAGGTTGGTGCGCGCCTGCTGGACCTCAGCCCCGAGCCCCGTCGGAGTGCTCAGGAACTCGGCCATGACCGTGACTCTCACGGACTGACCGACGGCGACCGTCAGGGCAGACAGTACCGGTGGTGCCACCGCGGGCAGAATGACCCTGCGGATCGTCCACGGGCGGGACTTGGAGAAGACCGTCGCCATCTCCAGAAGATCACCGTCGACGTTGAGGACCGCGTCGCGCATGGAGGCCACCAGCAGAGGCAGCGTGACCAGGGTGACCACCAGGATGACGACTCCCGCCGTCGGTCCGAGCCAGATCATCCCGACCACGACGAGCACGATCGGCGGCACCGCCATGAGGACCTGCATCCAGGAGTCCAGCAGCTCGCGCAGCCAGGTCCAGGTTCCCAGCGCCCAGCCCGTCGGGATGCCGATGAGGCAGGACAGCCCCAGTCCGATGACGGCTCTGGAGAGGGTGAGCCACAGCGTCCAGCCCAGGTCGCCGTCGTCGACGAGGCCCAGGAAGGCGTGCCAGGTCGACTCCGGGCTGGGAAGCGCGTAGTCGGGCTGGTCCAGGGCGGCCCAGTACCAGATGAGGATCGCCAGGCCGATACCGGCCCACCACAGGAGGTGGGCGCGCCACCGTCTGACGGCTGACGACCTGTCCGGACTCACCGGGGGTCTTTCAGGTAGAAGTCGTCGGCCGGCATCTTGCCGCCGACGATGTCCGGGTTGAGAGTGGACAGGCGGGTGTAGAAGTCAACGAGCCGGTCCTTGGCCTGGGCTGCCGGAACCAGGTTCAGCTGGAGGCGGGGGATCACCTCGGTGACGACCGGTGCGGGGACCTCGGTCTTCTGGGAGATGGCGTTGACGGTCTCCTCGGACATCGCGTTGGTGGCCGCGATGCAGGCCTCCACCTCATTGAGCACCGCTCCGACCGCTGGGGGGTTGGAGTCCGTGATCTCCTGCGGCATGACCAGTCCGGCCATGGGGAACGTCGCCTCACCGCCGGTCACCTCTGCCCACACCTGCTGGAGGTCGGCCGTCCGCTCCAGGATCTTGCCCTGCTGCTTGGCCTTGGCCAGGCCGGCGCTGGCCGCGTGCTCGGGCAGGACCGCGAAGTCGGCGTTGCCCGCCAGCAGGTTGGACAGGGCCTCCTGGCCGTCGGTGTAGTTCTGGATCGTCAGGTCCTTGCTCGTGTCCCAGCCCTTCTGGCCTAGCAGGTAGCGGAAGACGAGATCGGGCATGTTGTTCGGCATGGGGACGGCCACCGTCTTCCCTCGCAGGGCCTCGAGGCCCTGCTCCGAGGATCCCTCGGGGCCGACGATGTAGAGCATGCCCCACACCTGTATCGCTACCAGACGCAGCGGCACGCCCTTGTTGAACAGGTTCGCGGCCGCATAGGAGGGGGTGGCGGCCAGGTCCGTCTGCTTCTGCATGAGCAGTGTCCTCATGGCGTCGACGCTCGACCAGTTCTCCACCGTGGCCTTGCCGATCGTCGGGGCCAGCTTGCCCTGGCCGCCGAACAGCGTCATCGGCGCCATATAGGCCAGGGTGGTGGGGACATGGACGCGCAGGGTGTCGATGTGCCCGCCCGTCCCACTGGATGAGGCCTTGCCCGAACGCGACGAGCAGGCCGACAGGATCGCCGGTGACAGGAGGCCAAGGCCGGCCAGGGTCATGAGGGAACGGCGCCTGATCGGGGTTCTCAGCGTGCGTGCGGTGTCTGCGCGCGACGTGCGTGAGTTCATGTGGTTGTTCATGGTGCTTCGTTGTCCTTTGTCGTCGAGGTGTGCAGGGGTGTGTGGAGGTCTGAGAGGGGTCCGTGAAACGTAGAGGCCGTCGACTACCCGGTCCTCAGGCGGACAGGCGCCAGGTGCCCGGAGGCCCGTCGAGATGGAGATGGAGGTGAGAGACCTCCTCGGCCTCGTCCGGGTCGTGCGTGACCCAGACGGTGACGACGTCCTGGTCGGCGAGCAGCTCGATGAGATCGGCCCGCAGCGCCTTGGCCAGGGGGCGGTCCAGAGCGGAGAAGGGCTCATCCACCAGAAGCAGGCTTGGGTCGGTCGACAGCGCCCGGGCGATGGACACCCGCTGCCGCATACCTCCCGAGAGGCGGGCCGGCGGGAGGTGACCGGCCGAGGCGAGCCCCACCCGCTCCAGCCACTGGACGGCCGTCAGGTCCGGCGTCGGGCCACCCACCACCAGGGAGATGTTGCGATGGGCCGAGTACCAGGGCATGAGCCTCGGCTCCTGAAACACCTGGGACAGGCGACCCTCGGGGCGAGCGATGCTTCCGGCGTCGGTGTCCGACAGACCCGAGATCGCCCGCAGCAGCGTCGTCTTTCCGGTTCCGGAGGCGCCGGTCACTGCCAAGGTTTGTCCGGGAGCGACTGTCACGGACAGGTCCTCCACCAGGGTCAGGCCCCGGCGGATCATCGTCACGTGCTCCAGCCGGAGCTCGCTGCGGTCCTTTTGCGGGCTCGCGGCCCCACCCGCGCGGACCGAGGTGTCCGTTACGGCCTCCGTCATGACGCCGGGGCCTCGTGGTCGGAGGCGTCTCTCGCGTCCGCGGTGTCTTTGGTGCCCGCGGCCCCCTCGGTGGCGCTGGCCGCCTGCGCCGTCGTCTCCTCCGGGGCGGGGGACTCGGGCTTGCGCGCCACCATGCCGATCGCGCTAAGGGCCTCGCCCTGGAGCCGGAAGCTCTGTCTCATGGCGTTGACCCGGTCGCGCGCCCCGGGGGTGCGGCGCATGTTGCGCCAGAATCGCAGGGCGCCCAGGACTCCCTCGTCCTCGACGATGCGGGAGGGCTCGAGCAGGCTCATGGAGGCGGTGCCGGTCCAGGTTACCTCGAGTCCGGCCTCGCGCAGCAGCTCCTCCCAGGCCGGCGCCGTCAGTGGGCGTGCCCCGACCTTGATCGTGCGGGAGATGCTCCTGCGGATCTTCTCGAGTTCCTCGGGGGAGCGGTCCGCGCGCAGGGCCAGCTCATGGATCGCGTAGCGGCCGCCGGGAGCCAGGAGTCGGGCCACCTCCGCGATGATCTCCCGCTTGTGGTCGTCGGACTGGATCGTCAGCATTGCCTCGCCCACGACGAGGTCCGCACTGCCGTCGGGCAGGCCGGTGCGGGCGGCGTCGGCCACGACGTACTCGGCGTCGGTCTGCCGGGAGTGGGCGGCCAGGATGCCCGCGACCTGCTCGCGCCCCTCGGGATTGGGGTCCACGCCCTTGTAGGAGGCGGGCCGGGAGGCCAGGAGGACCTCAGCGGTCCGTCCGACTCCGGGGCCCAGCTCGATGACGCGGTCGGCCGACGTCGGCCCGGCGGCCTCCAGCAGGCGCCGGGTCAGGCCGATGCCGCCCGGGCGCAGGACTCTCTTGCCGAGCATGGCCAGCAGCCAGTGGCCCTGCATGCGGGAGGTCTCGGGGCCCTGACGGGTCCCGCGCTGCTGAGAGGCGGAGGTTGAGGAGGACGGTTCGGAGGCGGGCCGGTCGGAGGGGGGCGTGGAGTCGGGCGACGGGGCCTGGTTCGTGCTCAAGGGACTCCTCCTCGGACCGCGCACCGCCGGGGTGGGCGGAGAAGATCGACGTAAATAGGTGATAGAACCATATCGTATTTGTTTGTCGTGACAAGATTGTGGTTTGGCGCACGTGAGTATTGGGTGCCCGGCTGCTGCGTGTGACGGTGGTGGCGCTGGTGGCGAGGGCGATGATGAGGCCGGCGACGAGGGGTGGTGGCACGGGGGGTGAGACATCCGTCTGGTCCTCCTGTGGCCTGCGACGCCCTCGGGGCTCATACCTGCGCCGTGGGCGAAAAGGGCGTCATGGCAGGCATGGTGAACGGGAGCGCCGCGTTAGCGTTGGCGACACCGACCATGAGAGGACTGACGTGAGCGAGCTCTATACACCCGCCGCGGTCGCCCCGCCCCAGGCAGCCGACGCCACCGGTGCAGGCTTGGGGCTGACCGACTCCATCTACAACCGCCTCCTCAAGGAGCGCATCATCTGGCTCGGCTCCGAGGTGCGTGACGACATCGCCAACGCCATCTGCGCCCAGATGCTGCTACTGGCTGCCGAGGACCCCGAGCGGGACATCTACCTCTACATCAACAGCCCCGGCGGCTCGGTGACCGCCGGTATGGCCATCTACGACACCATGCAGTACGTCCAGCCCGACGTCGCCACCGTGGCCACGGGACTGGCCGCCTCCATGGGGCAGCACCTGCTGTCGGCTGGCGCCAAGGGCAAGCGCTACCTCACCCCGCACGCCCGGGTGCTCATGCACCAGCCCTCCGGTGGTGCCGGGGGCTCAGCCACGGACATTCGTATCAATGCCGACCTCATCATCAAGATGAAGCAGGAGCTCGCGGAGATCACGGCAGCCAATACCGGCCACACGGTGGAGGAGATCATCGCCGACTCCGACCGGGACCACTGGTTCTCTGCCCAGGAGGCCCTTGAGTACGGCTTCGTCGACCACATCGTGCGCTCCAGCCGGGAGATCGGCAAGCAGAACGGAGACAACTGACATGTCCTCGACCCGTCCCTACTTCGAGGCCGTCGCCCGCCAGGCCGGCGCCATGCCGCAGGCCCGCTACGTGCTGCCCCAGTTCGAGGAGCGCACCGCCTACGGCTTCAAGCGCCAGGATCCCTACGCCAAGCTCTTCGAGGACCGCATCGTCTTCATGGGCGTTCAGGTCGACGACGCCTCAGCCGACGACATCATGGCCCAGCTGCTGGTCCTGGAGTCCCAGGACCCCGACGGCCTCATCACCATGTACATCAACAGCCCCGGTGGATCGTTCACGGCACTGACGGCCATCTACGACACCATGCAGTACATCAAGCCACAGGTGCAGACCGTCTGCCTGGGGCAGGCCGCCTCCGCCGCCGCCGTGCTGCTGGCTGCCGGCAGCCCGGGCAAGCGTCTGGCCCTGCCCAACGCACGCGTCCTCATCCACCAGCCCGCCATGGAGGGCATGCAGGGGCAGGCCAGCGACATCGAGATCGTGGCCAACGAGATCGACCGCATGCGCGCCTGGCTCGAGGACACCCTGGCCGCGCACACCGGTCAGGATCGCGAGAAGATCCACACCGATCTCGAGCGCGACAAGATCCTCACGGCTGTGGCCGCCAAGGAGTACGGGATCGTGGACCAGGTGCTCACCTCCCGTAAGGCGCCGGCCTCTCCGCACTCCTCCTGAGGCGCCGTCGCCGGGTGCGGTGCTCCCGCCTGCTTCCGGTGGGAGCACCGACCGGGTGGGTGGTGAGAATGGGAGGCGTAAACGCTGACAGCGTGGTGCTCAAGATGGCATATTGCGGACTGGACACGCCGCCATGTCCTCGGCGTACCTGCCGGGTCAGCCCGTAGGCTGACGCAGGGTCGCCCCGGGCACGGGGACCGACGACGAATCTGGAGGAAACTGTGGCACGTAACGCTGAGAGTGTGGATCTGCTGAAGTGCTCCTTCTGTGGCAAGAGCCAGAAGCAGGTCAAGAAGCTCATCGCCGGGCCCGGTGTCTACATCTGCGACGAGTGCATCGAGCTGTGCAACGAGATCGTTGACGAGGAGCTGGGCGAGTCGGGCGCCGGCGTCCCCCTCGAGCTGCCCAAGCCCCAGGAGATCTTCGACTTTCTCAACCAGTACGTCATCGGGCAGGAGTCCGCCAAACGGGCCATGAGCGTGGCGGTCTACAACCACTACAAGCGCGTCCAGGTCAAGGAGCGCGCCGTGGCCGAGGGCGACGGCCTGGAGCTGGGCAAGTCCAACATCCTCCTGCTGGGGCCGACCGGAACCGGCAAGACCCACCTGGCGAGGACCCTGGCCCGTCTCCTCGACGTTCCCTTCGCCATCGTCGACGCCACCGCGCTGACAGAGGCCGGCTACGTGGGCGAGGACGTGGAGAACATCCTCCTCAAGCTCATCCAGGCCGCCGACGGTGATGTCAAGCGCGCCGAGAAGGGCATCATCTACATCGACGAGATCGACAAGATCGGTCGCAAGGCGGAGAACCCCTCCATCACCCGCGACGTCTCGGGTGAGGGCGTGCAGCAGGCGCTGCTCAAGATCATCGAGGGAACCACGGCCTCCGTGCCTCCTGGTGGTGGACGCAAGCACCCCCACCAGGAGTTCCTGGAGATCGACACCACCAATATCCTCTTCATCGCCGCCGGAGCCTTCGCCGGAATCGAGGAGATCGTGCGCCAGCGACAGCGCAAGGAGTCCGGCGCCCAGATGGTGGGCTTCGGTGCGCAGCTGGTCGGTGGCACCGGGTCCAAGGACGTCTTCACCTCGCCGGTGCGTCCCGAGGATCTTCACAAGTTCGGCCTCATCCCCGAGTTCATCGGTCGTCTGCCCGTCATCGCCACCGTTCAGGACCTGGGGGTGCGCGAGCTCGTGCGCGTCATGACCGAGCCTAAGAACGCGCTGGTCTCCCAGTACCAGTACCTCTTCAGTCTTGACGGCGTCGAGCTCGAGCTGACTGACGCCGCCATCGAGGCGGTCGCTTCCCTCGCCCTGGAGCGCAAGACCGGTGCTCGTGGACTGACCTCCATCGTGGAGGAGGTCCTGGGTCAGGCCATGTTTGAGGTTCCCTCCCTGCCCGAGGTGGGACGCGTGGTTGTGGACGCCGACGCCGTCCGGGGAACCGGAAAGCCCCGCTACCAGGCGGGATCGGGAACGCTCAGCTCGACCACCAAGGTGGGGGAGCGGAGCCGGACCGCATGAGCGCGGGCCGGGACGGCGTTCCCCCGCAGCTGGCCGTCTATCGCGCCACCATCGACAACCTCGACGCCGCCCTCGTCCATCTTCTGGCTGAGCGCTTCCGCTGCACCCAGCAGGTGGGGCTGCTCAAGGCCGAGCTGGACCTGCCGCCGGCCGATCCCGGGCGCGAGCGCGAGCAGGTAGCGCGCCTGCGAGCGCTGGCCGAGGAGTCCGGCCTCGACCCGGTCTTCGCCGAGAAGTTCTTCGCCTTCATCGTCGCCGAGGTCATCCAGCACCACGAGGAGATCCGCGACGGCCACGAGGCTGAGCGCGCCAGGTAGTCCGGGCCGCCGGGTGTACTCCACGAAGGTCCGGGTCTCCTGCAGTACGGACAACCCCTGGCCAGTACACCCCCACCCTCGTGCAATAGCCGACCAGAGAGGGGCTCCGGCCGGAAATGGCCCGCTGATCGAGGCGCCCCCGCGCAGCAGCCAGCGGGCGTCTACCCCCGCCGTCGGTCCTTCTCAGTCCTGCGATGGCGCCACAGTGGTGCTGGGAACAAGCGGGGTGCGCGTATAGAGCGCCTCGATCTCCGCCGCAAAGCGCTTCTCCGCCTCAGCACGGCGCACCTTGAGCGAGGGCGTGAGCAGACCGTTGGCCACCGTGAAGTCCGTGGGCAGCACCTCGAAGGTGCGGATCGACTCCGCCCGTGAGACCGCCTCATTGGTCCGCGCCACCGCCCGCTCCAGGGCTGCGCGTACCCGCGGGTCCTGGGCGGCGTCGACGACGGTCATCTCCTCCAGCCCGTGGGAGGACAGCCACAGCGGCAGCATCTCGGCATCCAGGGTGACGAGCGCCCCGATGCAGGGCCGGTTCTCACCCACCACGAGCACCTGACTGACTAGCGGGTGCCCCCGCAGCCGGTCCTCCAGAGGGGCCGGGGCGACGTTCTTGCCGCCGGCGGTCACAATGAGCTCCTTCTTGCGTCCGGTGATCCGCAAAAACCTCTCGGCGCCTTCGAAGGAACCGATGTCACCGGTGCGCAGCCAGCCGTCGTCGGTGAAGGCCTCGGCGGTGGCCTCGAGGTTGTTGTGGTACCCGGTGAAGGTACCGATGCCCCTCACCAGGATCTCCCCGTCCTCACCCAGCTTGACCGCACAGCCGGGGAGCGGTGTGCCGACGGTACCGATCCGAGTGGCGCCGGGCAGGTTGACGGAGCACGGCCCCATGGTCTCGGTCAGACCGTAGCCCTCCAGGACGGTGACCCCGGCACCACGGTAGAAGTGCCCCAGGCGCTCGCCCAGTGGCCCGCCGCCGGACACGACGTGGCTGACCCGCCCACCCAGGACGGAGCGCAGGGTGGAGAAGACGAGGCGGTCGAAGGCGGCGCGCTGCGCCTTCAGCCTGCGCGAGGGCCCTTCGGGAGTGTCCAGGGCCCGCGAGTAGGTGATCGCGGTCTTGGCGGCCAGGCGGAAGATCTTCTGCCTGGCGCCGGTCGCCTTGGCGTCGGCGGCGTTATAGATCTTCTCGAAGACGCGCGGCACCGCCAGAACCGCGGTAGGTCGGAAGGAGCCCAGATCCGTCACGAGGTTGCGCACGTCGGGCACGTGGCCCAGCACGCCCGAGTGCGAGCACACGATCGCGATCTCCACGAACCGGCCGAGCACGTGGGCCAGCGGCAGGAAGAGCAGGAAGCGGACCTCGGCCCCGCCCAGGACCTCGGGCACGTGCGGGCAGACGTTGACGCACAGGTGCACCAGGTTGCCGTGGCTGAGCTTGACGCCCTTGGGACGACCCGTGGTGCCCGAGGTATAGACGATCGTCGCCAGGGACTGCGAGGTCAGGGCCGCGCTGCGCCGATCGAGGTCGGCGTCCTCCACGCCGCGGCCGGCCTCAATGAGCCCCAGGACGTCCTCGCGCTCCACGCACAGGACCTGCAAATCCGCCAGCTCAGGGACCGTGGCAGTCAGCGCTCCCATCATGGAGACCATGGCCTCGTTCTCCACGACGATGAGCCTCACCCCGGCATCGGTGAGGATCCACTGGGCCTGCTCGGCCGAGGACGTCTCGTAGACGGGGACCACCACCAGGCCCGCCTCCCAGGCAGCGAAGTCCAGCAGCGTCCACTCATACGAGGTGTGCGACATGATGCCGACGGCGTCGCCGGGCCGGAGCCCCCTGGCCACCAGCCCCGCAGCTACCTCACGTACCTGGGTGCGGAAGGCGCCGGCGCTCATCTCCCGCCAGCGCCGCCCCAGCGGGGACTTGCGGGCAATGAGTCCGCCGTCGGGATTGCGGCGAACGCGCTCGGCCAGCGCCCAGGGCGTCGTCATACCGTCGTGAACCGGAACCAGGAGCTCAGTGGCGTGCTCCCCGGTCGGGCTGGAGGAGGCGGCGTCGGCCGAGAAGGTGGGGGAGTTGGTCATGGTGGCAAGTATGCCCGGCCGGGAAGGCCGATGATGACGCCTACTCCTGTGGCCCCTTACGCGTGGAGCTGTAGATGTCCGCGATGACGTCGGCGTGGGCCTCCATTACCGGACCGCGCTTGACCTTCAGCGAGGGCGTGAGCAGGCCGTTGGCCTCGGTGAAGTCGGTGGTCAGCACCCGGAAGGCGCGGATCGACTCGGCCCGGGAGACCGCGCGGTTCGTACGCGCCACGGCCCGGTCCAGGGCGGCGAGCACCTGCGGGTGGGTGGAGGCCTCGACCACGTCCATCGTCGGCAGCCCGTGGTTGCGCAGCCACTGGGGCAGCATCTCCTTGTCCAGCGTGATGAGCGCGGAGATGAAGGGCTCCCCGTCCCCGACGACGAGCACCTGGCTGATGAGCGGGTGGCCGCGCAGCCGGTCCTCGAGCTGGGTGGGGGCGACGTTCTTGCCGCCGGCGGTGACGATGAGCTCCTTCTTACGCCCGGTGATACGCAGGTAGCCGTCCTCGTCGAGGGCGCCGATGTCGCCGGTGCGGAACCAGCCGTCGGTCGTGAAGGACTCGGCGGTGGCCTCGGGGTTGTTGTGGTAGGTGGAGAACACACCCAGCCCCTTCACCTGGATCTCGTCGTCCTCACCGATGCGGATCTCGTTGCCGCACACGGGCGGGCCGACGGTGCCGATCTTGTTGAGCCAGTCGGTGTTGACGCTGACCGGACCGATCGTCTCGGTCAGGCCGTAACCCTCCAGGATGACCAGCCCCAGTCCGCGGTAGAAGTGGCCCAGACGCTGCCCCAGCGGTCCTCCGCCGGAGACGATGAAACGGGCGTTGGGTCCCAGGAGGGCCCGGATCTTGCGGAAGACCAGACGGTCGGCGACCGCGTGCGCCCGCCGCAGAGAGCGGGAGGGGCCGGCGGGGGTGTCCAGGGCGCGGGAGTAGGTGATGGCGACCTTGGCCGCCCAGCGGAACAGCTTGAGCCTGGCTCCGCTCCCGGCCTTGGCGTCCGCGGCGTTGTAGATCTTCTCCAGGACGCGGGGGACTGCCAGGACGTAGGAGGGGGCGAAGGACTGCAGGTCCGGCAGGAGCGTCTTGACGTCGGGAGTGTGCCCCAGCAGGCCCTCCCCGGCCAGCGACAGCAGCTGGAGACAGCGGGCGTAGACGTGGGCCAGCGGCAGGAACAGCAGGAGGCGCACGTTACCGCCCCACAGGACGCCGGGCAGGTAACGCACCCCGTGGTAGGGAATGCCGACGGCGTTGCGGTGGGTGAGCTCGACGCCCTTGGGACGGCCGGTCGTGCCGGAGGTGTAGATGATGGAGTAGATGTCGTCAGCCTTGAGGGCGCTGGAACGCTGGTCCACCTGTGAGGGGCTGACGCCCGAGCCGGCCTGGACGATGGTGGTGATGGCGTCGAAGTCCAGGGCGAGGACCTCCACCGGGTGCCCGACTTCGGCGACGGCACCGCGTACGAGCTCGGCCAGGGTGCCGCTCTCGGTGATGACCATGCACACGTTGGAGTCGGAGACGATCCACTCGATCTGCTCGGCCGAGCTCGTCTCATAGATGGGTACCGAGATCAGGCCCGCTCGGGCGATGGCCATGTCCAGCAGGAACCAGTCGTAGGAGGTGTGCGCCATGATGCCGACGGCGCTGCCCGCTTCCAGCCCCATGCCGATGAGGCCGGCGGCCACATGGGCCACCTCCTCGCCGAAGGTGCGGGCCGAGACCTCCTGCCAGTCCCCGGACAGGGAGGACTTGCGGGCCACGAGCGGCTTGTTGCCGCTGCGGGCGATGCGGTCGGCGAGCAGCCATGGAACCGACCAGTGTGCTTCCGGCTGGAATGGGATCTCGGTGCCGGAGACCCCGCCAACCATGTGGCCGGGGTAGCGCGACGGCCTGTTGCTGCCGTGGGACGAGGAGGATCGAGAGCTCACGGGCTCATTGTGTCAGGCCAGTTGAGAGGCGGCGTTTCGTTGAGGTGAGAGAAGGAGGGGGCGGCTGTGGAGGTTTTCACAGGCGAGGCCTGACGGCCTTGCGGGGATCGTGGGGCGGTGACGTCCGGTGGGGTGCTTCGGGATGAGAGTTCCTCTGAAGCACGGAGGGAACGAAGATGAAACGGATTGACCGGCCGGTCACAGATGTGTAACGTGAGTCTCATGCCCAAGTCGACGCGCGTCGACACTGTGGGTCCTTCCGGAACGGAGCCGGTGGGCTCCGGAACAGTTTCAAGGAGGAAACACGCATGACACCCCTACCCCGTCGTCAGTTCATCCAGGGCTCTGCCTTGGCGGCGGCGCTGGCCTCCGTGGCGGCCTGCTCCAGCTCCAGCGGGAACGACGACGGCCCCGTCACCTTTGAAGGCACCGGACCGATCACCTGGGTCCAGGGCAAGGACAACTCCGGGGGCAAGGTTCAGGCCCGGATCGACGAGTGGAATAAGGCCAACCCGGGCGAAGAGGTCAAGCTCATCGAGCTCTCCGCCGAGGCCGACCAGCAGCGCACCTCCCTTGTCAATGCCGCCAGGATCAACTCCAACGCCTACGACGTCGTCTCCCTGGACAACGTCTGGGTCTCCGAGTTCGCCGCCAACCGGTGGGTGGTCGAGCTGCCCGAGGACGAGCTCAAGAACGACGATATCCTCGAGCCCGTCTGGCAGACGGGTCTCTACAAGGACAAGCTCTTCGCGGTCCCCTTCGTCACCGACGCCCCGATGATGTACTACCGCAAGGACTTCCTGGCGGAGGCCGGCGTCTCGGTCCCCACGACCTGGGACGAGGTCAAGGTCGCCATCGACAAGGTCCGGGCGCTGCCCGGCCATGAGAGCATCGGCGGATTCGGCGGCCAGTTCGCCAAGTACGAGGGACTCACCTGCAACGCCGCCGAGTTCATCCATACCGCTGGTGGTGAGTTCTACGACGATGACAACAAAGTGGTCGTCAACTCGCAGGACTCCATCAACGGTCTCCAGTGGCTCGCCGACGGCTTCTCCCAGGGCTACATTCCCAGGGAGTCCTTGGAGTGGAAGGAGGAGGACGGCCGCAACGCCTTCGAGGCGGGTGACCTTCTCTTCTATCGTCAGTGGCCTTACCAGTACGCCAACAACCTCGAGGCGCTGGGGACGGAGAAGTTCGACGTCGCCGCCCTGCCGAGTATCAATGGCAAGGACTTCGTACCAACCCTGGGTGGGCACAACTGCGCCATCACCAAGGGGTCGAAGAACAAGGCCACCGCCTTGAAGTTCGTCAAGTGGTGGATCAACGAGGACTCCGAACGCTACCAGCTGGAAACTCAGACACTCGCACCGATCCTCGGTTCCCTCTATGAGGATCCCGAGCTCCTCAAGGACTTCCCCTACCTGCCGATTCTCAAGAAGAGCCTCGAGAACGCCAAGAGCCGTCCTCAGGTCGTCTACTACGGAGACGTCACCGCCAAGATCCAGGACAACATCTACCCCGCGATCCAGCAGCCGGGGAGTAAGGCGGCCAAAGACGTTATCGCTGCTCTGAGCAACGACCTGAAGAAGCTGGAGGGGTAAGGCCACGGTAACGGCCGCCGCCGCGAGTGGCGCCCCTGAGACAAACCGGTCATGTCAGCTAGGACAGTCAATAAGGACGGTCAAAGGACAGTCATGAGTACAACGACGCACTCCGAACAAGTCGTCAATCACCAGTCCAAGAGCTCCAAGGCACAGGCCCGTCTGGCCTGGTTGCTCATCTCACCCACGGTGCTGGTGCTGACTATCGTTATTCTTATCCCCATCGCCCAGTCCCTCTACCAGTCGCTCTTTGGGCGTCCCCGCCTGGAGGACGACGGCTTCTTCTCCACCACCGAGCCCTTCGTGGGTCTGAAGAACTACACCGACATCTTCTCCAGCGCAGGCGAACGGTTCTGGGTGGCCTTCTACAACACCACTCTCTTCGGCGTGGTCACCGTGGTCCTGGAGACCATCCTCGGTGTGGCCATGGCGCTCATCATGCACAAGGCGATGAAGGGACGCGGCATCGTGCGCGCCTCCATCCTCGTCCCCTGGGCGATCCCCACTGCCGTCTCCGCCATCCTGTGGGGCTGGATCTTCAACCAGAACGGCGTCGCCAACGCGATCCTGGGCCAGCACGTCATGTGGGCCTCGGGGAACCTGAGCGCCAAGGCGGCCATCATCATCGCCGACGTGTGGAAGACGGCGCCCTACATCGGGCTGCTCACCCTGGCAGGGCTCCAGCTCATTCCCGACGAGGTCTACGAGGCCGCCAAGATCGACGGCGCGAGCGCCTGGAAGCGCTTCACCTCCATCACCCTGCCGCTGGTCAAGCCCGCGCTCGTCGTGGCTGTGGTCTTCCGGGCCCTGGACGCTCTGCGCATGTTCGACCTGCCCTACATCCTTATCGGCCCCAGGAAGAGCAGTGTGGAGACCCTCTCCATGCTGGTTCAGGACGAGAGCTCCAACTCGCGCTACGGCAGTGCCGCGGCCTACGCCCTCATCCTGTTCCTCTATGTTTTCGTCTTCGCCATCGCCTTCCTGAAGATCACCAACACCGACCTCAGCGGTAACGACGAGGCTCGGCGCAAGCGCAATGAGCGCAAGCTGCCGGTCAGCGCCTTCTTCAAGCGCTCCGGCTCCTCCTCCCCGGCCTCCCAGACGGCTACTGAAAGGAGCCAGCAGGCATGAGCACCTCCACCGCTGTACCGGTTCGCAAGACCAAGAGGGACTGGGGAAGCCTCTTCTCCACCGTCGGTATCGTCCTCATCGTCATCTACTGCCTGGCGCCCTTCTACTGGATGCTGGTCTCCTCCCTGCGCCCCGACAGTGAGATCTTCGAGAACAGCTGGTGGCCCCGCCACCCCTCCTTCGAGAACTACAAGGCGGTCTTCTCCTCGAAGAACGACTTCGCCAACGGCCTCATCAACTCCCTCATCGTCTCGATCGTCGTGACGGTCGTGGCACTGGCCGTGGCGACCTTCACCGCCTACGCCCTGGCGCGTCTGGACTTCCGGGGCAAGGGCCTGCTGATGCTCCTCATCATCGCCACCTCGATGTTCCCGCTCGTGGCCATCATCGTGCCCCTGCTGAAGAACTTCGCCGCCTGGGGTTGGACGGACACCTACCAGGCGATGATCATCCCGGACCTGTCCTTCTCTCTGCCGCTGGCGGTGTGGAACCTGACGAGCTTCTTCCGGCAGATGCCCCAGGAGCTCGAGCAGTCCGCTATGGTTGACGGATGCACCCCCGGCCAGGCATTCCGCAAGGTGATCCTCCCGCTGGCCGCTCCGGGCATCTTCACCACCGCCATCATCATCTTCATCGGCGCCTGGAACGAGTTCCTCGTGGCCGTCACGATGATCATCAACCCCTCGATGCAGCCGGCCACGGTGCTGCTGTCGAAGTTCACTGGCGACTCCCAGTTCAACACGCCCTTCGGCTCTCAGATGGCGGCCGGCGTCATTATGACGTTGCCACTGGTTCTCATGGTGCTCTTCTTCCAGCGCCGCATCGTGGCGGGTCTGGCCGCCGGTGGTCTCAAGCAGTGACGACGACGCTGCCTGAGCCCGAACCGCTATAGGGTTCGCACATCACAGCGTCTCTCTGCGGGGCGGCAGCACCAAGCCGCCCCGCAGATGACGTCTGAGTTCTTAGCCCTCACCTCGCCGCAGCGCCGCGGCCCGACCAGGATCCGCCCATGACCTTGACCGACGACTCCAGTTCCCAGAGCCTCCCGCCGCGAACAGACACCGATGCCTGGTGGCGCGACGCGGTCATCTACCAGATCTATCCCCGCTCCTTCGCCGATGCCAACGGCGACGGGATCGGCGACATTCAGGGGATCCGGGAGCATGTCGACCACCTGGCCGCGCTCGGCGTCGACGCCGTGTGGCTCTCACCGTTCTATCCCTCACCCCAGGTCGACGCCGGCTACGACGTCTCCGACTACTTCGACCTGGCCCCCGAGTACGGGTCCTTGGAGGACCTCGACGCTCTCATCGCCGACCTCCACGAGGCCGGCATCCGCGTGGTCATCGACATGGTCCCCAACCATTCCTCCGACCAGCACGAGTGGTTCCGGGCCGCCCTGGAGGCAGCGCCTGGTTCCTCCGAGCGCGACCGCTACATCTTCCGCCACAGCGACGACGGCGCCCCGAACAACTGGGGCTCGCTCTTCGGTGGGCCGGCCTGGCAGCCGGTCGAGCCTCTCACCGGTCGCAGCCAGGACCGAGACTGGTACTACCTCCACCTCTTCGCCGCCGAGCAGCCCGACTTCAACTGGTCCAATCAGGACGTCCACGAGCACTTCCGCACCTTCCTGCGCTTCTGGGTGGAGCGCGGCATCGACGGGTTCCGCGTCGACGTCGCCCACGGACTGGTCAAGGCCGAGGGACTGCCCGACGACGACCTCGGCCCGGACCGGTGGAACGTCATCACATCGGAGGGCGAGGACGCCGCCGCCCGAGAGAAGCTGCCCGACGTCGGCCCCGCCTTCAACCAGCCCGGGGTTCACGACATCTACCGCGAGTGGCGCCGCGTCCTGGACGAGATCGGCACGGACATCCTCATGGTTGCCGAGGCCTGGGTGCCCACCGAGGCGGACGCCGCCCTGTACGTGCGCGCCGACGAGATGAGTCAGGCCTTCAACTTCCCCTTCCTGATCGCCGGGTGGGACGCCGCTGAGCTGCGCCGCGTCATCGACGTCTCCCTGGCCGAGTACGGTGCCGTCGGGGCCCCGGCCACCTGGGTGCTGTCCAATCACGACGTCGTACGCCACGCCTCCCGCCTGGCCTACCCCGCCGACATGGATACCGATCCCGGGATCGGACCGAAGGACCCTCAGCCCGACGCCGAGCTCGGCCTGGCCCGGGCGCGCGCCGCGACCCTGTTCATGCTGGGGCTGCCCGGCAGCGCCTACCTCTACCAGGGCGAGGAGCTGGGACTGCCCGAGCACACCACCATGGAGGACGAGGCCCGCCAGGATCCCTTGTGGGAGCGAACCAACCACCTCGTGCCCGGACGCGACGGCTGCCGAGTCCCTCTGCCTTGGACGCGGGACGGGGCCTCATACGGCTACAACGCCACCGGCCGCACCTGGCTGCCCCAGCCCGAGGGCTGGGGCGAGTACTCACCCCAGGCCCAGGAAGGGCAGGAGGGTTCCACCCTCACCCTGTACCGTCGGGCCATCACCCTGCGCCGCGAGCGTGGGCTCGGGCGCGGGACGGTGGAATGGCTGCAGGCCGGACCCGGGGTCCTGCTCCTGCGCAATGGAGTGACCGGCGTCGCCCTCAACACCACCGAGCATCCGGTGACGATCGAGGGAGCCCGCACGCTTCTCATCACCTCCTGGTACCCGGCCGAACGGGGAGGGGCGGGCTCCGTCGTCGTACCACCTCACGGCGCCTGCTGGCTGGAGATGCCCATCGGAGGACTTGATGGCGGCGACTCGCGCTGACGTGGCCAGGGCGGCAGGCGTGTCGCCCTCGACCGTCACCTATGTCCTGACCGGCCAGCGCTCGACGCGCTCCAGTACCCGCGAGCGGGTCATGCGGGCCGTGCGCGAGCTCGACTACCACCCCAACACCGCTGCCAGATCACTGGCCTCGCCGGTGCTGCGCACCGTGGGGGTCCTGTTCCGACGGCAACGCTCGACCATCGACGCCAACGACCTCGACTACGTCGACGGCGTGCGCCGGGCGCTGGAGCCCAGCGGGATCCAGGTTGTCATCCCGGTCATGAAGTCCCAGGCGCCGCTGATCGAGCTGCGGGCGCTTGTCCGTTCGGGATCCCTGGGCGGTGTCGTCCTCATGGACGTGGCCCAGGGCGACGAGCGCGAGAAGATGCTCCTGGAGGAGAAGATCCCCACCGTCCTCATTGGAACCTCGGGCCTCAGCGGTGGAACCCCGGGCGTGGACACCGACTTCGCACAGATGGCACATGCGGCCGTGTCGCACTTGGCAGGCCTCGGGCACCGGCGCGTCGTCGCGCTCATGCGGGAGACCGCCCATGACGACTCCCACGCGCGCCAGGACCAGACGCATGAGCTCCTGCGCGCCGCCGGTGAGCTGGCGGTGGACGTCCTGGTGCGCCAGGTGCCGGAGCTGGCACTGGCCGGCGGTGACGTCGTGGGAGCCGACGGCCTCGTGGACGGGTGCACTGCCGTCATCTCCAACAACCCGGCCGCCCTGGTGGGGCTCGCCTGCGCGGTACAGGCCCACGGGCTGTCCATCCCCGCGGACCTGTCCGTGCTCACCCTCGGGGTCACGGAGTACCGCGACCGCCAGGGTGAGGCCTTCAGCGAGCTCAGTGTGGACCGTGAGGCGATGGGGGCGGCCGCGGGCTCCCTGCTGCTGACCCGTCTGAGGGGAGAGCCTGCACCGGTCGAGCGCCGCACGCTCATGCCCGCCGTCCTCACTGACCACGGGTCCACGGCGTGCTGCCGGGATTAAGCCAGAGCCGGCAGGACTCTCTACTCCGAGCGCTCCACGCGTTTGACAAAGCGGAAGGAGAGCTCTTTGTCCATGCTGGGGTCGGAGGTATCGGGGTGGTGCTCGTTGAAGAACTCCACGATGTGGAAGCCGCACTTGTTGACGTAGAAGTGGATGTTGCGTACCTCGAAGTAAGGGGTACCCAGCTCCCACTCCCGCACGTCGGGATACGCCTCCTCGGTGGCGCCGCCCCGCCCTGGGATGGCGCCACCGTTCGTCACCAGGCCGGTTGCTGGCGGCTCACTTCTTCTTGGCCGGCTTGGCCGGTGCCTCGCCGAGCTCGGCGGCGGTCACCGTCACCGGGGAGGCGCCGTCGGTCGACTCGGAGTCCGCGGCCTGGGCGACCTGCTCCACGGTGAAGGGGCCGGTCACCTTGGCGGCCTCCGTCAGGTCCGCACGCACCGACTCAATGGCCTCGGCGTACTCGGGCCGGTCGGCGGCAACGGCCAGCCTCACCGCGAGAATCGGCGTCTTCTGGCTCGTCTTGGCCTCCGACTTCACCTTGCGCAGCGCCGCCAGGGCGGCTCCGGCGCGGGCGACCAGCTCGGCGTCGGCCCCGGCGGCGGCCTCACGCAGACCGGCCGGCTCCGGCCAGGCGGCCCGGTGCACCGAGCCGGTGCGGTACCAGCTCCACACCTCCTCGGTGGCAAATGGCAGGAAGGGGGCCAGCAGGCGTACGAAGGTGTCCACCGCGATCGCCAGCGTCGCCCGTGCCGAGCGGACGGCCGCGGCGTCGTGAGAGCCGCTGAAGTCGTTGGCCCGGTCCTTGACCAGCTCGATGTAGTCATCGCAGAAGGTCCAGAAGAAGGACTCGGTGACCTCCAGGGCACGGGCGTGCCCGAACTCCTCGAAGGCGGCCGTGGCGGTGTCGACGACGTCGGCCAGCGCGGCCAGGACCGCGCGGTCGATCGGCTCGCTGACCACTGAGGCGTCCAGGCAGGGGGCGGGGGCCGCGGCGATGGTGGCCTCGTCGGCGTCCCAGGGGATCCCCATGGACAGGGCGAACTTGGAGGCGTTGAGGACCTTGATGGCCAGGCGCCGGCCGATCTTGATCTGGGTCTCCTCGAAGGCCGCGTCCAGGCCCAGGCGGGCCGAGCTGGCCCAGTAGCGCACGGCGTCGGAGCCGTACTGCTCCAGCAGGCCCATGGGGGTGACGACGTTGCCCTTCGACTTGGACATCTTCTTGTGGTCGGAGTCCAGGATCCAGCCCGACAGGCCGGCGTTCTGCCAGGGCAGGGCCGCGAACTCTAGATCCGCGCGCACCACCGAGGTGAACAGCCAGGTGCGGATGATGTCCTGGCCCTGCGGACGCAGGTCCATCGGGTAGACCCGGCCGAAGAGGTCCTCATCGGTCAGCCAGCCGGAGGCCAGCTGGGGCGACAGGGAGGAGGTGGCCCAGGTGTCCATGATGTCGAGCTCGCCGACGAAGCCGCCGGGCCTGCCGCGCTGGTCCTCGGTGTAGCCGGCCGGGACGTCGGAGGAGGGGTCCACCGGCAGCTCGGACTCGTCCGGGGTCAGGATCGCGTCGTAGTCGACCTCGCCGTCGGCCCCGACCTTGTACCACAGCGGGAAGGGGACGCCGAAGAAGCGCTGGCGCGAAACCAGCCAGTCGTTGTTGAGGCCGCGCACCCAGTTCTCGTAGCGCACGCGCATGAAGTCGGGGTGGAAATCGAGCTCGCGGCCGCGCTCGAGCAGCTCGTCACGCAGGTCGGTGCCGGAGACCGGGTTCGTCCACTCCTTGCCGCCGTTGCGGATGTACCACTGGCGGGAGGTGACGATCTCCAGGGGCTTGTCGCCCTTCTCGAAGAAGTTCGTCTGACGCACCGTCTTGACGGGCTCACCGTGCATCTCACCGGTCTGCGCCAACCGCGCCACGACGGCCTCACGGGCGGAGAATGCAGTCTTGCCGGCCATGGCCCCGTACATCTCGCGGCCCGCCTCGGAGGTGATCCACTCGGGCGTCTCGGTCTCAATACGGCCGTCCTTGCGCAGGATGGCGCGCAGCGGCAGCTGCAGGTCGCGCCACCAGTCGATGTCCGTGGTGTCGCCAAAGGTGCAGCACATGGCGATGCCGGCGCCCTTGTCCTTCTCAGCGGCCGGGTGCGGCAGGACCGGCACCTCGACGCCGAAGACGGGGGAGGA